>JAOATF010000001.1 GCA_030158285.1 Hyphomonadaceae bacterium
CCGCGCCCAGCGCCGAGCCCGCATTGAAGCCATACCAGCCAACCCACAGCATCGCAGCGCCGATCATCACCAGCACAGGGCTGTGCGGCGGGCGCATCTCATGCGGGAAGTGCTTTCGCTTGCCCACCATCTTGGCGATCACCAGCGCGGATGATCCCGCCGTCGCGTGCACCACAAGCCCGCCCGCAAAGTCGCGCACGCCTTGCTCGAACAGCCAGCCACCCGATCCCCACACCCAATGGCACACCGGCGCATAGACCAGCAGCAGCCACGCCGACGAGAACAGCAGCACGAAGCCGAAACCTGCGCGCTCCGGATATGCGCCGACGATCAGCGCCGGCGTGATGATCGCGAACGTCATCTGGAACATGAAGAACACGGACTCGGGTATCGTCCCGCTCACGCTTTCCGCCGTCACGCCGTTGAGGAAGGCCTTGTCCAGCCCGCCCCAGAGCGCGTTGCCCGCGCCGCCATCGCCAAACGCGATGGAATAGCCGCCGAAGAACCAGATCAGGGACATCAGGCAGGCGATCACCACGCACTGGCTGAGCACGGAGAGCACGTTCTTGGATTGCACGAGGCCGCCATAAAACAGGGCGAGCGCGGGCAGGGTCATCAGCAGGACGAGCGCCGTCGCGGTCAGAACCCAGGCGGTGTCGCCCGTGTTCGTCTCGGCAAGGGCGGCAGGGGCTGCCAACACGGCAAACATCACGCCCACGGCCGCGCGGCGGCCGGTTTGAAGGATGGTCATGGGGTCCTCGCAGGCTTCGCCAACTGTCGCGGCGTTGCCCGTTGATTAGGCGGAGGACGGGATTCGTGCCCACGCCACGAGCGAAACTCCGCTTCACACCTGTGAGGCGCCCGCTTGGTGGGCGAAAAATGGGTCAGACGCACAAAATATGATCAGGCAAGATGCGGGAGGGGCATTGAGGCTGGCCCCTCCCGCGACAGGCTGCGATCCGGCGCCCGGTGCAGGGGCGCCTTATCGCTGGGCCTGTTGGATGCCGTCGCGCTCGATGCGGGCGACGTCGAGGGTGGCCCGCAAGCCGGGCCCCGCCGAATTCTTCATCGAACGGATCGTTTCGGCTTTGCAGGCGTTACGCGCGGCGGCCGGGCGCTCGCTCCGACACAGCTTCTCGGCGGTGCGTTCCACCTGGCCCAGCAGCGTCTGGCGATCGAGCGTGTTGGAGAGGTCCAGCTTCGCGAAGCGGATGACGTAACCATCGCCCACCTTCCAGATTCCATCCTCGGCATGGGCCGGGGAGGCCGGGAAAGCGAACGTCAGCAGCGTCGCCGCGATCAGGGTGTGGATGCGGGTTGGCATGGTGGTTTTCCTTGTTTGCCCCGCGCTCGTGAGTGGCGCGGTTGAAACAAGGCTGGGCCGCCTGCCCGAAAAAGATCAGGACGGCCGCCTGATATTCGCCTGACTTTCTACCGATGACTCGGGAAAACAAGAACATAGGTCTCCCGGCTCCGGCTTGAGGGACCAAGGGACGAAGGCCTACGCATTCCCATGAACCTCGCGCGGGAGCCCGGATTCAGACTGGGCAGTCTTGAAGTGCGGCCCTCCACCCGGGAGCTCATCCATCCCGGCGGCCGCGAGTCGCTGGAGCCACGGGTGATGTCCGTGCTCATCGCGCTCGTGCAGGCGAAGGGCGAGGTCGTGACGCGGGACGATCTCTCGGCGCAGTGCTGGGACGGGCGGATCGTTTCGGACGACGCCATCAACCGCGTCCTCTCCCGCATCCGCAAGCTGTCGGAGCTGACCGGCGGCAGGGATTTCACGCTCGAGACAATCACCAAGGTTGGCTACCGGCTCGTGGCGGCCGAGGCGGCTGCGGCTGGCGACACGCCCGCCCCGCCCCCGTCATCCACTCCGACACCCGGGAAACCGGACAGGCGCTGGGTCTTCGCCGCCATCGCCACGCTGGCGGTGCTGGTTCTCGGCAGTGGCTGGTGGCTGTCGACCCGCGAGCCGCAATGGACGAACGATCCAACAAAATCCCTGACCCTCGCCGTCCTCCCCTTCGACAATCTGGGCGATGCGCAGGGCGATGATGTGCTGGCGCTGGGCATGTCCCGCGAGATCCGCAACACGCTGTCGCGCGTGCGCGGCCTGCGCGTGGTGTCGGACTCCTCCTCCTTCGCCATCGCCTCCGAGCCCCTGACCTCCACCGAGATGGGCAGGCGCCTGCAGGCAGACCTTCTGCTCGATGGCAGTTTCGAACGGACGGGCGACACGGTGCGTCTGTCCGCCGAGCTGGTGGATGGCTGGGATGGCGTGAACGTCTGGACGGGCACGCAATCCGGCCCCGCCGCCGATCTCAACCGCCTGCGTCAGCAGATGGCGGCGCGGGTGTTCGAGCAGATGGTCGTGAAGATCGGCCCGAACCGGCTCGAACGTCTGGCCGATCCGCGTGTCGAGGATGGCCGCAGCTATCGCCTTCTGGTCGAGGCGAACCAGTTGCTCGAAACCGTTTCCGGTTACCGTATGCGGGGCAATGGCAAGCAAGCGCTGGAGTTTGGCGGTCGCGCCGATGCGCTGGTGGGGCAGGCGCTGGCGATCGATGCGAATTCGCCGATGGCGTTGAGCCTGAAAGCGCGCATCTATGCCATGGCGGCAACGCCGGAACTGTCCGCCAACAAGCTGTCGGTCATCGACCGGCAGGCAAAAGGGGCGGAATACCTGCGTCAGGCGCTGGCTGCCGATCCCGATTATGCGCCGGCGCTCGGCGCGCTGGGCGAATACTATCGCCGCTATGAATGGCGCTGGACCACGGCGGAATCCATGCTGGAGCGCGCGCTGGCGCTGGACCCGAACCAGGCTGATGCGCGTGTGTCGTACTCGTATTTCCTCTCCGGCGTCGGGCGTTGTGTCGAGGCGCTGGAGCATGCGCAGGCAGCGCTGAAGATTGATCCGGAGTTCGGCTGGCGCACCATGGGCGTGCCGCGCGCCCTCAAATGCCTCGGGCGGTATGACGAGGCGGACGCATTCTATCTCGATGCGCTGCGGCAAGACACGGACAACCCCATCGTCCTGCGCGAGGTCTATCTCAGCCATCTGGTGCGCGGCGATGCTGCGGGGCTGGAGGCCATGCGCGCGAAGATCGACGCGACATACTGGAAGGGCGCACCGCCGCCGGATGCGCAGGAATGGCTCGACTGGACGGGCGCTGCGATCAAGGCGATGCGCGGCGAGGGCGTTGGCTTCGCTGAAGGGATCGAGGATCAGGTCCGCCGTGAGGTCGGCGGGGCTGATGCGGATCCGCAGGCGCCGCTGGCCAACCTGCTGCACGGCAAGGCGGACCTCATGTGGGTGCTCGCCATCGAGTTCGGCTTCACCGGCCACACCGATCGCGCGATCACGATGCTGCAGGAAGCGGTCAACGGCGGCACGCTCTACATCCCCGAAACCATGCCCGGCGGCCAGTTCGAGTTCACGCCTGGGATGCGCGCAGACCCCCGCTATCAGGCGATCTGGCGCAACGACCCCCGCCTCGTCGAGCTGGTGAACCTCCGCCGCCAGGCCGTCTCCGACGGCCAGATGGCAGGCCCTGTTGACACTCGTAGCTGACACGCTACAACTGTAGCATCGCGTCGATGAGCAGGAATAGTAGATGTCATCAACAGCAACCCGGACCGAGTTATCGGTCCTGAAAACCCTCTGGCAAGGCGAGCGCATGAGCGCCCGCGAAATCCACGACGCCCTGAGCGCCGAAACCGGCTGGAGCTACTCCACCACCCGCACAATCATCACCCGCATGGAAGAGAAGGGCCTGCTCAGCCGGGCCGAAGTCCACGGCGTGGCCGTCTACACACCGGCCCTCTCCCGCGTGACCGTACTCGGCGCAATGGCCCGCGAGCTGGCGCGCGATGTGTTCGACATCAAGGGCGCGCTCCCCGCCTCCATGTTCGCCGACAGCCCCCACGTCACCAGCGACGAACTCGCGGAGCTCGACGCGATCCTCAACGCAGAAGAAACGGCCAACAAGAAGGAAGACGGCAAATGACGCTCCTTATCTGGCTCGCAGTATCCTCCCTCGCCTGGGGCGCAATCCTCTGGACCACCGGACGCCTTCTCCAGCGCTCCAGCAACGTCTCCGGCCGCGCGCGGCAATGGATCTGGCGCGGCGCCACCGCGCTCCTCGTCGCGCCCTGGCTGGCAGCTCCGATCGTGATCCTGTTCGGCCTCGGCCTCGCGCCGGCTGAAACCACCGCCATCGCCACCGTCTCCATCGGAGCAACCGGCGACACACTCGCCGGTATGCACGCGCTTGAACTCGCGAACGTCGAAACCACGGTGGTCGAGAACGGCGGCAGCGTGATGGCGATGCTCGCCGCCGCCAATCCGTTCGAGATCGCCCTGATGGTCGTGATCGCCGGCTGGCTGGTGCGCTTCGTGCTGGCACAACACGCGCTGAAATCGCTGCTCGGAATCGTGAACATGTCGCGCCCCGCCAGCGCAGGCGTGGCCAAGGGCTTCGTCGGCAACTGGGCCCGCCGCCTGAAACTCCGCAGCGATCCGCGCCTGCTGGTGACGCAGGAACAGCACTCGCCCTTCTCCTTCGGTGTCGTCCGCCCGACCATCTGCCTGCCGGAAGGCCTGGAAGACCGTCTCAGCAAGGAATCCCTCGATCTCGTCGTCGGCCATGAATGCGTGCACGTGGCGCGCGGCGATGGCTGGCTGCGCCCGATCGAGCGGGTCACCGCCGATATCTTCTGGTTCAACCCGTTCGCCTGGCTGATCCGCCGCGAACTCGATGTGGCGCGCGAACTCGCGGTCGATGAGGCCGTGATCGAGATGGCGTCCTCGCGCATCGTCTACGCCCGTGCACTGCGCGATGTGGCGAGCTTCTCGGCTGGTCTCTCGGCAAATGCGCCCGCGGCCTCCATGTCGCTCGCTGGCAGCCGCAGCCTGATGCTGCGCGTCTCGCGCACGCTGTCGCAAGCCAAGCGCAAGCCCGCACGCGCCGCCATCATCGCGGCCTGCATGGCAGGCCTCGTCGGCGCGCCGATCGCGGTGGCGCAGGTGATGCTGGCTGTTCCGGCCCCGCCGGAAGCGCCGGAGGCTCCTGAGGCTCCGGAAGCAATTGAAGCGCTGGAAGCGCCTGAGGCGCCCGAAGCACCGGAAGCCATCGAGGCGCCAGAAGCCCCCGCGCCGCCGGAAGCGCCGCCCGCCGCCGAGTTCAGCACCACGGACGGCAAGATCCGCGCAACCTTCCGCGCGAAGGTCGTGGGCACGGGCGGCGATGCAGCCAAGGGCTATCGCGTCGAGCTGCTGCAGACTGCACCGGGAGACACCGGCGAGACTTGCTACGCCCGCATGGAAGGCCTCGGCTCTCTCTCGGTGTCGCGCGACCAGATCGTGCCGAAGGGCGACGTTGTCGGCAGCGCCGGCAAGACAGGGCGGATGATGTTCAGCGTCACGTGCTCGGATGAGCTGGACGGCAAGGGCTATCCGAAGTCGCAGCCGCCGCCTGTGCCGCCGATTCCGCCGGAAGCGCCTGCGCCGGTTGGTCCGCTGGAAGGTATTGCGCCGCTCGCTCCGGTCGCTCCTGTGGCTCCGCTGTCGCCGGTCTCGGCTATCGCGCCCACACCGCTGACGCCGTTCGTTGCGCCGACCCCGGCCGTGGCCCCGACGCCGCCCACGCCCGCCACGCCTCCGGCGCGCAACAACATGCAGGCGCCGCCAGCACCGCCCGCGCCTGCTGCACCGCCTGCACCCTTGAAAGCCATCTCGCTTGAAGGCGCGCAGACTGCGGTGATCGGATCACCGGGCCGCGTGGTCTCTACCTACGGGATGCGTCGCGATCCCTTCACCGGCCAGTCCGACTTCCACGCGGGCATCGACATCGCCGCGCAGCAGGGCGTCGCCATCCACGCGCCGGCCGCTGGAAGCATCACCTACGTCGGTACAGGCAACGGGCGCGGCAACACTGTCGACATGAGAACCACCAACGACATCCGCATCAGCTTCGCGCAGATGAGCGAGACGAAGGTGAAGCTCGGTGACACGGTGGTTTCCGGCCAGGTGATCGGCACGGTCGGGTCGTCCGGCGTCTCCACCGGTCCGCACCTGCATCTCGAAGTCTCGGTGAACGGCCAGTCGCAGGACCCGCAGAAGGTCACCGGACTGACGCTGGTGTCCGGCAGGTAGCCAACACCCCCGGCCCAAACGCAAAAGGCCCGCTCTTGCGAGCGGGCCTTTCTTCGTTTGATCAGATCAAGCCGGGGCTTATTCCGACGGTCCGCGTTCCGCGTTCGCGGCGGCGGCAGCCGCAGCGATTTCACGGGCAGCTTCTTCGTCAGCAGCCTTGTCAGCAGCCTGGCCGGCCGCGATGACGTTTTCACCCTTGGCCTGACGTTCAGCTTCGTCCGGCGAGCGGGCGACGTTGAGCGTGATCTTGAGGGCGACTTCCGGGTGCAGGCGGATCGTGACGTCATGCATGCCGATCGTCTTGATCGGTTGCTGGATCGCCACGTGCTTGCGCTCGACCTTGTGACCGGCAGCGTTGATCGCTTCCGCGATGTCACGCGCAGCGACCGAACCGTAGAGCTGGCCGGTTTCGCCAGCCTGACGGATCAGCACGTAGGTCGTGCCGTCGAGCGACTGACCTTCGGCTTTCGCGGCGTCGCGGGCTTTCTCGTTGCGGGCTTCGATCGCAGCGCGCTCACGCTCGAACCGGGCCTTGTTAGCGTCGGTCGCAAGGAGAGCTTTGTGCTGCGGGAAGAGGAAGTTGCGGGCGAACCCGTTCTTCACTTTGACCACGTCACCGATGGCGCCGAGGTTTTCCACGCGTTCAAGGAGGATGATTTCCATGGGATGTTTCCTCCTACTTCACGAGGTACGGAAGCAGCGACAGGTGGCGCGCGCGTTTGATCGCTTGCGACAGGAGGCGCTGTTTCTTGGCCGAAACCGCAGTGATGCGGGCCGGGACGATCTTGCCCTTCTCCGAGACGTAGCGCTGGAGAAGTTTCACGTCCTTGTAGTCGATCGCTGGGGCGTCAGCGCCAGAGAACGGGCAAACCTTGCGCCGGCGGCCGAACGGGCGGCGCGACGGCAGGTTGGCGATATTGATTTTCTGTTGAGCCATGTTCGTTGCTCCTCCTACCGGTCACGCGGGGGACGCGGCGGACGATCGCCACGGTCTTCGCGGGGCGGACGGTCGCCACGATCGCCGCGGGGCGGACGATCGCCGAAACCACCACCACCGAAGCCGCCGCCGAAATCGTCACGGTCGCGCTTGCGGTCGTCACGGTCCTTGCGGGCGATGACGGGCGAGGGCTCGGTTTGCAGCTCTTCCACCTTCACGGTGAGGAAGCGCAGGACGTCTTCGTTGATGCGGTGGCGACGCTCGATCTCATGGATCACCGCGCCGGGGGCGTCGATGTTGAGCAGCGAGTAGTGCGCCTTGCGCGACTTCTTGATCGGGTAGGCAAGGTTGCGGAGGCCCCAGTATTCGGACTTGCCAACCGTGCCCTTGAGCTCGGTGACGATCTTGGTGATGTCTTCCACCAAGGCTTCGACCTGTTGTGGGGAAATATCGGGTCGCGTGACGACCACGTGTTCGTAAAGTGCCATTTTTTATCCCTTCTTGGAGGGGCGGCGCGTTCAGTCCGAAGGGCGGACTGCCCACGATGGATCCCGTGCACCCGGATGGGCCAAGGGACCGCCTCTCATTGGAAGCGGGCTCAATACAGGAAAAGATCGGGAAATCAAGCATTCCACAGGCAGCCGGGGCATTTACCTTGCCTCCCGGCTCGCCAGTTCCTAGGAAATCCCGGTTTAGCCCCCGATTCCAAGGCATTTCTCATGTCCAGCATCGCGTTCATCTTCCCCGGCCAGGGCAGTCAGGCCGTCGGCATGGGCAAGGAACTGGCGGAGGCTTTCCCGGCAGCAAAGGCAGTCTTCGAGGAAGTTGACGCCGCATTGGGCGAGAACCTCACCAAACTCATCTGGGAAGGCCCGATCGAGGACCTGACCCTCACCGCCAACACCCAGCCGGCCCTGATGGCCGTCAGCCTCGCCGCCGTCCGCGCGCTGGAGGCCAGCTTTGGCGTGAAGATTTCGCAGGCCGCCTTCGTGGCCGGCCACTCGCTGGGCGAATACTCCGCGCTCGCTGCCGCTGGCGCGATCTCCATTACCGACGCCGCGAAGCTGCTGCGCAAGCGCGGGCAGGCCATGCAGGCCGCAGCCCCCTCCGGCACAGGCGCCATGGCCGCCCTCATCGGCAAGGTCGATGTCGACGTCGCCGAAGCCATTGCGGCTGAAGGTTCGGCAGCAGGCGTCGTCGTCGTCGCCAACGACAATAACAGCGGCAACGTCGTCATCTCGGGCTCGAAGGCTGGCGTCGAAGCCGCCATCGCGGCCGCCAAGACCAAAGGCGTGAAAGCGATCCCGCTGCCCGTCTCCGCGCCCTTCCACTCGCCCCTGATGGCCCCCGCCGCCGACGCCATGCGCGACGCGCTCGCCTCTGCCGCTGTTGCATCGCCGATCGTTCCCGTCGTCGCCAACGTCACAGCGCGGCCCGTGTCGGACCCCGCCGAGATCAAGCGCCTGCTGGTCGAGCAGGTGTGTGGCCGCGTCCGCTGGCGTGAGTGTGTGCAATGGATGACGACCGAAGGCGGCGTGAAGAAATTCGTCGAGACCGGCGCCGGCAAGCAGCTGTCCGGCATGGTCAAACGCAACGCGCCTGAGGCGGAGACGGTGGCGCTGAACACGCCGGCCGATCTGGAAGCATTTGCGGCGAGCTTGAGATAACCACTGGGGTCATTCTCGGGTAAGCGAAGCGCATCCCGAGAATCCCGGTTAGACAATGTGCGGAACTTCTGGAGTTCCTTGTGGCGCCAACCGAGATCCTCGGGACAAGCCCGAGGATGACCTCCGCGGGATCAGGAGAATAACGATGTTCAACCTCACAGGCCGTTACGCGCTGGTGACCGGCGCTTCGGGCGGGATCGGTGGATCGATCGCCAAGGCGCTGTCGGATGCGGGCGCGAAGGTCGCCCTGTCCGGTACGCGGGTGGAGGCGCTGGAGAAGGCGGCGGCGGAGATTGGCGGCTCGCCGGTGATCCTGCCGTGCAACCTCTCCGACCCCACCGCCACGGCCGAACTCGTCGGCAAGGCGGAGGAAGCCCTCGGCGGCCTCGACATCATCATCTCGAACGCCGGCCTCACCAAGGACGGCCTTCTGATGCGCATGAAGGACGAGGACTGGGAGACCGTCCTTAACGTCAACCTGGGCGCCTATTTCCGGCTCGCCCGCGCCGCCATGCGGGGCATGATGAAGCGCCGCCACGGCCGCATCATCGGAATCACCTCGGTCGTCGGCGTTACGGGAAATGCGGGCCAGACCAACTATGCCGCCTCCAAGGCCGGGATGATCGGTTTTACCAAGTCACTCGCCCAGGAAGTGGCAAGCCGGAACATCACCGTGAACTGCATTGCCCCCGGTTTCATCGCCACTCCGATGACGGATGTCCTCAAGGATGATCAAAAAGAGGGGCTTCTCAAAGGAATTCCCGCCGGACGGCTGGGGTCGGGGGCTGACATTGCAGCGGCCGCACTCTATCTCGCATCAGATGAATCCGCTTACGTGACGGGCCAGACCCTGCATGTTAACGGCGGCATGGCGATGATCTAGGCCCCGGCGTTTTTGGAGGCTATGGTCAAAGAAATTCAGGCGTGTTACCGCGCCGCAACGATGGTTTTTCCGGGTCCGACAGGGCCTTGATTCTGGAAGGGAATGACATGTCCGACGTGATCGAGCGCGTGAAGAAAATCGTGGTCGAGCGCCTGGAAGTTGACGCCGAGAAGGTCAACGAGAAAGCCTCGTTCATCGACGATCTGGGCGCTGACTCGCTTGACCTGGTCGAGCTCGTGATGGCGTTCGAAGAAGAATTCGGCATCGAAATCCCCGACGACGTGCAAGAGCAGATCGGCACCGTCGGCGACGCTGTCCGCTTCATCAAGGAACGCGTCTAGGTCGCGCGCGCCTTAGTCCGGAGTTCTGAGATGCGGCGCGTCGTCATTACCGGCATGGGACTCGTGACTCCTCTGGCCAATGGCCGTGAGGCGTCATGGAAAAAACTTGTGGCCGGCGAGTCCGGCCTCAAGACCGTTGACCTGTTCGACACCTCGGACCTTGCCTGCAAGATCGGCGGGCAGGTGCCGTGGGTGAGCGGCCGTGGCGGCGGCTCGAAGGAAGATCCCAACTCCTTCGATCCCGAAAAGACGATGTCGCCGAAAGAACAACGTCGTGTTGACGAGTTCATCCTCTACGCAATGGCGGCGGCTGACGAGGCCATCGCCGACAGCGGCTGGCTCCCGGAATCCTACGACGACAAGATCCGCACCGGCGTGATGATCGGCTCGGGCATCGGCGGCCTCAAAGCCATCGCCGACACCGCCATCGAGCTGCACGAGAAGGGACCGCGGAAAGTTTCGCCGTTCTTCATTCCGTCGGCGCTGATCAACCTCGCGTCGGGTCAGCTCTCGATCAAGTACGGCTTCAAGGGGCCGAACCACGCGGTGGTCACGGCCTGCGCCACTGGCGCACATGCGATCGGCGACTCGATGCGCCTGATTCAGTGGGGCGATGCCGACGTGATGGTCGCCGGCGGCGCCGAAGCTTCCGTCTGCCGCATCGGCTATGCCGGCTTCATCGCCTGCCGCGCCATGTCCACCAGCTTCAACGACACGCCGACCAAGGCCTCGCGCCCGTACGACAAGGATCGCGACGGCTTCGTCATGGGCGAAGGCGCGGGCATTGTCGTTCTCGAGGAATACGAGCACGCGAAGAAACGCGGTGCGAAGATTTACGCCGAAGTCGTCGGCTATGGCCTGACGGGCGATGCGTTCCACATCACCTCGCCCGACGAAACCGGCGATGGCGGTGAGCGCGCGATGCGCACGGCGCTGCAACGCTCCGGCCTCGATGCGTCGGAGATCGACTACGTCAACGCCCACGGCACCTCGACGCCGGCCGGAGACGAGATCGAAGTGCGCGCCGTGTCCCGCGTTCTCGGCAACGCCGCGGCGACTGCGCACCTGTCGTCCACCAAGTCCGCCATCGGCCACCTGTTGGGCGCGGCCGGTTCGGTGGAGGCGATCTTCTGCGCCCTCGCGATCCGCGACGGCGTGATCCCGCCGACCCTGAACCTCGACAATCCGTCCTTCGACAGCCCCATCAACCTCACACCGCACACGGCCGTGAAGAAGAAGGTGCGCGCGGCGATGTCGAACTCGTTCGGATTCGGTGGAACGAATGCGGCGCTTGTGATGAAGGCGCCGGACTAACCGTTCGAAGCAGGCTAAGACTGGCGGGCATCCAGGGAGTAGTGCTTGGGCAAGCTGGTTGGATTCCTCTTTCTGTTGGTCGTCCTTGCCGCCGGCGCCGCGGGCGCTGGCTGGTTCTGGCTCAACAACGTCTACACGGCTGCGGGTCCCACGACTGAAGACGGCGCTGCCCGCGCTGTCGTGGTCGAACGTGGCGCCGCCACGCAGGCAATTGCCGCCACGCTGAAGGAAGCCGGCGCGATCGCTGATGCTGACCAGTTCCGCCTCGCCCTGCGCGTGCGCGAACTTCTCGGCGACAAGCCGGTGATGAAAGCTGGCGAATACGAGATCGCCTCCGGCGCCAGCATGGAAGCCATCGTCAAGGAGCTGAGCACCGGCTCGCCCCTCCAGTACGCTGTCATCGTTCCCGAAGGTCTCAGCGTCGTGCAGATCATGGACCTGCTGGGGGAGCGGGAATGGAAGGCGACCGGCGGCTCGCCCAAGACCTACAAGCTTCCCGGCGAAGCCCCGGCGGAGATCGCCGAGGGCAGCCTGCTGCCCGGCGACTACGCCGTCTCGCGCGGTGATACCGTCGCCTCGGTGGTCACGCGCATGCAGGACGCCCAGAAAGCCCTGCTCGACGAGATCTGGGACAAACGCAAGGAAGGCCTGCCCGTGAAGACGCGCGAGGAAGCGCTGATCCTCGCCTCCGTCGTCGAAAAGGAAACCGGCAACCCGGACGAGCAGACGACCGTCGCCGGCCTTTATCTCAACCGCCTGCGCACCGGCATGCAGCTGCAGGCGGACGCCACCATCGTCTACGGGCTCGGCAAGGGCAAACCGCTGGGCCGTTCGATCACCAAGGCCGAGATCAACGCCACAACGCCGTGGAACACCTACACAATCCCCGGCCTGCCCAAGACGCCGATCTGCAATCCCGGCGCGGGCGCGATCCGCGCCGTGCTGAACCCGGCCGAGACGGATGCGATCTACATGATGGCGGACGGCACGGGCGGTCACCAGTTCGCGGCGACCTACGCCCAGCACCAGAAGAACGTCGATGCCTACTGGAAGCTGCGCAAGGCCAACGAGGCGGCGGGCGTCAACACGCCTGCGGTAAAGCCGCAGCGATGACCGGGGCCATACGATGAAACGGGTGGGGCTATGATCCGGGGAATGACAGGTTTCGGCCGGGCTCAGGGCCAGGCGCCATGGGGCGTCTGGGTCTGGGAAGTACGGTCAGTCAACGGCAAGTCCGTCGACCTGCGCACCAACTTCCCGCCCGGATGCGAAGCTGTCGACTTCGAAGCACGCCGTCGCGTGAAAGACCGCTTCCAGCGCGGCAGCTTCCAGCTGCAGCTCCGTATCGACTGGACGAAAGATCCCGGCGCCAACGCCATCGACGCGCGGGAACTGGCGCGCCTCGCCCGCCTGTCGCGCAACTGGACGAAGTCCGGCGTTGCCCCCGCCCGCTTTGGCGAACTGCTCAGCGCCCCGGGCGTCACCAAGGGCGCCTCCCGCACCGGCTCCACCATCGATGAGGCCACGACGAAAGAGCTGATCGCCGGCCTCGACCGCGCGCTCGACATGCTGAACGAGGCGCGCACGAAGGAAGGCGATAGCCTCTCAACCCTCTTCAACGCCATGCTGGCCCAGCTCGAACAGCTGGTCAGGCAGGCCGGCGAGCACGCAGCCAGACAGCCGGATCTGGTGCGCGAACGGTTCAAGACGCGACTGGCGGAAATCGCCCGTGACGTCACCATCGACAAGGACCGGGTGGCGCAGGAAGTCCTCGCCATGGCGACCCGCGCCGATGTCCGCGAGGAGCTGGACCGGCTGGCCGCGCACACGGAATCCGCGCGGTCGATCCTGACCTCGGGCGAAGCTGTCGGACGGAAGCTGGACTTTCTCTGTCAGGAGCTTAACCGGGAGGCCAACACGCTTTGCTCGAAATCGGCCAGCCTCGATCTGACCAATACGGGCCTCGCGTTGAAATCGCTGATCGAGCAGTTCCGGGAACAGGTCCAGAATGTCGAGTGACGGCCAGAACCAGCATCGCCCACGCCGGGGCGTGATGTTCGTGATCTCCAGCCCGTCGGGCGCGGGAAAAACGACGCTGTGCCGCCGCCTGATTTCGGAAGTGCCGGGCGTCCAGCTCTCCGTCTCCGCCACCACGCGCTCGCCGCGTCCGGGCGAGGCCGATGGCGCCGACTATCACTTCCGCTCCGTCGAACAGTTCGAGGACATGATCGACCGCGACGAATTCCTCGAATGGGCGAAGGTCTTCAAGAATTTCTACGGCACGCCCCGCAGCGAAGTCGAAGCGCGGCTGGTCGCCGGCACCGACGTGGTCTTCGACGTCGACTGGCAGGGCGCCCGCGCCCTGAAAACCATCCGCCCGGGCGATGTCTGCTCCGTCTTCATCCTGCCGCCCTCGCTGGCGCAGCTGAAGCAGCGTCTGGAAGGCCGCCCCGGCGCAGACGAGAAGTCCGTCCAGAGCCGCCTCGATGGCGCCGGTCAGGATATCCTCCGCTGGGGCGAATACGACTACGCGATCGTCAACGACAATCTCGATACCGCTTTCGCTGAACTCCGCGCGATCCTCTATGTCGAACGCAACAAGCGCGCGCGGGCATCGCTGGGCATTGCGGTGGACCAGCTGCTGAAGGACGCCCGCGTGGCGACCAAGACGCAGAGCGGCAGCGCCACGGGCGAGGGGCACTAGGCGCGCTCCTAAGCGGATTGGCTTCTGGAGGGCAAGCGACGGGCCGGGATAGTTGGAGGGCGGGTTGTTGATCTTATGGGTCATTGCGCTGCTGCCATTCGCAATAATCGCCGTCGGATACTGGAGGATGTGGCGAGCGCGTCGTGCGCGATTTGCGAAGTTTCCTGCGACTGAACGCAGGCTTACATTTTGGCAGCGAGCGCGTGTGTGGTTCGATCGCTATTGGGTTGGCTTTGCCGTGATCGGGATGTGGGCTTTCTACGCTTGGGCTACGAGCGATAGAATCTAGAGTTCTGCCTTCCGAGCTCAGCAATCCCTATTTTTTCTGCCAAGCCACCGTCAGCGTCCTGAACTCCGCCTGCGTCAGCGTCTCGGCGCGCCGCGTCGGATCGATGCCCGACGCCTCCAGCGCCTCCACCGCGCCGGGCAGCGACTTCAGCGCCGCCCGCAGCATCTTCCGCCGCTGCCCGAACGCTGCCGCCGTCACCTTCTCCAGCGCATCCAGATGCGGAAACCTGTCGGCAGCCCCCAGCGGCTCCAACACCACCACCGCGCTATCCACCTTCGGCGGCGGGCGGAAAGCGCCGGGCGGCAGTGTGATGGCGAGGCGCGGCCGTGTCACCGCCTGTGACAGCACCGCCAGCCGCCCGTAATGATCCTCGTCCGGCGCGGCGCAGATCCGCAGCGCCACTTCCTTCTGGAACATCAGCACCATCGTCCCGCGCCATTGCTTTTCAGAATTGGCCCCGGCCTTCAGCCATTCCACCAGCATCGGCGTGCCGACATTGTAGGGCAGGTTGGCGACGATCATGGCGGGGCTCGTGCCGCCGGTCTGCTCGATCAGCGCCGGAATATTGGCCTTCAGCGCATCGCCATGGTGAACGTGCAGCCGCCCCTCGCGCGCCTCCGGCCACCGCGACAGTCCCTCCGCAAACCGGTCATCGAGCTCCACCGCGATCAGCTTGCCCACGCCGCTGTCCAGCAGTGCGCGTGTGAGGCCACCGGGGCCGGGACCAACTTCGATCACTGTCTTGCCGTCGACGCTGCCGCCGGCCGTCGCCACGCGCTTCAGCACGTTGGGATCGAACAGGAAGTGCTGGCCGAGCGATTTCTTCGCGGCCCCGGGCGTCAGCGGGGTGCTCATGATGCGCCGCGCGCCTCAGCCATGCTGTCCGCGAGCTTCAGCGCCGCGATCAGGCTGTCCGGCCGCGCCTGTCCGTTCGTCGCTGCATCGTACGCGACGCCATGGTCCGGCGATGTGCGGATGAAGGGCAGGCCGAGCGTCACATTCACCCCGCCCCACATGTCCAGCGTCTTCACCGGGATCAGCCCCTGATCGTGATACATCGCGATCACGGCATCCCAGCGACCCGCCCGCGCTTCGTGGAAGATCGTGTCGCCCGGACGTGCATCCGAAACATCAAGCCCGCCCCGGCGCAGCGTTGCGGCCGCCGGATTGATGATCTCCACTTCCTCGCGCCCGATCTCGCCGTCTTCGCCGGCATGCGGATTAACGCCGCACAGGCCGATGCGCGGCGCAGCAAATCCGAAATCCCGCTTCATCGCCGCGCCGACAATCCGGCCAATCTCCACGATCAGCTCAGGCGTCAGCGACGGCGCGACGCTCGCCAGCGGACGGTGGATCGTCACCAGCGCCACACGCAGCCCGCCGCCCACCAGCATCATCACCGGCCGCGGCGCCACGCCGCCCTCCGCCGCGAGTTCGGCGAGATACTCGGTGTGCCCGGGATGCTTGAACCCGGCGCGATAGAGCAGCGCCTTGGCGATTGGATTGGTCACCACGCCCGCCGCCTTGCCGGCCTGCGTGTGCTCCACCGCAAGCCGGATCGACGCGATGATGGCCGGCGCCGTTGCCGGATCGGGCTTGCCGGGCATCGCCGCCGCGCCCGCGATCGGAAACACCGGCAGGGCATGCGCAAACGTCGTCAGCGCGTTGCCAGTCTCCGGGATGATCTCGAACCTGCCGGCATTGGGCGCCCGCGCCAGCACGTCCGGCGGTGCGATCACATAGAACGGCTGCCCGCCTGTCTGCCGCGCATGTTCATAGGCCTGCCATGTGATCGACGGGCAGACCCCGGCAGGGTCGCCCATCGTCATTGCAAGCGGCAGGATCGGCGCAGCCATCAGCTCTTCCCGGGGGCCTCCCCGCGGCCTAGCGGCGGACGATGGTCGCCTCGCGCTTGAGATCGCGCAGGTAGCGCTCGGCGACCAGGGTCAGTTCCTGGTTGAACAGGCGTTCCTTGATCTCCGCGCGGGTCGGCAGGTCGGCATCGCCCGAACGGGTCTGGCAGACGAAAAACACCATCTTGCCGCCATCCGGCGTGTCGATGATCGGGGTCGACTGGTTGGCCTGCACGCCTTCCAGCGGCGTACGGAATTGCGGGGCGATCTGGCTGAGGCCGAGATTCTTCATCGGCGTACGCGTGACGCCTTCAACGCCTTCCAGCGCCTTGGTCAGCCCCTCGCACGACTTGGCGCTGGCTTTCGCCGCTTCCAGCTTGGCGGTGGAGCCTTCGCCCCGCGCGACCAGCTGTTCCATGTCGAGGATCAGCGCCTTGGACGGGTCCTGCGGCTCACGCTTGCCGGTCAGGGCGATGATATAGACACCGCCTTCGCTTTCGATCGGCGGCAGGACCAGCGGCGGCTCCGGCGCCTTCAGCACGGCGTCGGCAACTTCAGGACGCATGTCGCCCGGCGAGAGCCAGTTGAGGTCGCCGCCCGCCGAAGCCGACGGGGCGGCAGAGAACTGCTGCGCCAGCGTCTGGAAGTCCGCGCCCTGCTGGATGTTCTGGATCAGCGTCGCGGCGCGTGTCTTGGCGAGATCGCGCGACGCCTGGTCCGGCGCATAGAGGAAGATCTCCGCGATGCGGTATTGCGGCTTGTCGAGACTGGACTTCAGGCGGTGCAACATGTCGTCGATGCGCAGCTCGGACACGCGGACGGTCTTGTAGTAGCGGCCACGGATCAGGGCCGACCACGAGATGGACGCCTTCTCCATGTCGCGGATGTGCTCCATGGGGATGCCGGCTTCCGCGACCGCCTGTGTGAACTGTTCGCGGTTCATCCGGTACTGGCGCGCGACGTCGTCAACGGCCTCATCGACCTCGGGGCCGGAGATGTCCTGGTCTTTCACCAGCTTCTTGAATTCCTGGACCTGGATCTTCTCGTCGATCAGGCTTTCGAGCGCCTGGTTCTGCAGTTCGCGCAGGATCTTCTCGTCCTGCGGCGGCTCGGCGAATTTGAGCAGCATCCAGCGCATGCGGTTACGCACGTCCGAATGCGAGATGACCTGGTCGTTGACGCTGGCAAACACGCCGTCGATCGCGCGCCCGCGTGTGCCCGCCGCCGTCGGCTGGGACGGCTGTGTGGCTTGCTGGGCAATGGCTGCCAGCCCGGAAGCAGCGACCGTGGCCGCCAGCGCAATCGCGATAATTCGTTTCATCAGCTCACCCTGCAGCCCACGACCCTGATCCCGGGTGAAGGCAAAAACATGGCGCACCCAGAGGGTGGCCGCCTGCGGATATACCGGCTGGACCGGCTAAATGCGAGCCTCTGGTAGCAGCCTGAAAACGCCAAAATCAGTCGAATGTGCTGGGATCGGCGGCGCCGAGGCCGGTCAGCGCGAAGGTAATGCCGATCGACTCGGACGGGCCGAGGGTCCGGTCACGGCCGCCTGAACGCTCATAGGCGATCATGAAGAACGAACATTCGTCCTGATAGCGAATACCGAGGGTCAGCCTGATGTCCTCGGCCTGTGTGATGTTGCGGGCCTGCTGGACGACGGCCGCCCAGCGATTGTTGATATCCAGCGTGCCGTTCCACACGACGCCCTCATTCTCGTCATTCGCGCCCGGGACAGTCTCCGAAACCTTGAAGTAGCGCGCAGTGCCCCGGAAATTCCAGGCATTGAGGCCGGCGTCGACGTCGATGCGCCTTATTGCAGCCTCGTCGTCCACGCGGAAACGGGCGCCGACGTTGACGATCTTGCCCATGTCCGCGCGAACGGAGGCGACATAGTCGGATTCTTCACCGGCCAGGTTGCTCAGGTCGTTGAAGGCCGGATCGGCCTGTTCGCGCCAGCGGCGGCCAACCGTCGCGGACAGTTCGACATCGCTGCCGACCCGGGCGACGGCGTTGACGCCAACCGCGCCGCGTGCGCCGCCTTCCCAGAGATCGTAATTGCTGACAGCGCTGGGCTTGAACAGGTTGGTCTCGTCCGCCTCGAACACCAGCGAGTCCTCGTTGGGGATCAGCGGATTGTTCGCGTCCGGCGTGCCGTAAGCTACCATCGCGATCGGCTCGATGATGATGTCCATGCCCGGCTGGCGGCTGATAAGGGGATAGCTCACCTGCGCTCCGGCAATGCCGAGGAAGCGCGAGAGATCCTGCGCGCCCGCCACGCCGCCGTCGTCGATGCGGTAGACGTCGCCGCGACCTGACGCGAACGGTTCCACCACAAGACCGGGGCCGACGATGTACTGCGCTTCCCACTGCGCCGATGTCGTGGCGCGGGCCGTGTCGAGCACGATGTCCGGCGGGTTGGTGCCCGGCAGCGTCTGCTGCTCGTCGCGGAACAGGCCGACGGCGCTGAAGTCGGTGGACAGCTGGCCGCCGGTTCCGAAGTCGAAATTTTTCTGCACGAACAGCGACGGAGCGACCTTCGGGATTGGGGCGTCATTGTTGCCGGCGCGCAGGCCCTGGAATGCGAAAACCCCCGCTTCGAAATAGAAATCGGTATCCTGACCCGTCGCGTACAGTTGCGACAGCAGTTGCCGCGGCTGGCTGGCGATCAGGCCTCGCAGGTCGTTTTCGCCGTCAATGTTATATCGCCTGTCGTACAGGTCATCGGTCTGGCGCTCGATGCCGAAGCCCCATTGCCAGTCCTTGTTGATGTCGAACTTGCCGACTGCGTAGAGGTGGCTGCGCCAGGTGTCGTCGCCGAACTTGTCGCCGTCGGAGTTGAAGTCCTGTTCCTTCGTGATGCTGCCTTCCGCCTGGATGAAGCCGGAGAAGAACCGGCGGCGCCAGTCGACCTTCACCATCGGGTTCACGTTGGCGGAGATCATCGGCGCGATCACGAGGTCTTCCGACGGGGAGATCACGAAGAGATAGGGCTGTTCGTAGAACGGCCCCAGTTTCGATGAGACGCCGAGATCCGGGATCAGCAGGCCGGAGCGGCGCTCGGAGTTCGGATCAGGGTGCGCAAACCACGGGACGTAGAGCACGGGAATGCCCGCAAGCTCCAGCACCGCATCCTGGTAGGCGATCATCTGGTCTTCCTGGTCCAGCGTCGCGCGGCGCGCACGCAGGGCCCAGGTCGGATCGATGCCTTTTTCCTTGCACACCGGACAGTTGGTGAAGACCACCTGCTCCAGCGAGTTCCGCGTGCCGTCGGTGCGGATGGCGGAGGACGCCGTGAGGAGGCCCTGCGTCCCGTCCTTGGGGCCTAGCCGGGCGGAGAAGCGGGTCGCGAAACCATTGCGGAAGTCCTCGTCCGCTTCGATCTCGTCGGCGAACTGCACCTGGCCGCTGTCGTCCATGATCTGGACATGGCCCTGGGCGCGCATCGTTTCGGTCGCGCGGTCATAGATCACCTTGTCGGCCATCAGCGTGCGCGGGCCGACGCGAATCTGGACGTTGCCGGACGCCGTGATCACCGACGTGTCGCGGTTTTCCTCGAACGTATCGGCCTTGAGGATGACTTCGTCAGTGTTCGCCGCCGGAGCGCCGGGCGCGGTGGGGGCCGGAGAGGGGGCCGGAGAAGACGTCTGCGATTGTTGGGCAATGGCGGCAGGTCCGCCCGCCGCAAGGGCTGCGATTGCGACCGACGCCAGGCAGCTTAGCCGCAAAACCATTACTCTCCCCTCGCGGACAAGATGCGAGCGACTCCCAGCCTTGAACCGATACGCAATGGGCAGGGGGGCGTAAAGGCGGCGACTGGCATTGGGGAAATCCTGTGGGCGGCGCGGCCCGGAAGCCACAGCCGAGAGCGGGAAATCAGGGCTTTAGCCGTCTTCGAGATGGGCCAGCAGGGTCAGCACGGCAAATAGCGCGAACAGGGGCGGACACCAGGCCGCCGCCTCGGGCGGAGTCGCCCCGGACGCTGACATGCCGGAGGCCAGCCGGGTCGTGAAATACAGCACGAACCCCGCCAGCGCCCCCGCTCCGATCAGTCGGGACAAGCCGCCCGACCGCGCCAGCCGCAGGCACACCACGGCCCCGATCAGGGACATCGCCAGCATGAAAACCGGTGTCGCCAGAAGGGTATTGTACTTCAGCACATAGTCCCCGACGTCCATTCCCGCCGCCTTGCCCGCCTGGATGAAGGCGGGAAGTTCCCAGAAGGCGATGGTCTTGGACGAGGCAAACCGCGACAGCAGGGTGTCGCTGCTGAGGTTGGTCGGAAGGGCAAGGCTTTCGGTCCGCTGGATTTCGCCTCCGAGACGATTCTCCACCACGCCCGTCAGCTGCCAGAAGCCAGGGGTCAGTTCTGCCTTCTTGGCGTCGATCCGGTGGGTGAATTCCCTGTCAGACGGGCCGGCAGGCCCCGGGCGGAAATACCAGAACGTCACATTTTCCAGCGCCTGGCCGCGCCCGACCACGCGCCGGCCGTGGATGATCGCCTGCTGGTTGGACCCCGGCAGTGCCGCCCCGGCCTCCACCGCGTCCGCCCCCGCCTGCAAGTCGCCCTGGCTCAGCCACACACCCTCATTGCTGGGCGCCGTGTTCCCGAGCAGCCGCGCCCGCGTCGCCTCGAAGTCCTGGCTCAACCGCGTCGCCAGCGGATCGAGCACCGTCACCATCAGCACGCCGACCAGCAAGGCCAGCGCCATAACCGGCCCGAGAAACCGCCACGCCGAAACGCCCGAGGCCCGGATGGCGGGAATCTCGCTGCGGCGGCCCAGCTGCGAATAGGTCAGGATCGAGCCGACCAGCATGGCGAAGGGCAGGGTTTCGAGCATCAGTCCCGGCGTCTTCATCATCGTCAGCGAAAGCGCGACATCGATGCCGATCTGCGTGCGGTCGCCGATCGTGCGCATCTGCTCGACCACGTCGACCAGGATGATGGCCAGCAGGATGATGCCGAGCGTGAGCGCCAGCGAGGCAACGCACTCGCGGAAGATGTAACGCTGGATGCGGCCGGCGATCACCATGTCAGGCAGCCCCCATCAGGGGGCGCGAGACCGGATTGCGGGCGCTGATACGCCGCCGTTTCAGGATCGGCTGGATGAAGAACAGGAAGCCGATGATCATCACCACGCCGATCGGCAGCAGGTACTGCAGGACATTCAGGTCCGGGTCTTTCGCCGCCGAGGACGTGGCGCTGAACGCCGCGATCCGCACGATGAGCGCAACGCCCGAAGCAATAGCGATGCGGCGGGCATAGCCACGCCGGCTGAAATCCCCGCCCAGCACCGCAAAGATCGCCAGCATCGCCATCGCGATGTTCAGAAGTGGGGTTGCAACGCGCGCATGGCCCTCCGCCGCGAATTTCTTGACGTTCGCGCTGTCGTAGTAATTCGTCATGTCCGGGTAGAACAGCTCGGGCAGGTAGCGGTCGGACTCTTCGAGGATGATGGCCTTCTGGTCGTTCACGAAGCCGCCCAGTTCCAGCGGCGATTGCTGGAAGGTCAGCGATTCGAGCGCGCCATTGGTCCGCAGCGACTCACGCTGCCCATCGCGCAGGATCAGCGCCGGCTTTCCTTCCAGCTCCGAGAGGAAGGCTGATTTGGCGATATAGGTAACTTCGCTCTTCGGGTTGCGGCTGTCATTGGCGACGAGGAAAGTGATCTCGGATCCATCGACGCTTCCCGCAAACGTGGTCAGGCCATCGCGATGCGTCATGAACGTCCCCTCGCGCACCAGCGAGGAGGCAAGGTCAGTCGAGGCAGTCGTGAGAGTCGTCCGCAATTCGCGCGAGGCCGCCGGCTGGATCCACAGGTTGAGGCCGAGGTGCAGCACCGCCGCCAGTGTCGCTAGTCTCAGGACGGGCGAGGCGACCTGCCAGTTCGACATGCCCGACGCTTGCGCCACCACCACTTCGTTTTCCCGGTGCGCCACGTTCAGCGCGGCCGCAGTGGCGATGAAAAGCGCGATCGGCATCAGCAAGGCGATGATCTGGGGGGTCGCGAGCAGGGACACCCAGAGGAACGCCAGCATCGACTGGCGATTCTGCACAATGGTGTCGTCGATCTGGCTAAGGCCTTGCGTAAGCAGGGCGATAAGCGCAAGACCCCCAACGATCGCGATGAGGGTTCTCAACACGTTACGAAAAA
>JAOATF010000002.1 GCA_030158285.1 Hyphomonadaceae bacterium
CGGCGGAAGCCCTCGGCCTCGCACTGCGTGCAGAAGCGGCTGGAGGACATGTAGAGGCCGGAGAGTTCGGTGTTGGTCTCGGGCGAGATGCTGGTCTCGATCTCCAGCTTGAACGATGCGCCCGGGTCGGGAAGCGTGAGGCTGTCTTCGTCGAGCACATAGTCCGATGCGGCGAGCGGCTGGCCATTCAGCCTGATCGCCTTCAGCGTCAGCTTCTCGCCATCGAGGCGCAGGATGGAGCCCGTGGCGCCCATGCGCTTGACGCTCAGCTCGGTCACGACGCGTGTGTCAGTGGGATGCAGGCGGAAGAGCATCCGCACGCCCTCGATCCGGAACGGATAGGGCTGGTAGTCGGCAAGCTTCACGGCTGGCGGCGTTTCAGTGCGCATGATCGGAACGCTCTATCGGTCGCGCCGCGTCAAGCCGCGGCCCGAGAATGGCTACAGGGTTTGCAGCCAAGATAAAGAGCGTGAGGCCGGTTTTGTAGGGCGCCCGGCCGCCGGCGCCTGCGACCTATTCCGCGGCGACGGCCGGGGCCGGGATGTCGCCCGACGTCTCGTAGATCTGGCGCAGCATGGCTGTGGCCTTCTTGGACAGGTCCAGCAGCTCGGCCGGCATTTCGTCGGAATAGTTGTGCCCGAACTGG
Source organism: Hyphomonadaceae bacterium (assembly GCA_030158285.1). Taxonomy (GTDB): domain Bacteria; phylum Pseudomonadota; class Alphaproteobacteria; order Caulobacterales; family Hyphomonadaceae; genus UBA7672. Next base: position 647 of record JAOATF010000002.1, read on the forward strand.
GCCAGCACCTTGGCCATCTTCATCAGGTGGGGCGCTGCCTCGATGATGCGGGCCTGGAACTCGATACGCTCCGGGTCGCGATCGTATTCGGCGCTGGGGACGCGCCAGCCGCCCCAGTTCTTCTCGTCGGTCACGACCAGCGGGAAGGTGCCCGGGAAGGGATGGTTCGGAACCTCGCCGGATTCGTTCCAGCGATTCTTCGCACGCTTGATGCGCCAGTTTTCGATGTTGGCCAATTCGTCGACCGGCACGGCCGACTTGTCGGCCACCAGTTCACCCGCCGAGAATTCGCGGCCGAGGCCGACATCGTAGTGAACCTTCAGCGGCTCATCGAGGCCCTTCACCCATTGCGGCAGGACCTGTTCGACGACGGCCCATGTTCCCACGGGCTTCACGAACACTTTCTGGTTCTTGTGGAACGCAGCCTTGGCCA
>JAOATF010000003.1 GCA_030158285.1 Hyphomonadaceae bacterium
CCAGCACGACGCCGCAGACCAGCGCCGTGCCCGTGATCTTGAGCGTGTTCGCCAGGCCCTGCGCCAACAACGGAGCGTTGGCGAGGACCGGCGAGAAGTCCCACTGGTACGCCAAGAGGCGTCCCGCCTACTTGATCATCTCTTTCATGATCGGCGGCGCAAGCTTGGGATCGAGGCCGAATTCGCTGAGCGCCTGCTCGTACCATTTCTGCGTCTGGCCGCTCTGGTAGTAAGCGACCAGCTGCTTGTCGACCCAGGCCGCGAACTCGGCATCGCCCTTGCGCAGCGCCGTGCTCGACTCCTGGATCTGGGCCGGAGTCGGCACCACGATCTTGCCCTTGCCGAGCCGCTGGCGCGCCGCCAGCAGCGGCGGATGGAACAGGCACACGGCATCGACGCGGCCGGACTGGAACGCCGCGATCGCCGCGGCATTGTCCGGGAAGCGCTGGATGTCGGCCTTGGAGGCATGCTCGGTGACGAAGCGATCCATCGACGAGGCCTGCGGCACGGCGATGCGGATGCCCGGCTTGTCGAGGTCCTGCCAGGTCTTCACCGCAAGGTCGTCCTTCGCGAGCACGGCCAGCGAATAGTAGAGAAGCGGCGCGGTCGGGAAATCCACCGCCTGCTTGCGCTCGGCCGTGGCGTCGATGGTGAACATGATGTCGATCTTGTCGCCCTGCAGGGCGGCGATCGAATTGCCCCAGCTCACTTCGACCGTTTCCATCTTCACGCCCAGGGTCTGGGCCATCGCCTTGCCCATCGAGATGCCGAGGCCCGAGGCCCACTCGCCCGACTTGGGATCCTTGGAGAACCAGGGCGGCGCCTGCGTGACGCCGACGCGGAAGGTGCCGCGCTTCTTGATCGCCTCGAGCGTGCCCTCGGCACGGGCAGCGAAGGGCAATGCCAGGACCGCACCACTGGCGGCCGCGACGGTTAGCAACGAGCGTCGATTGATGGTCATGAATTGGCTCCCCTTTTTGGCTTCCCAGACAAACCCGGCCTCGTGCGCAGAAACGTCTCGGTGGTTTCCATGCCGCGACGCATGTGATCGGCGATCTCGGCCTTCATCGCCTCGAA
>JAOATF010000004.1 GCA_030158285.1 Hyphomonadaceae bacterium
GGCAACATCAACGATTTCGTCCAGCGCTGGGGCGCGCGGTACGACTACATGCTCGAGCTGGATGCGGACTCGTTCGTGTCGCCCGAAGCGATCCTCGAGCTGGTCCGCCGCATGGATGCGCGTCCGCGGACGGCGCTGATCCAGACACTGCCGATCATCGTTGGCGCACGCACCTATTCGGCGCGGGCGCAGCAGCTGGGATTGCGCGTGCATGGCGGCTTGTTCGGCGCCGGCCTGACCTGGTGGTCGGGCGGCGCCGGAAACTTCTGGGGCCACAACGCCATCATCCGCCTTGCGCCGTTCGCCGCGCACGCCGCCCTGCCCGATCTTCCGGGCAAGGAGCCGCTGGGCGGCAAGATCCTGAGCCACGACTTTGTCGAAGCCGCCCTGCTCCGCCGCGCTGGCTGGCGCGTGGAAATCGCGGGCGACATTGTGGGCTCCTACGAAGAAGCCCCGCCGACCATCGTTGACCTTGCCGCGCGCGACCGCCGCTGGGCGCAGGGCAATATCCAGCAGGTGCAGATCCTGTTCGCCAAGGGTTTTGATTGGCTCTCCAAGGTGCACATTGCCGCCGGCCTGATGGGCTATGTCTCGGGTCTTCTGTGGTTGAGCCTCGTGCTGGTCGGCGTGGTGATCGCAGGCAACGCCAAGTTCTTCGAATCCGAAACGGTCGTGACGACGGTTGCCTCCGATCCGACGGCGAGCCTGCGCTTGCTAGCGATCACGGGCTTGCTCCTGACATCACCGAAATGGCTGGCGATCATTCTCTGGGCCGCCGGAAAACTCCCCGGTTGGGACCGCTCGCCGCGTTTCCTCGTAGCAGTCGTGTTCGACCTTGCGCTGACCGCGCTGCTGGCGCCGATCATCATGCTGAACCATGCCGGCTCGATCCTCTCGACGCTGATGGGCGTCGATGGCGGCTGGCGTCCGCAGGTGCGTGACCGCAACGGCTTTGCGTGGAGCGACCTCGTTCGCCACTACCTGCAACACATGATCTTCGGCTTCTGCCTGCTGGTCGGCTCGTTCGCGATCTCGCCGAGCTTCATGCTGCAGAACCTGCCGATGGCGACCGTGTTGTTGTTTGCCCCGCTGATCGCGCGTCAGGTGTCGGGTGTTGCCCGCCGTGGTTCGCTGTCCTGGCGCCTGATGGCGACACCGGAAGACCTGAAGCAGCCGGACATTGTGCGCCGCTCCGAACTGCTCGCTGCGCGTGGGACGACCGAAGTTCGCCGCCTCGCCCCGCCGCGCCGCAGCCGCCCGATGCAGCGCATGGGCCTCGCCGTCCGCCGCGTGATGCGCCGCGCGCGCAGGCTGCAGCAACCGGGTAGTTATCGCCGCGAGTCGGACTGACGCCTGCGCTGTTGCGCGATCCGCCTGCTTCGCAGGCAGCCCCCTCCGTCGCTTCGCGCCACCTCCCCCGCCTTCGGCGAGGGAGGACTTCCCCTCAATGCCAGCGGTATGTGGTCCTGCCCCGCGAAGCGGGGAAGGTGGCCCGAAGGGCCGGAAGGGGCCGACGCCGAAGGCGGCGGACTTACGCCCCTACCAGGCGTGACGCACGCTCAACCAGAACGCCGTCGCCGCTTCCGCTTCCGCCACGTGGTTCGGCTGCAGGCTCAACGCCGCCGCCGCCTCGAACGTCGTCATCGGTCCGAGGAATGTGCTCCACGCTGTTTCGAAATCCACTTCGCGACCGGAGGGGACAAGCGCGGCCGTGCGCGATTCGAAGACGATCCTGCCCGAGCGCGTGACCTGCACCGGTGCGTTGAAGGTGAGGTTTCCGCCTTCGGAGCGGCGCGGCTGAGCCGCAGACAGACGGATAGCGCCGCCCGCGAACGGATGCTGCGCGCTGAGCGACCAGCTTGAGGTCCACAGGCCCGAAACATCGAGCCGGTCCATCGTGACATCGGCGGCTTCGACGGCGCCGGAGAAGCGCCACAGGCCGACATCGCGGCTCGCCTCGAGGCTGACGGCGCGCATGCGCGTTGCATCCTCGCCGCCGAAGCGGCTCTGCAGCGAGCCGCCAAGCGCGGTGTTGACGTCCGACAGCGCGGCATAACCGAGGCGCACGCCCCAGTCTTCCGCGATGTGACCAATGCCGATGCTTTCGGCCGCGCGGCCGCCGCCGTGCGAGGTGCGCGCGTCGAACATGATCGGCCCGAAAGCCTGCGAGACGCTGGACCAGGAATCGCCCGAGCCGAGCATGGACGGGCCCGAACGATCGTCGACCAGCATAAGGCCGGGCGTCAGGCGCTGTGGCCCGCCGCCACGGCCAACGGCGACGCGACCATTTCCGAACGCGTAGCTGAACTGGAAGGTGGCATCCGGCGCTTCGGCCCACGGCGCGCGTGGATCGTAGGCGGGTTGCGGCGCGTTGAACCAGGAGAGTTGTGCGTCCCCCATCTCGAACGCGCGGGCGTGGCCGCGGGCCTGTTCGGCGCGCAGGCTGAAGTCGGAGAACGCCGTCTTGCCGGGCAGCGTGCGCGTGTTCTCGATCACGAAGCCGCGCTTGAACACGTCCTGGAAGACAAGGCCGTTGAAGGCGCCGGAATGATCCGCCCAGTCGCCGAGCGCGCCACTGGCGGGCCCCAGCGCCTGCGAGAGTTCAACCTGTTCGGCATCGAAGGTGAAGCTGCTTGTGCCGATGGGCGAGAAGGCGCGCGCGAGATTGAGAATGCCGCGTCCGCCAACCTGATCGGCGCCCGCGCCGGCGTTGACGCCGAGAATCGCATCGGGCGTCGTGGTGACATAGTCGTCCGCCGTGGTGAGCAGGGCGGCGAGCGCATTCTCCGGCGTGATGTTGGGGAACAGGTCGAGCATCAGCGCGAGCGCGCCGGCCACATGGGGCGCCGCGAAGGACGTGCCCGAGGCGGACCAGTAATCACCCTCATTGTCGAGGTCATTGCAGTTCGTGGTGACGGTGGCCGAGCAGCTGGGATTGGTGGGGACGCGGACATTGTCATCGACACCCGGCACAACGACACGGACGCCCGGCGCCAGCAGGTAGAAGTTCTGCGTCTGCGCCGCGCGGTTGGAGAAGGTCGGCATGTTGCCCGCACTGTCGACCGCACCGACCGCAACGACGCGGCCAAGCGAAGCGGATTCACCGGCGATGTAGGCGGGCTCGGTCGGTTGTGTGCCCTGCGCGCCTGTCGTGCCGGTGGCGACCGCGCCTTCATTGCCCGCCGCGATGACGACGAGCACGCCGCGCGAGGCGGCGCTGCGGATGGCGTTCTCGAGCTGCTGGTTGGCGTCAATCTCGCCGCCGAGCGACATGTTGATGATCTTCGCGCCGTTGGCGACGGCGTAGTTGATCGCCGCGACCAGATTGTTGTCGCCGAACTTGCAGCCCGCGTCCGTACCGGTTGATGCGCAGGAAGCTGGCGTATCCGCGCGGATGCCGAGCACCTTGGCCTCGTACGCCACGCCATGCACGCCGACGCCGTTCTTGTTGGCGACGATGACGCTGGTGACCATCGTGCCGTGGCCGTCCGTGTCGATGTCGCTGGCGCCGCGGCCCGAGACCACGTCATGCGTGCTCACGATCTGGCCGGTGAGTTCGCTGATGGTCGTGTCGACATTGGTGTCGATCACCGCAACGATGATCCCCTGCCCCGTCGCCCCCCGCGAATACGCCGTCGACGCCCCGATCTGCCCTAGCCCCGACCGATTCCCGCTGCTGAAAGCCGACCCGAAATACTCCGGCGTCTCGTAAAACGACGGCGGATTCAGCGGCGGAGACGGCGGGGGTGGAGGCGGCGGAGGCGGAGGGGGTGGCGGAGGAGGCGGCGGCGTAATTGGCGGAGACGGGGTGGACGGACCGCTGCTGCCGCCGCCACCGGCGCAGGCGACGAGCGTTGTGGCTGCCAGCGAGGCGAGGAGTGTGGCCCGGACGACCTTCACCACCTGCATCCGCTGCGTGTCATCCATGGTCGATCTCCCGAACGCTGCATGCTCGCGCGCGCCGCGCGGCAGGGTCAAGCGGCAAAGACGTCAGGAAGGATATGGATCGCTACCGCAGCGCATCAACGCGCAACAGCCTGCCCCAGGAAAAGCGGCACGGAATTGAGCGGCGTTTCCACCCAGTCGAGCAGCACGTCGTGCTTCTCCACAGGCACGGCATCGACCTGCTGCTGGGCGTAGCAAAGCCCGAGATAGAACACCCGGCCGGTCGCCCGGAGCTGGGTTACGGCGCGGTCATAATGGCCCTTGCCATAGCCAAGCCGCCGTCCGCGCAGGTCGAACGCCAGAAGCGGCGTGAGGACGAGATTGGGACGCACGATCTCGGCGCGGGCTGACGGTTGCGTCAGCCCGAATGGCCCCGCCTCCAGCGTGGCCTTGGCGGCGTCGCGGAACGTCATCGCGCCATCGGCCTCGACACGCGGCAGCACGATGCGGGCGCCGAGCCCGGCAAGACGCGACAGCAGCGGCGCAGGATCAAGCTCGTCGCCGATCGCCAGCGTGCCGGCGACGATGGGGCCATACCGCTCGAACAGTTTTGCAGGAAAACGCGCGGCCAATCTGTCGGCCGCATCGGGATCACGCGCGGCAGCCTCGGCGCGAATCTCCATCATGTGGCCGCGCAGGATGGCTTTCTGTTCGACGATTTCGGTCGCTTCGGTCATGGGCTTACCAGCCTCAGATTTCGGGCGGTAGCAATCGTGATTTGTGGTTGCGGCTGCAGTCCGCCTGCTTCGCAGGCAGCCCCTTCCGGCCCTTCGGGCCACCTTCCCCGCTTCGCGGGGCAGGACCACATATCGCTAGCATCGTAGGGAAGTCCTCCCTTGCCGAAGGCGGGGAAGGTGGCATGCGAAGCATGACGGAGGGCGCTGCCCGCGAAGCGGGTGGACACTTCAGCAGGGGAAAGGGTTGGCGGGGCCACGTGCGCCGTACGAGCTTTTGCATTCCCGTTCGACCCAGCAAGCCAGGTGGGCGCCAGATGATGAGGACCACGGTCCCCGCCAGAGCCAGCTCCCGAACA
>JAOATF010000005.1 GCA_030158285.1 Hyphomonadaceae bacterium
TCCCGCGTCCCCGGGCCCTCCATTAGGGCCCAAGACGACAGCGAACCTCCATGCCAAACGGCAGTGGAGCTTTTGGTGTTTAGGTGCGCGCCCTGGAAGCGGGCAAAGCCCGCGTTCCCGGCGGAGGCCGGGATTCAGTCTCCGCACGTGAGTGCGGAGCCGCAACCGAAGCGCGCTGACCAAATCCCCGCCTTTGCGGGGAAGACGGGTTGAGAGCGTGGTGCTGAAGTCGAGCGGTCTGCCTACTTGCAGCCACACCCGCCGCCGCCACCGCCACCATGGCCTTTGCCGCCGCCGAACGACATCGCGGAGGCGCTGGCGAAGGCGAATGCCGTGGCGCTGGCGTGCGCGCTGGCCGAGGCGTTGGAGATGACGATCATGCGGCCGCCGCGGCCATAGCCGCCATTGATGTCGATGCCGACGCCGCCTGTTCCGAAATCGGACGGCAGGACGATCGGCGGCGGGGTGAGCTTGATCGGCGTCGGCGGCAGGGCAGGGGGGCTCGGCGGCGACGGGGGCGTTTCCGGAATCCGCAGCGGCGGCGGTTTGGGCGCATGAATCGGCGGGCGTTTGTTGCGCCCATCCGCAAACGCGGGCGTCGCGGCCGACACGGCCAGCACAACAGCGGCAAGAATGCGGACAGACTTCATCATGCCGGCCTCCATGCAGCACCCATGCCGCGCGCCAAGGATTTGTTAACCAGTGGACACTGCCCACCGGACCATGCTGCCGCCCCTAGAAATCGACAGCCAGCCCCTTCTTCTCCCAGTCGCCATAGCGGGTCGGCTCCTCGCCCTCCCGGCGCCCATTGATTTCGACCGGAAGCGCGGTCGCAGCCGCGGCCTGGCGCCGCGCCTCGGCCTCTTCCAGTGCGCGGATCGCCTCCGGGCTCAGCACTTTGCCGGGGGCGGCGCCCGGAATTGCCGAGGCGCCGCCTTGGGTTTCGGCCGCCGAGTCTTCGGGAACACACGCACTGCTCATAATCGAAGTTCCATCACGCAATGGCCGCCACGTTCACCAATTTTTTCAGGTTTGGAAAGGAAGCTTTCACCAACACGACCAACCCTCGCGTCTCGGAGGGTGTCATCGCGTGAGAGAGCTTCAATGAGCTATTTCAAGGCCGCCGGACTGATGCTGCTGATCCACCTCGCCTTTGCGGGGCTGGGATGGTGGCTTGCTGAAAGGGATGGCGCGCTGATCGGCACGCTGATCGCCCTCGGTTTCCACCTGCTCGTCTTCTGGTACGCCGAGAAGATCGTCCTCAAGCTCCACAATGCCCGCGAAGTCGGTTCGGATGACGCCTCCCCGATGATCCGCGCCTTCGTGGCCGACTGCGACCGCCTCGCCATGCGGGCCAACATGCCACGTCCGCGCACCTACATCATCGACGCGTTCCAGCCCAACGCCTTCGTGGCCGGCCGCGACACCAACCACGCCTCCATCGCCGTCACCGATGGCCTCCTGAAAACGCTGTCCCGCGCCGAGGTTTCGGCCGTGGTCGCGCATGAGCTGGCCCACGTTAAACGCGGCGACGCTCTCGCCATGGGCATCTCCTCGGCGCTGGCCGCCGTCATGACCACGATTTTCGGCTCGCTGGCCTATCCGCTGGGTCAGCGCAAACGCGTCTCCCGCATCGTTGCCGGCCTCTGCGCCCGCATCGGCCAGAGCCACCACCGCGAATACGCCGCCGACAAGCAGGCTGGCGAGATCTGCGGCGCCCCGGTGAACCTCGCCAACGCGCTGCTCAAGCTCGAGCGTCACACCACCTCGCTGCTGAACCCGCTGGCCGAGCGGTCGCCCGCCACGGCCCACCTGTTCGTCATCGACCCGCTGCACAGCCCCAGCGGCCCGCGCCGCGGCCCCTCGGCTTCCCACCCGCCGACCGCCCGCCGCATCGAACGCCTGCATCGCCAGGCCGCCGAGATGGAAGGCCGCGAATAGGCTTCCTATATCGTTGAGCGTTCGGAACGCGCGCCCGCAACGGCGCGCGTTTCTGTTTTCCGGGCCGGTCTCTTTTGTGCCTGCCCAATCCCCTGCCAAGGCGCGCGCAAACTTCGCCACATCGCGGCGAAAATCGCCAAACAACTGGCGCCAGTCGCACACATTGTCTGAAGCCTCAGGCGCTGTTTTTCAGAATTACCAGCAAAAACAGGGCAATCGAGAGTTAAAAAACTCTGGCACGGGGGTTGCAATCAAGTCTTCAACGGCGAGGCCCACCAAGAGGCGCAGCCGACAAAAACAAGAAACGGAGCAAGAAAATGAACGGTCTGATCAAACAAACGAAGCTCGACGGTCTGAACGCTTTCGGCTCGCTCGCCATCGCCCTCTTCAGCGCCGCCTCGGTCATCTACGTGATGGTCACCGGCGTCGGCGGCCTCGCCTAAGGACCAGCCTCCCTCCCCAGATCCCTCCCGACACCGCGGCACGGTCCGACAGAAGACCCACCCGCAGGACGACCGATAAAAAAAGAGAAAAAAATGAACGGTCTGATCAAAAACTCGAAGCTCGAAAACCTCCACTTCCTCGGCTCATTCGCCATCGCCTTCTTCAGTGTTGCGGCTGTGCTCTACGTGATGGCGACGGCCATCGTCGGCGGCGGGGTTGCCTGAACCTCCCCGAAGCCGAAAGGCCAGCCAACGAACCGGCCAGCTGCTCCCCCAGCTGGCCGGTTTCATTTTCAGCCTAGGGGGAAAGCGTCTGAATTACGCAGCGGCTGGCTAGGGTTTTGCCGACAAGCTGCTGGCGGAATTCGTCCGGGACGCGAAATGGGTTGTTTCAGCGGTCCGCAAATGTAACAAATTGTATCGCAACCTGATTGCCCCAAAACAACGGTTTGCGACGAGGGGATCCCATTGCCCGGGGTCCCCTCACTCATTTCAGCCGTCAGACGAATATCAGAGTGGATTCGCCCTTCAGGCGAATGCTCAGCGATGCATGCGCAGCAGGTCGTCGATCGCCTCGATCGCAATCGCGCGGCGCTGGTCGATCGTCCCACTCACCCGCACGAACTTCGCGCCCCGCGTCACCAGCTCCCGCTCGCAGGCGAGGTGGAAATTCCGCCGGTCATCCGGGTTGCGGAAATAGCGCGTGCCGTCGTCCACCCAGGGCAGGTCAATGTCGCAGAACAGGTAGAGCGCCGGATAGTCGCGATAGGCGTCGAACCATGGATCGCGCGTGCCCGCGAGAATGTCCGACCACACTGCCGTCAGCACCGGATCGGTATCCTCGATCAGCACGCGATTGGCGCGCAGGCTCGCGGCGGCAACGCCCGCCTGATGCCCCATCACGATCTGGCGCATGTCCTCGGCCGATGTCGCGCCCGCGCCAAACGCCTCCGTGTGGAAACGCCCATACTCGGGCGCCACCACCGTATCGTAGTGATTGGCCAGCTGGCCCGACAGCGTCGTCTTGCCCGTCGACTCCGCGCCAAACAGCGTCACCCGCTTGAGATAGTAAGGCCGCACCGGACCGGGCAGGAAACGCCAGTTCTCATAAGGATTCTTGCGTATCGCCGTCGCCGACACCGGAAACGCCGTCCGCGCTTCATCCACCGGCACAAACCGCGCGCCGACCTCGGCCGCAAGGCGGTGGCCGTACTGTTCGGAGGCAAACACGATGTCCAGCGGCTCGGGGTGATAGCGTTTCACCAGCTCGCGCCAGATCGGCCAGAAATTCTCCGGATCGTCCTCGGGAACCTGCGGCACGATCTCCTCGCAATGGATCACCCGCGCCGCCGGGAACAGCTCCTGCATCCACTTGAAGCGCAGCGCGCCGGGGATCGGATCGTCGGGCAGGGAGCACACGAAGATGGTCAGCTCGTCGACATACGCCTTGCCGAAATCGCACAGGTACACGTGTCCGATATGCGGCGGCATGAACTTGCCGAGCACAAAGCCGCGCCGGGGTTTCGACAGGTAACTCATGCAGTCCCTTCAGCGGCGCGCGCTTCCTCGCGCATCGCCTTGCGCCATTCCCACCATCCCCAGAAGGCGTTGAAGAAAAAGAAAACATAGAGCCCGGTGAACAGCCACATCCCGGCATGCCCGTAGAGCCAGATCGACGCCACGTTGACGACCAGCCAGACCGGCCATGTCTCGAGATACTTCCGGTCGAGCAGGTATTGCGCGACCACGCTGACGCTGAGGGTCGCAGCATCCGTGAAGGCGAGGCCGAAGTCGGTGAACGCGGTTAGCGCCCACGATCCGGCCCAGGCAACACCCAGCGCGATGGCGACCGAGATCGCCACCCAGACGCGATTGGCCGTCCGGATCGGCGGGCGTTTGCCGTTGAAACCGCGCAGCCAGTACCACCAGCCATACAGCTGCACGAAAACGAAGAAGACCTGCAGCGCCGCATTGGCCCAGAGCTGCGCCTGCCAGACCACCACAAAGAAGATCGCCGTCCCTACAATCCCCACCGGAAACTGCCACAGGCTGCGCTTTACCCCGAGGATGACGCACGCCAGCGTCACCAGCGTGGCTGCAAGTTCGATCGGATTGAATTCCACGGCAGGCCCCGGCTTTCCCCGACCCGGAAATTGCCCCCTCAGGGCAGGAAGGGCAATGCAGGTCATCCGGTCCGGGCGGCCCCGCGCCTGCCAAATGCGGCGCCCGCGCCGGAATGCCGCCCAAAAGCAGCAATTGCGCGTTCATCCTCTGCCTGTTGTGTTGCAGGAAACAGGGCTAGAGATCGCCTCATGAACGACGCCATCCCGGCACAGGTCGAAACCGCGCCAGCCGCCCCCGCCAAGACGGGACCGGTGAAGCCCGGCCCGTGGCGGATCGCCGACATCGTCGATGGCCGCAAGCTGCGGATCCAGCTCACCGCCGCCGCCCTCGACAATGGCTCGGACCCCGTCGCCCAGCGCAAGCGCGCGCTCGACCTCATCCACGCCGCCCTGTTCCGCGGCCGCATGATCGCGCAGGACCGGCTGGAGGAGGGGGCAGACGGCCTCGA
>JAOATF010000006.1 GCA_030158285.1 Hyphomonadaceae bacterium
CTGCCTGAACGCGTCGATCTGCTTGATCTCGTTCGCCGGTATCTGCTTGCCGCGTTCGGAGAGCAGGTTGATGACGTAGTTCCCGTTCGGCTCCAGCGCCTCGGGAATCGTCTGCGTCACCGCGAGGATGACATTCGACGCCGCCGCAGCGCTCGTCCCCGCCGGCGCGCATCCGTTCCGCCCGGAGACAGACAGCACAAGGCGCGTCACCGTCTTGTCGGACTTCACCTCCCATTTCGCATCATGATCGAACTCGATCACCAGCGTCGGCCCGGCCGGATCGGAAACGTCGTAGGAAATCCGCTGGATCCCCGCCACCGCGCTCGACGGCGGCCGCAGGCTCTCCACCGCCAGTCCGGTCGACAGCGATCCACGATTGAAGTTCAGGGGCTGCACTCCGATCCGCAGCTCTCGGCCGCCGGTATCGGGAAAGTGCGACGTGTAGCGGATAGGCACGTTGAAATCGATGTTCACCGTTGCGCACGCACCATTTTCCTGCGCTGTCACGCGCGAGAGGAAGCGATCGGACACGGTCTGCGCATAGGCGACCGGCGAGAGATGCCCCGCCACGACCGCCGCAAGGCTTCCGGCCAGCACGGTCCGCATGTGCAGGGCATTCACCCGCGCCCGTACGCCATTGACGGTCTGTGGCGCCGAGCGGCCTTCGTTCCACCTGGGGTCCTTGATCGTCATGCACACACTCCCGCCTCTGCCGCCGCCGCATGGCGCCGCAGTCCGTTTCGTTTCCTGCCCCCAGGAATTTCAGATCCGACGCGGCGCCGACCCGCGCCGCCGGACGTCTCAGTCAAAGCCGCTGTCGCTGACGCGGTGGTTCGAATTCCGCCGCGACGAGATCGTTGTCATGGTTGTGTCGGTGTAAACGTGGCACGAGCCCGTGCAGTCGCGCAGCTCGGATACCGTGTAGTTGGTAGACGGGTTCTGCGTCTTGCGATGCTCGCCCGCACGATAGTCGCCTGCATGGCAAGCCGCGCAGTCCGGCTGGTACGCCGCATTCGGCCAGGGAACCTGCTGGGCATTGGTCCGGTGACAATCCGTGCAATCGAGCGCCTGCCGATGCTGTCCGGGATACCCTGCGCTGTTGTGCGTGAAGCGTATGGTCGTCCAGTTCGTTGTGCTGTGGCACTCTTCGCAAGACAGCGTCGTCTGGAAGTGATTGCTCGGCTTGCCCGTGGCGCTGGCGCCATTGTGGCAGCTTGCGCACGAGCCCGTCACGGCCGCATGATCAAACGTCGCTGGAACCCATGCCAACGTCGAATGGCAGTCGCTGCACTGGGCCGACGTCTGGATGTGGTTCGCCGGCTTGCCGGTCGCCTGCGTTCCGTTGTGACAGGACGTGCATGTCCCGCTCACCGCAGCATGGTCCACCCGCACATTCGTCCAGCTCGTGGTGACATGGCAGTCATCGCACGTGTTGGTCGAGGCGATGTGGTTCGGCGTCTTGCCCGTCGCCTGCGTACCATTGTGACAGGTCGAGCAAGACCCCGACACGGCCGAGTGATCAAACTGCACACTCGTCCAGTTGGTGGTGTTGTGACAGGTATCACACCCTGCCGATGTCGTGATGTGGTTGGCCGGCTTTCCGGTCGCAGTGCTCCCGTTGTGGCAAGTCGCGCAGGAACCTGTGACGGATGAATGGTCAAACGTCACATTCGTCCAGCTGCTCGTGACATGGCAGCTGTCACACCCCGCCGACGTCGCGATGTGGTTGGCGGGCTTGCCCGTCGCGCTGTTCCCGTTGTGGCAGGTGGCGCAAGCGCCCGTCACGCCCGCATGATCGAACCGCACATTCGTCCAGCTCGTCGTGACGTGACAGCTGTCGCACCCCGCCGTCGTCGGGATGTGATTGGCCGGCTTGCCAGTCGCGCTCGACCCGTTGTGGCAGCTGGCGCAAGCTCCGGTCACGCCCGCATGATCAAACCTGACGTTCGTCCAGGTCGCCGTGCTGTGACAGCTCTCGCATCCTGCAGTCGTGGGAATGTGGTTCGCTGGCTTGCCGGTCGCTGAATTGCCATTGTGGCAAGTCGCACAAGCGCCTGTAACGCCGGCGTGGTCGAACCGCACGTTCGTCCAGCTCGTCGTGACGTGGCAGCTATCGCATCCCGCCGTTGTCGCAATGTGGTTCGACGGCTTGCCGGTCGCCTGCGATCCGTTGTGACACGTTGCACATGAGCCTGTGACAAACGCATGGTTGAACCGAACGGCCGTCCACGCCGTCGTCACGTGGCACGTGTCGCACGCGCCGCTGGTCTGGATATGATTTGGCGTCTTGCCGCGCGCGGATGATCCGTTGTGACAGGACGCGCACGCCCCCGTCGCACCCGCATGATCGAACCGCACCCGCGACCAGCTCGCCGTCACATGGCAGCTGTCGCAATCCGCGCTCGTCGGCACATGCCGCATCGGCTTGGCCGGCGCGATCCCGCCATTATGGCAGTCCCGGCAACGCGTCGGCAGCGACGAGAAAACCCCGTTGGAATGGCACGTATCGCAGGTGAGCGACTTGTGCGCCCCTTCCAGCGGAAACCCGGTCGCCATGTGGTCGAACTTCCCGTCGACCTGCACCTGGTTGTTCTGCGCCTCCGCCGGCGCCACCAGCAGGAAACACATCATCCCCGCCAACGCGACCAGCGCCGCCGCCACCAGGCCACGGATACTCATGGGTCGTTCGCGAGGAAAGTCGGGAAGGCGGGCCGCCATCAGTCCAGTCTTGCAGTACGAGACAGCGCCCAGAGCTCCCACCGGCGACCACCTATTACTCAGCCCACGGATGACACAATGGCGAAACAAAAATTTAATGCGCGCCAACAGACGGAATTCTGGTTCGCACTCCGAAACGAACGCACTATCCATTGACGTCATCGCCGCACCGTAACGTTGGAGAAACTATCGGTTGAGTGGCATCGCTCGCATGTCGTCCCGAACGATCCGCGATGCTTGTCGTCTGCCGCATGACAGGAGACGCATCGCGCCGGTTGCTCGATCTTTCCTTTCACCTCGGTCTTGTGACAGCTCGCGCAGTCCAGACCGCGATGCTTACCGGTCAACCTGAAATCAGTCTGAACATCGTGATCGAAACGCCATTTCGACCAATCGACCGGCGTGTGGCAGGTCGCACAATCCGGCCCCAGCCGCCCCTTGTGAATGTCATCTTTGCGGTGACACGAGGCGCAGGTCGCATCCGCATCAAGGAACGCCGCAGACTTGTGGCAATCCGCGCACTTCGCGCCTGCATGCTTGCCCAGCAGCGGGAAGTCAGACAGATCGTGATCGAAACGAACCGCCGTTTTCCACCCCGCCTCGCCATGGCACTGGCCGCATCCATCGCCCAGCTGCCGCTTGTGCGGATCATCATCGCGATGGCATCCGATGCAGCTTTCCGGGGGCGCCTTCACATGCACCGGCTCCTTGTGGCACGCCGCGCACTGCGCCGTTGAATGCTTGCCATTCAAGGCAAATCCCGTGTCCCGCTTGTGCTCGAACTTCACCTTCGCCCAGCCGGTTTCCGTGTGACAGTCCTTGCACTCCGGCCCCAGCAAGCCCTTGTGCTTGTCATCCTTCTGGTGACAGCCCTTGCAGTCGAGCGGCGGAACCCACTGCTTCACCGGCGTGGTATGACAGCTCTCGCACTTCACGGCCGCATGCTTGCCCAGCAGCGGAAAATCCGTCTTCCGGTGATCGAACGTCACCGCCGTCCACTGCTTCGGCGTATGACAATCCTGGCAGGCCGAGCCATTCCGTCCCTTGTGCGTATCATCCTTCTGGTGACAGCCATTGCAGGTCTTCGGCAGCGGATCCGTCACGTTCTTCACGTGGCAACTCTCGCATTTCGCCTCGGCGTGCCGCCCGATAAGCGCAAACCCGGTCTTGTTGTGATCGAATGACCGGCCGCCCTTCCACGCCGTCTCGCTGTGGCAGGACGCGCAATCCCTGCCCAGCTTGCCCGCATGCGCATCGTCCTTCGCATGGCAGGCAACGCATTGCGTCTGCAGCCCCTTCCACTGCTGGTTCACGTGGCAGGAGGCACACGCCTGCGTCGCGTGCTTGCCCTTGAGCGAGAACTGCGTCTTCGCATGGTCGAACGACACCGTCTTCCAGCCAGAGACCACATGGCATGTCGAACAGGCCGTCCCCAGCCGCCCCATATGCGGCTCATCGGGCTTGTGACACGACACGCAATCCGTCGGGGCCTTGGCGTGTTTGACGCCCTTCTGGTGGCATTCCGCACACTGGACCCGTGCATGCATTCCCAGCAGCGGCATGTCCGTAAAGCGGTGGTCGAACGCCTTCTCGTCTAGCTTCACGATAAGCGCATTCCGTCCCGCATGCTCGGTATGGCAGGCCTTGCATTCCGTCTTCGCCACCTCGGGTGAGCGACCATGGAACCCGCGCTTGTTCTTGACGTCCCAGTTGATGTCCTTGTGGCAATCCAGACATTTCGCCGACTGCGCGCCCTTGTTGAACGTCTCGTGGCAGGACGCGCACGTCGCCTCCAGCTTCGCATGCGGATTGGAAAGTTCCCCGGGCGAAACGAGCCGCTCCAGCGGATTCTGCGCGACCGCGCCCCCGCCACAGACGAGGGCGAGCGTCAGCGCCGCAAGGGCGAGAAACGCTGCACGCAGGGTCAAGCTCAACACCGTCAGTACAGATGCACAGCGACGATATGGATCACCACCGCCACCACCATCAGCAGGAAGAGCGGCATGTGGATGACGTGCCAGAGCGCAAACAGCCGCTCGAAGAAGGTGAGATAGCCCGCCTGCCGCAGCTGCCGGCAATACGCCGTCACCAGCACGGTTCCATCGCGCTTCAATCGCCGTGCGGATGCCCGCGCGCCCGGTTGCCCGCTCGTCGCCACGCGCCGCGATCCGCGCTTCAGCGCACTCA
>JAOATF010000007.1 GCA_030158285.1 Hyphomonadaceae bacterium
ACGCCGGCGCCAGCACCGGCATCTCCGCATCGATCATCGCGAATTCGGATTGCGACGCCAAAGTCGACGACTTCGAGTTCGGATCATCGCCACACAGCGCCAGCACGCCGCCCTTGGGGTCCGTGCCCGCCATGTTCGCATGCTTGAACACGTCGCCGGTCCGGTCCACGCCCGGCGCCTTGCCGTACCAGATGCCGAACACGCCATCGAACTTCGCGTCCGGGAAAATGTGCGTCTGCTGCGAGCCCCAGACTGCCGTCGCGCCGAGATCCTCGTTCAGCCCCTCCCACAACTTCACGTCGTGGGCGTCCATCAGCTTGCCGGCTGCCTTGATCTGCTGGTCGTAGCCACCCAGCGGCGATCCGCGATACCCCGAAATGAACCCCGCCGTATTGAGGCCCAGTTTCCGGTCCAGCCTCTTGCGATCCAGCGGCAGGCGGACGAGCGCCTGGATGCCGGTCATGAAAGCGCGGCCCTGCTCAAGCAGGTACTTGTCATCGAGGGAAATTCCACCCGATACAGGGCTGCCGTGCTTCACGTCGTGCACTCCTCATCCGGGGGAGATATGGTCACGGCAAATATATTGCTCAATATCGCAGGAAGTATTTGCCATTCGGTGCGCGATCTGGCACTACAGCGGCAATATTAATCTACAAACACGACCAAAGGTAGCAAAACATGGCCGCCGAACTCGACGCCATCGACGCGAAAATCCTCGACCTGATTCAGCGCGACGCGGCTCTCTCCGTGGCCGAAATCGCCGAAAAGGTCGGCCTCTCCTCCAGCCCCTGCTGGCGCCGCATCAAGCGGATGGAGGAGCAGGGCATCATTGCCCGTCGCGTCACGCTGCTCAACTACGACAAGCTCGGATTGAACTTCGAAGTTGTGGCCAACGTCAAACTGCAACTCCCCAGCCGCGAAAACCTCGAGAAATTCGAGCAGGCCGTCCGCAAATGGCCCGAGGTCATCGAGTGCATGACCGTCACCGGCGCCGTCGACTATGTCTGCCGCGTCGTCACCACCGACATGCACGCCTACGACAATTTCCTGCGCGACAAGATCCTGGCCCTCGGCCTCGTCTCCGACATCCAGTCCCGCATCATCGTCAACGTCGCCAAGCGCACCACCGCCGCCCCGCTCGGCCTGATCAGCCCCTACATCCCCACGCAGGACCGCTAAGTCCTCCACCGGCAAAGCCGGGGGAGGTGGCCCGAAGGGCCGGAGGGGGCTGTCCCAACACCGGGACTCCCCTCTTCACCCAAGCAACACACACCTGCCGGCGGCTCCCCCTCCGTCACGCGCGTAAAGAACGCGCGCGCCACCTCCCCCACTCCGTGGTGGAGGACATCACCCCGCCATGGTCAGCGTCTCGACTTCCAGATACGTTCGCGCCTCCGCCGCCACCGGCCTGGAGGTGTCGTACTCATAGAAAATCCCGTCGCCGATCCAGTCGCGCTTCGACCGGTCCGCGCCCAGATGGATCAGCTTCGCCTGCTGCGCCTCGGCCAGCTTCGCCCGGCTCACCACCGGCCCACCCTTCGGCGCCGCATAAACCGACTCACACCCCGCCAACGCCACACACGCCCCCACCACCGCCAACCCCAAACGCATCACCCCCTCCGAACTCCACGCCCTCGATCACATCGCCCCAGCCCCAAGCGCAAAGCCAACCCAAGCCACCCCGCACGCGGCATGTGGTCCTGCCCCGCAAAGCGGGGAGTGAGGCGCGGTCCGCGCAGCGGACGAATTGGTCCAGTGGACCAATTCGAGCAACGAACGCCCGAAGCGACAGCGCAGGGCAAGCGCGAAGCGTGACGGAAGGGGCCGCCCGCGAAGCGGGCGGATCGCGCCGCGCCAACCACCTACGCCAACACGCGTAGGGTGCATTGAGCAAAGCGAAATGCACCTCTCGCGGTCGCGGCACGATGGTGCATTTCGCTCCGCTCAATACACCCTACGCGACGCGAAGCGTCACTAACTGCACCAAACGCCTGTCGCACACTTGAGCCCATTGATTTCATTCCGCCTGGTCGGCTAGCTGTCGACATGACGCATGACCAACTGATAAATTTCATTGGCTACGGACGACGCGATGCGCCGATAGTTTTTATTGGCCAAGAGGAACGCGCGCATACCGGTGATGACCTGTCTGGCCGCCGCGCGTGGACCGAGGTTATGGACTTGGCGCGAGCAACAGGCGGCGATTCACATGAGCGCCGCAGCGGACGCATAAAGCCCCAGATGACATGGCGCCCCATGTGCTACTTGATGCTCGCGCGTGAGACACAGCAAAGCCCCACCTTTGATCAGTGCAATCGCTACCAAGCTGAAAGGCTGGGCCTTGCCACAGAACATGCTCTGTTGACGGAGCTTTTCCCGATCCCTCAAGAAGACGGAAGCGGCTGGGGCGGCCCATACGCCGCAACGTGGCCCACGCGGCGCGCATACGAAGCAGAAGTCTGGCCGACAAGAAGAGAATTACTTTCTAATCTGCTAGCAGAAGCCAAGCGCGACCTCGTGGTGTGCTACACAAAGGGACATTGGCATCGCTTCAAAGAGCTATTCCCCGGCGCCACTTGGAGTTGCGTTGATGTTGACGCAGACATTCACGCAGCCCGCGTTGGGCACACAAAGATTCTACTTACCCACGCGTTCAGCCGCAAATTTCGTAGCGGGAAACGTCTGGCACGATTAGCCGAAGCCGCGCTGCATTGACGACAACAACTTAACCCGATGGGCCGGGCAACGCCTCATCTACCCCAACCAAGAAACGTGTATGCGGCCATAGTCGCTATGCCCCAATGCAAAGCGGAGAGTCGCCATCTCACGGCCCTGCGTGGTCACCGTTTTCCCACCTGCCATCCTTGAGAAGCGATCCGTCCTTTGACCACAAGGCACCAAAGCCGTGGCGTCTATTTTCCCGCCATTCGCCTTCGAACCATTTGCCGTCGTCCCAAATGTAGACACCGGCCCCGACCTGCTCGCCATCACGAAATTCGCCGATCCGGCAATCCTTATCTATCCACTGCGCACCAAAGCCGCTTATCTTTCCATCTAGCCACTCACCCTCGTAGCGGTGCACCGAACCATCAGCTCCGGTAGTGACCTGCTCGCCAAAGCCGCTCTTGAGATCGCCCCTCCATTGGCCCCGATATACAATCTCATCACCACTCGATCTGGTATACTTGAGGTGACCGAAGCCGCCTTTGATGCGACCATCCAAGTCGCCTGTGTATTGGCCAACGGTATCGTCCTTGAATTTCACTTCGACGGTGCCCGCTCCGACTTCACGCTGCATTGATCGACGAACGGCTGCGTCGGCTAGGTCGGCCGCGGCACGAGCACGGTACTGAGATTCTAGCGCAGACCTTTCAGCTTGCTCCGCTAGTTCAGTTGTCAATTTGACTCGGGGCAGCAGTCTCGACAGGTCTCGTCGATCTCGCTTTTTGGTCAAGTCGTTCAGCTGCCGATACATCATCTCCTGAAGAAAACTGGAGAGCGCGGGCAGGCTTGTTTTAGCTTCCGCTAGCTCGATAGCTGTGCGGAACAACCGGCCCGCGTCATCCTCAAACGATTGATGCCTAAGCGGCTCACACGCGATGTCGAATACGAATTCGAGGGCTTCTGGAACTTCACCCTTCTTTGGCTGCGACGTTGCATCCAGCAAAACAGGAATAACAGATACGCCATGGGCGCGCGCCGCCAACAACTCTTGTCGAACATGACTGTCTTCGCTGTCTAGACGGCCGTCCCCATTCCATGATGAGCCGATTACTGCCAGCACGACGTCAGCCTCTGCGGCCTTAGTTTTGTACAGCTTTACAAATTCAACTCCTCGCTGGCCGCCCATGTCGAAGTAAATGTCGCTTCGCCTGCAATGCCGACAAAGTTCAAGCGCCAGACGACCGGCCGCGTGCCTAGCGTCATCGTGTCGATAACTAATGAAAATTTTGGGCATTTGCGCGCCTGTTGGGTCCAGACGGAACACAACTCAAGAGTCCAACGCGGTCAACATAGGTGCTGCCAATCGTTGGCGGTGGTTATGCACCCCTGCACGCATGCCGGCTCGATACGCCTGCCGGCAGAGCGCCTCCTCACTCCCCCAGCTTCAGCCCCGGCAGGCCCACGGCTTCCTGCGTCTTGAACGGCGCTTTCTTGAAGCCGGTGCGGACGCCGCTGTCGGCGCTGAACTCCATCAGCTGGTCGCTCGCTGCTGAATAGCTCGGCCACTGGGCGCAGGGTTTGCTGGCCTTCGCGAAGTCGGCCCAGCAGGCGTGCATGAGGTCGGCCATTGGCTTGTCGCCCGCGCCGATATCGCCCACGGGCGATGTCATCATCTTCCACACATAGGGAATTTCGGTCGCGTGCCCCGCGGAGCTTGCGGCGCCGCGATACTGCTCGCCGACATAGCTGAAGTGATAGAGCCAGGACGGCGCCCCGCCCGACGCCCCACTGGACGCCTTTGCCGCCACCCAGCGCGCGGAGGCGCCGAACAGGCTGTCGGTGAAGATCACGCGCGCGAGCGCTTCATCGCCCGCAGCGGCTTCCTTCGGATAGACCATGCGCGCGATGGCGGGGATCTGTTTCAGCGTGGCTTCGGAAAGCGGGCTGGGGCCCATGAGGGTGTCCTCGCCGGAATTCCAGCCGATGATCAGGGACACGTCCGGAAAGCGGCCGCGCGCCAGCGCCTGGCTCGGCGTTTCCGGCATCAGCGTGCCGTCCGCGAAGGGCGTGTAGTCGCCGGCCAGCGCCGCAAGCTTGTCCACCGGCAGCGCGCGCAGCTCCGCCGCTGTCGATGTCTCGCTCACGCCAAGGGGCGCGAGCAGCTTCACGCCCGCCGCATCCTTGTCGGCCTGCGTCTGCGGCGGATACCAGCCGCCGCCTGATTGAACGATCGCCTTGTGATAGAGCCCCCGCGCAGACGGCGTCGCCAGCACGGCCATCGTGCTCCACCCGCCCGCGCTCTCGCCGAACAGCGTGACATTGCCCGGATCGCCGCCGAACTGCGCGATGTTGCGCTTCACCCACCCCAGCGCCGCCACCTGGTCCATCAGCCCGTAATTGCCGGAATGCTGCCCCAGCCCCGGATGCGACAGATACCCCAGCGCGCCGAGCCGGTAGTTGATCGTCACCACAACGATGCCGTCCTTGGCGAACTCCGTGCCGTCATAGATCCACCCCGCGCCCGTGCGATGCGACCCGCCATGGATCCACACCATCACCGGCGCCTTGCTCGCAGCAGCCGGCGCGAACACGTTCAGCTGCAGGCAATCCTCCGACACCGGACCATAAGCCCCGCCCGAATTCGCCTTGCCGCTCTCCAGCATCGGCTGCGGACACGACACGCCATTCGCCGATGCATCGCGTACCCCATCCCACTTGGCAGCCGCCGTCGGCGCAGCCCAGCGCAACGCACCCACCGGCGCCGCCGCGAACGGAATATTCCGCCACACGCTGACGCCTGCCAGCGTCCGCCCCGCGACCACCCCGCTCTCCACGCTCACCCGCGGATCGCTCGCGCCTCCAGCCGACACACACGCCGCCAGCGCCAGCGCCGCAACACCCAGCCACATCCGCATCATCACTAACCCTTCATCGCCGAAGCCGGCACAGCGCCGATGCTGACCAGGTACGCGCCCATCTTCTCGTGCAGCTTGTTGATCGCCTTCAGCGGCCGCACCATCACCTTGAAGTACGTGATCTGGCCATCGGCATTCCACGAGATGATATCCACCCCGTTGATCTTCACCCCGTCCACCTCGGAGAAGAACTCCAGCACGGCGGATGTCGCCCCATACCACTCCCCGCCATAGCGGAAGTGCTCCGTGTTCAACACGGAAAGCGCGCCCCGCAGATACTTCTCGCAGATATCGCGACCCTGCTGCGGCGTATGCACCACGGGACTTTCGAACACGCAGTCCTCCGCCAGAATCCCGCGCAGGTCCTCCGCCCGCTTCTCCAGCGCGATGCGATGCCACCTTCTGATGGTTTCGGGGACAATGGTCTCCGGAACGGCTTCACCCATGTCTCTCTCCCTGATCCTCGTCAGCGCGCAGCCTGCACCCCGCCCGCCGCGCGTCAACCGCCACGCTTGCGCCTGCCCCGCTTCGGCAGCTCGGGCGGCAGGAGGGACGCCTCATCGATTTCCGCAACCGGCGTCCCGCGCGCTGGCCAGACACGCTTCCCCTCCGCCCGTATCTCGTCGTGCCAGGCCCGCAACACCTCCGGCGTCTCCACGTTCGCCTCATCCTCCAGCCGCTGCGCCTCGTCGATGCGATCCCCGTTGGCGTCGTAGGAATACGTCCCCAGCTCCTTCCAGTGCCCCATCTTCGCATCCGGCCCCAGCACCACTTTCGGCGCTTCCAGCCGCTTCGGCGCCTCCATCGCGCCCACCATCCCCGCCAGCTTGCGCAGCGACGCCTCCGACCCCTCCGCCAGCAGGTCCACCGCCTCGCGCATGAACACGCCCAGCTGCTCGCGCGCCAGCTTCTGCGCGTCGGCCTGCCTGTTGCCATGCCGGATCGCCATCACCGTCTCGCGCGCCACCTCCGCCGAGCGCTCCATGTCGAGATCCTTCTGCCGCCACCCGCCCCGCAGCGCCCAGATCGACAGCGTGGAGGGATGCACGCCCAGCCGCCGCGCCACATCCGCCCGCGACTCGCCACACCGCACCAGCCGCTCCGCCTCAACCTCGAGGCCCATCAACTCCGCATAAGACCTTGCCATGAAGGTACTCCTTTCATGACGCAGTATCTGTTCAGCCCCCCGCACTGTGGGACGCACGTTTCCACATTTTTTCGCAGAGCCCTGAAACCGCAGGCCTTATGCGCAAAACCCCCGTGCAGAAATGAGGTAAACGCACGAGTACCCGCACGGTCCTGTCCTCCCTCGGCGAAGCCGGGGGAGGTGGCCCAAAGGGCCGGAGGGGGCTATCTCCACAAAGGGACTCCCAGGCCTCCACAAGGGGACTCCCCACGCCGCCCCAGCCCCCTCCGTCCGCTACGCGGCCACCTCCCCCACTTGCTCCGCAAGCGAGGGAGGACTTCACCCCGGCAGATACCTCATGATCGTCTCCACCACCCCAACCTCGTTCCGATAAACCTCGTCATTCCAGAAGCGCACCACGGTCCACCCCTCACGCTCCATCAACGCCGTCCGCGCCGCATCATAAGCGCGCTCCTCCGCCGAGGAATGCGTCGCCCCATCCACCTCAACAACAAGCTTCGCCGCCGTACACGCAAAGTCCGCGAAGTAAGGCCCGATCTTCTTCTGCCGCCCGAACTGATACCCGCCCAGCTGCCGCCCCTTCAGCCGCGTCCACAGGATCACCTCCGCCGGCGTCATGCCCCCACGCATCCGCCGCGCCCGATCCAGCGACTCCCGATCCATCCGCGCCATCGAAATCCCCCAAAACCCCGCGCAGCAAAGCACAAAGTCCTCCCCCGGCGAAGCCGGGGGAGGTGGACGCGAAGCGGACGGAGGGGGCTCTCCCAACAACGGGACTCTTCGAGCAAGCCCCAACCTCCGCCGGCGGCTCCCCCACTCCGTGGTGGAGGACTGGTCCTCCCCCGGCGAAGCCGGGGGAGGTGGATTGCGCGCCCTTGCGCGCAAGACGGAGGGGGTTCTCTCAACGAAGGGACTTCCGTCCTCGGCAAAGCCGCAGCGTCAGCACGTCCACGGATACGGGACGGGCTAAATGAAAGACGCCGCTCTCCCATGCCCGGGAAAGCGGCGTCGATGTGGGCCAATACAATCGCAACGAAAGAACTGGCGGCGGTGACTATATCACCGCCGTCCTCTTCTTGCGAATTGTGCATTTCTCCAAGGATGGCCTTTGCGTATCCAGCCCCCTCCGTCACGCTTCGCGTGACACCTCCCCCGCCTTCGGCGAGGGAGGACGTCAATCCGCCGGCCCCACCACGCCCTCGGCGCCTAGCCCGATCTCCACATCGCGGAGCTTCTTCACCTCGTCGCGCAGGCGCGCGGCGAGTTCGAATTCCAGGTTGGCGGCGGCTTCGCGCATGTCCTTCTCGAGGCTGTCGATCACGCGGGTGAGGTTGTGGCCCTTGCCCCCCCCGATCAGGCCGATGAACTCGGCGCCCTCTTCCTCCATGCCCGGCAGCGTGGCGCCGCGCCCGCGCTTGTTGGGGTCTCGCCCTTTCGGAAGAAGCCCTTGCGCGGCCTTCGAGGTGACGCCTTCCAGCACGTCCTTCACGCCTGAGATCACGGTGATCGGCTCGAAGCCGAATTCGGCGTTGTGCTTTTCCTGCCGTTCGCGGCGGCGGGCCGTCTCGGCCATCGCGCGCTCCATCGAGCCGGTGATGTTGTCGGCATAGAGCACCACGCGCGCCTCGCTGTTGCGCGCCGCGCGGCCGATCGTCTGGATGAGGCTCGTCTCGGAGCGCAGGAAGCCCTCCTTGTCCGCATCGAGAATGCCGACGAAGGCGCACTCGGGAATGTCGAGGCCTTCGCGCAGCAGGTTGATGCCGACCAGGCAGTCGAACTTGCCGAGGCGCAGGTCGCGGATGATCTCGATGCGCTCGATCGTGTCGATGTCGGAGTGCATGTAGCGCACGCGCACGCCCATCTCGGTCATGTGCTCGGTCAGCTGTTCGGCCATCTTCTTGGTGAGCGTGGTGACGAGCGAGCGAAAGCCCTTCTTCGCCGTCTCCTTCACCTCGTAGATGCAGTCGTCCACCTGGTTGGCGTTGTCCTTGTAGACGGGGCGGATCTCGACCGGCGGATCAATCAGGTGCGTCGGGCGGATGATCTGCTCGGTGAAGACGCCGCCGGTCTGGTTCAGCTCCCACGGGCCGGGCGTGGCCGAGACGTGCACGGTCTGCGGGCGCATCTTCTCCCACTCGTCGAATTTCAGCGGGCGGTTGTCGAGGCAGCTCGGCAGGCGGAAGCCGTATTCGGAGAGCGTGAACTTGCGGTTGAAGTCGCCCCGGAACATCGCGCCGATCTGCGGGATGGTCTGGTGGCTTTCGTCGACGAAGATCATCGCGTTGTCGGGCAGGTATTCGAACAATGTTGGAGGGGGTTCCCCAGGACGCCGGCCGGTGAGATAGCGGCTGTAGTTCTCGATGCCGGCGCAGCTGCCGGTGGCCATCATCATCTCGATGTCGAACTGGCAGCGTTGCTCGAGCCGCTGGGCCTCCAGCAGCTTGCCTTGTTGGGTAAGGACAGCAAGGCGCCCGCGTAGCTCTTCCTTGATGTATTCCACCGCCTGGTTGAGCGTCGGGCGCGGCGTCACATAGTGGCTGTTGGCGTAGACCTTGATCCGCTCTAGCGGGCGCGTGGCCTTGCCGGTCAGCGGATCGAACTCCGTGATCTTGTCGATCTCCTCCCCGAAGAACGAGATCTTCCACGCCCGGTCCTCCTGGTGAACCGGCCACACATCCAGCGTGTCGCCCTTCATCCGGAAGGTGCCGCGCCCGAACGCCTGGTCATTCCGCTTGTACTGCAGCGCCACCAGATCCGCCGCCACCTGCCGCGGATCAATCGCCTGCCCCTGCGCCACATCAAACGTCATGGCCGTATAGGTCTCAACCGACCCGATGCCGTAAATGCACGAGACAGAGGCGACAATAATCACATCATCCCGCTCCAGAATCGCCCGCGTCGCCGAGTGCCGCATCCGATCAATCGCCTCATTGATCGAACTTTCCTTCTCAATATAAGTATCCGTCCGCGGAACATACGCCTCGGGCATATAGTAGTCGTAATACGACACAAAATACTCGACCGCGTTGTCCGGAAAGAAGCTCTTGAACTCGCCATAGAGCTGCGCCGCGAGCGTCTTGTTGTGCGCAAGGATCAACGCAGGCCTCTGCACCGCCTCGATCACCTTCGCCATCGTGAACGTCTTGCCGGAACCGGTGACGCCGAGCAGCACCTGGTCCAGCTCATTGTCCTTCACCCCCTGCACCAGATCAGCGATCGCCTGCGGCTGGTCGCCAGCGGGTTCGTAGCTGGAAGCAACGCGGAATTTCTTGCCGCCCTCGAACTTGTCCCAGTTCCGTTCCGGCCTGTGCGGCGTCCACAGATCCTGCGCTTCGGCAACCGCAACCGCCGCCGCCTTCTGCGCCTTGAACTCCGCCATCGGCGCCTCGCCGACGCCGCTGCCGCGCTTGTGCGCTGGCGGGGATTTGGAAGCGGCCGGTTTCCGGCCCGTTTTCGAGGGAGGTTTCGCCATGCCGGCAATATGGGCTGTTCGCCCTGTGTTCGCCAGAGGCGGGATGGCGGCTGCTGCCACCTCCTCGGCAGGAACTAGCGCGAAACCCTCAGCGAAACGCCCCACATGGCCGGGTTTGAGCGGAAGGTGTCATACCCGATGAAGCCATAGCCGGAGAGCGCGTAGTCCTCATCTGTCACGTTGCGCCCCCAGAGGGAGAACTCCGTTCCGCCGCCCATGTCCAGACGGGCTGCCAGATCGACGAGTGTCAGTGGCGCCTGCCGGCGATCCGCACGGCCCTCCGGGTCGAGATAGTATTCGCTCTGGTGCTTGGCGAAGATTTCAAACGACGCTCGCATCTCACCGCCCAGCGCCCATGCCTGCTTCACGCCCAGCGTGGCCGACAGGTCAGATGCGAACGGCAGAGGCTTGCCATCGAACGTCGCCGCGTTGGCGCTGCCGTCATTGGCCTGCTCGATCTCGCTGTCGAGCGCGACCACGCCGCCGGTGATCTCCATGCCCTCAAGCGGACGCCACACAGCCGAAAGATCCACGCCCTTCACGGTTGCCGCATCCAGGTTCGCCAGCGAGTTGGAGGTGATCGATCCGCCACCCGGCAGCGGGAAGGCGACGAAGATGCGCGCCTGCGGGTGGCTGTAGTCCTGGAAGAACGCCGCCGCTTCGAAGCTGAATGCGTCGCCCAGCTTGCCCTTCAGGCCAGCCTCATACGCATCCACCGTCTCGGCGCTGAACAGGCCCTCGTCCTGATAATGCGTGACGTTGTTCGCGACCTCGCCATTGAACCCGGCGCTCTTGTAGCCTTGTCCGAACGAGGCATAGGCCATCAGGTCATCGCTGATGTGATGGCGCAGCGCCGCCATGCCGGTGAAGCGATCTTCGTCGATGACGTTCGCGCCCCGCGCCAGCCCCGCGCCCGAGCGGTTGTTCAGCGCCCGCACGCCATCGGCGTAGATGTGCTGGCCAAGGCCCTCGCCCTCGATGCGCTCGAGTGTCTGCCGCCCGCCCAGCGTCAGCGTCGTCGCTTCGCCCAGATCAATGTCCACCATGCCATAGACCGCGCCCATGCGCCGCGTCTGGTCGATATGCGTCAGCAGCGACACCGCCGGCGCCGTCGACGCCGGTGTCGGCCCCACGCGACCGGGCGCGCCCGGATACTGGCATGTGCCCACCAGCGTCACCGGGTTCAGCACGCCGCACCAGATCAGGTAGTCCTGGCTGAAATCATCGCTCGCCAGCGAGACGCCCAGCAGGGCGTTGCCGCCCTCCCAATCGATATGCCCGTACAGCTCCTGGCTCAGCTGCAGGTAGTCGCGATCATAGGACAGGTTCGCGACCGCAGCCGGCGTTCCGTCGAAGTCGAAACCATAGCGTTGCTGGAATCCCTCCGCCGCCGTCAGCGATGTGATGCGCCAGTCGCCCCAGCGCGTGGTGTATTCCGCCGACAGTCCCTGGAAATCATTGTCCGTGTCGCGCACGCCATCCGCGCCAACCGAAATCTGATGATCGCCCAGCACCAGCGCCGAATTGCGTGGCGCGGGATTGACGCCATTGTCCGCTTCCACATGCGCGCGCAGCAGCAGCTCGCTCCCCTCGCCCATGTCGAACGCCAACGCCCCGCGCACGCCATACTCGTCGCGCTTGCCGCCAGCCTCTTCTGGCCCGCCGACATTCTCCAGCGCCGCGTCCTGCCGCAGATAGCGCGCCGCGATCCGGCCGCGCACGCCGTCCTTCAGCTTGCCGCCCGCCGCCGCCTGCACATCCCAGCGGTTGAAGCTGCCATAGGACATGTCGGCATACGCCTCGACCACATCTGTCGGCCGCATCGTGATGAAGTTCACCGAGCCGCTCGAGGCGTTGCGTCCCTGAATGGTCCCCTGCGGCCCCTTCAGCACCTCGACGCGCTCAAGATCGTACGCCAGCAGGCTGGCCTGCACATTGGTCGCGAGAAACACGCCATCGACATTCACCGCCGCCGCGCTCGGTGTCAGCGCCTGGTGATCCACCGCGCCCACGCCGCGAATCTGGAATGTTGTCTGCGAACCGTTGGAGATGGCCGCCTGCACGCCGGCCAGGCGCATCACGATGTCTTCCGCGCCATCGACGGCGGCGAGATCTTCGCCGGAGAGAATCGATACGCTTTGCGGCAACTCATTCACCGCTGTCACGTCGCGCGTCGCTGTGACAACGATCTGATCATCCTGCGAGGCAGGCTGGGCAAAGGCAGGCGCGCCTGCGCACACCGCCACGGCAAGACCGACATGGCGAAGATCAGCGCGACCCATCGGGAGACTCCACACAGAACACGCCGCACGACCAGACACGGCGGCGCTGCTGATAGAAGGATCGTCCGTGCAGGGACAGATGCTCGCGCTAATTATGACGGCGTCAGGCAATCACGTTTTTAATGAACGTGGCTTTCATGTCGCTTCCCCGTCCGAAAACGGAAAGCTGCAGAGGCTGCATACAACCCCCGAAGCCATGGCCAGGAGGCTAGTTCTTCTTGTCAGCTTCGTTCACCACGGCGCCGACAGCCGCGCCCACGGCTGCGCCGACCGGGCCCGCAACAATCAGCCCCGTAGCTGCGCCCGTGGCGGCACGCTGCTCCATATTCGTGCCGCAGGCCGACAGTGTCGCGGCGAGGGCGAGTGCGAACAGCGAAAGAGCTTTGCGAGTCATCATGGTCCGACCTCGTGGCTGATATCGCCAGCTTACCCGAAGCCAGCCCCCAAACGCCAGTGCCCGCCACCCCGAGGGGGCAGCGGACACCAGTTCAACGCATGAATGCCTAGTTGTTCTTGTCTTCTTCCGCTTCGTTGACCAGCGCACCGGCGCCCGCGCCAACGGCCGCGCCGACCGGACCGGCCACAACAAGGCCAGCGGCGGCCCCCGTGGCGGCGCGCTGTTCCATGTTCGTCCCGCAGGCGGAGAGCAGGCTCATGCCCAGCAGGGCGGCGGCGGGAGCGATAAGAAAGGCGCGGGTCATGTCACGTCTCCGGTTTGAATGAATCTCCGGCAAACAACGCCGTCTTGCCCGTTCGGGTTCCCCTTTTGCTGGTTAACTGCAGCTTCCGCCCCGCAGCCGCCACAACCTGGTCAAAACTTGACGTTAGTTCATCCGGTATGACACTCGCGGCCGGGGGGAATGCTGCGGTCTGTTTCGGGCGTCTGTCGGGAGAGTATGTCCATGTTTCAAGCCCTGTTCGCGAAGGCTCGCCTTGTGACGGCGCACATGCGGCCCGCCGCCCTGATTGTTGCTGCCGGCATCGTGGTCGGCCTGCCGCTCGCCGCCAGCGCCTGGCAAGGCCCCGAATGGAATACCGGCTTGCGCTGGGACGACGGCCGCGAAGTCAACTGGCGCGCCACCCGCGCGCTCGGCTGCGATGGCTCGAACGTGGAGCTGCGCCTCGTCAACAATTCACAGAGCTCCGGCCTCGCCACCATGAAGGAGATCACCTTCAACTGCGTGCGCGGCACAGCGCCCGCCATCGCGCCGGAGCGCGCGATCGGGCAGATCTCGCCCGGCGGCGCCTACGCCGTGGCGCCCATCTCCTGCGCCTGCGCCGAACGCGGCGGCGTGAAGGACCTGATGTCGCTCGGCATCGATATCGTGCGCCAGGGCCCCGGCTCCGAAACGCTCGCCAATGGCTGCACTTACACGGGCGGCTTCGTCAGCGGCCAGCGCCATGGCAAGGGCGCTTATGC
The DNA here is from genome assembly GCA_030158285.1 of Hyphomonadaceae bacterium. Classification (GTDB taxonomy): domain Bacteria; phylum Pseudomonadota; class Alphaproteobacteria; order Caulobacterales; family Hyphomonadaceae; genus UBA7672. Next base: position 13,901 of record JAOATF010000007.1, read on the forward strand.
CTGCCCGAACGGCTATATCTACGAAGGCAGCTACACGATGGGCGAGATCAACGGCTACGGCTCCGAAACGCTGCCCACCGGCGAGCGTTACGCGGGCGACTTCGTGAACGGCGTTCGCGAAGGCAAGGGCCGTCTCGTCTTTCGCGATGGCTCGACCTATGAAGGCAGCTATATCGGCGGCAAGCGCAACGGCTCCGGCACGCAGAAATTCTCCGACGGCAGCCTCTATGTCGGCGAATGGAAGAACGACCGCCGCGATGGCCAGGGCGTCTTCACCACCAGCGACCAGCAATGGACCTATGACGGCGCGTGGGTTGCCGACGAACGTCAGGGCCAGGGCCGCTACGCCCGCGTCGATGGCGACTACGCCTATATGGGCGCCTTCGTGAACGGCAAGCGCGAAGGCCCCGCTGTCGTCACCTTCGGCGATGGCCGCGTGCTGCGCGGCAGCTTCACCAACGATGTGCAGACGGGCGCCGCCGAACTCACCTTCAAGGACGGCCGCAAGATCTCGGGCCAGTTCTATGATCACGTGCCCAACGGCCAGGCCGTCGAAATCTCCAACACCGGCACGCTCAACGGCAACTGGACCAACGGCTCGCTCTCAGGCCTCGTGACCGTCACCTACGCCGACGGCACGCACTTCGAAGGCCTCTACGCCAACAACAAGCGCAACGGCAAAGGCACCGACTTCCTGAAAGACGGCTCGAAGCAGGAATGCACCTGGAAAGACGACACCCGCCTCGAGCCCTGCACCCGCATCACGCCGGACGGCAAGCGCATCGAATACCGCTCGCCGAAAACGACAAAGCGGAACTAGACGGACTGCCAACGATCACCCCTCGTCGCGGTCGCCCTTCTCGCGGATGTCGACACCCTTGCGATCCGCCGCGCGGCCGCCTTCGAGGATGCCGATGAGGCCGTGATTGCCTTCGTGGCAGGCGTATTCATAGACCTGCCCGTCGACCTTGTTCATGCCGACCTCGCCCTTCCACACCTGGCTGTAGAGCGCGGGATCGTTGACCTCGAACTCGTACAGCACCTGACTGTCGGAATAGCGCGTGAAGCGCTCGATGATCTTGCCGGCGGAGGTGAGGCGCACCTGGCTGCCGCCTTCGGGGTTCACGTTGATGGTTTCCACGACCAGCGTGTCGCCCTCCCACCAGCCGATCGAGTCACCCAGATACGGGTTAAGCGCCGTCGGCTTGTGCTGCGCGTTCAGCGGGATGATCCGCGCGTCGTGATTCATCTCAACAACGATCACCACGTGATCCGGGCTCTGCACGATTTCGTAGTTGTTGTTGTAGAGCACGTTCATCATCGGCGGGCCGCCCGAGCCGCCGAAGCCGACGATGCAACGCTCGCCCGCGCCGCGCTCTTCCGGATTGTCATAGCCCGACCCACGCCCGCGCGAGCCACGGCCGCCGCTGGTCGACATCAGCTTGCGGCCTTCCTCGGAGAACGGCACCTGCCCGTTCGGCGGATCGACGATCCACGAGGTGCGCCACGTGCCCTTCACGTTCGCATAGGTGTTGCCCGGATCGATCCAGAACGCGTTGTAGCCACGGCCCGAGGCGAGGTCCTTGCCATCGAGCAGGCCGTCTTCGGTCTTCTGGTTGTCGTCCGTCGCCTGGCGGATGTTAGAGGGGTTCTCCGCGCGCGCCTTGGCCTCTTCCTCGTTCGACAGCACCAGCGACTTGAACTTGCCCGGCCGCGTCATCGACGTGTTGGATGCATTCGACCACACGCCCGACAGGTCAGGCTGGCCAAACGACAGCCGCGGGGCGACATAGCCCGCCGCCATCCGGTCGCCCTCTTTCGCCGGCGCCTGGTTCGGCACGAACACGCGCCCGCCCTTGCCATCTCCATCCGTGCCCTGAGCGGAGGCGACACCCGCCCCCATGGCCACGAGCGCGGCGGCAACGGCAGCCAACGAAATCTGGCGCAGCTTGGACATGGTATCCTCCCGGGAAGCCGGCTTGGGCCGGTCATCTGTAACTGGTCTTACGCAGATAGATGCCGAATCCGCGCCAGCGCCACAAGCGCGCAGCGCCCGTCAGCCGCCCGCCTCGCGCCGAGTTGAACCCCGCGCTCCGCTCTATCTTGCCAGAAAGACCCGAAAACCCGGGTTCCGCGCCCCGCCGCTATTCCTCGCGGTCGCCGTCCTCGGAGATGTTGCGGCCGTCGCGATCCGCCGCGCGGCCACCCTCGAGGATGCCCAGCAGGCCGTGATTGCCTTCGTGACAAGCGTATTCGTACATGCCCGTCATCGCGTTCAGCGACATCTGGCCTTTCCACACCTGCGAGTAGATCGAGGGATCCTCCACCTCGAATTCGTAGAACACCTGGTCCTTGTTGTAGCGCGAGAACCGCTCGGTGATCTTGCCCTCTGGCGAGATCTGCACGCTCGATCCGCCGCGCGTCATGTTGATCGTCTCGACCACCAGCGTGTCGCCTTCCCACCAGCCGACCGAGTCGCCCATCCACGGCGTCATCTCTTTGGGCTGGTGCTTGGCGTTAAGCGGGATGATACGCGCGTCGTGGATCATCTCAGATTCGATCACCACATGGTTCGGCGACTGAACGATCCGCAGGTTGTTGTTGTACAGGTAGTTCCCGATCGGCGGGCCCGACGTGCCGAGGATGATGCAACGCTCGTTGAGGTTGCGCTCTTCCGGGTTGTCATAGCCATTGCCGAGGCGCGGCCCGTACGGATTGCCCGCCTTGCCCGGCTTCGTCGGCACCTGCCCGTTCGCAGGCTCGACGATCCACGATGTGCGCCACGTGCCCTTCACGTTGGAATAGCTCGAACCCGGATCGATCCAGAACGCGTTGTAGCCACGGCCCGACTGCAGGTCCTTGCCATCCAGCAGCTTCTCGCCGGTCTGGTTGTCGTCGGTTTTCTGGCGGATGTTCGAAGGGTTGGTGTCGCGCGCGTGATCGTTCTCCGCGTCCGACATCACCAGGTTCTTCATGCTGGGCGGACGGCGCATCGTGGTGTTCGACGCGTTGGACCACACGCCCTGCAGGTCCGGCTGGCCAATGGCGAGGCGCGGCACGGTGTAGCCCGGCTCGACGTTCGGCGCCGCGATAGCCGCCTTGTCGACATCCGGACCGGTCTGGGCGAAGGCGTGGCCCGTCGTGGCGATCGCCATAGCGACCACAACCAGCGAAACGGCGGACAGTTTCGTCATTGCGTTATCTCCCGGTGCGGCTGGACTGACGCCAGCTCGTAGACTTGCCCCGATCCTTGCCGAATCCGGGCTCTCCCTACAAGCGTGACACCCTGTACCGGGGGCCATTCTCGCGCCGACGTGAAGGGCGCGACGCGTGCGTCAGCTCTTCCCGTCGAGAATGGCCTGCACCAACGCAATCGCCTCAGGCGAGTCCCACTCGGCCGGCATGGCCAGGCGGGCCACTTCCTTGCCAGTCTTGTCGTAGATCAGCGTGGCCGGCAGCGCACCGGTCTGGGCCTCGGACTGCAGGATCTGCTCCCCGTCGTAATAGAAGGGCAGGTCCTGGCCCACCAACTCGCGGAACTTGGCCAGCGTGGTCTGCAGCGTCACGCCCTGCCCGAAGCCATAAGCCACCGGAACCACGGCCACATCCTTGCCCTCAAAAGCCTTCTGCAGGCGCGCCAGGCTGGGCATTTCCTCAACGCAGGGGCCGCACCATTCGGCCCAGATATTGTAGACCAGCACCTTGCCCTTGTACTCGGCGAACGAGTGCACCTTGCTGTTCTCGTCCACGAAGGACGAGACCGGGGCGCTCAGCTCCTGGTCGAAGTCCAGCCGCTCGAATTTTCCCGTCTTGAACGAAGCCAGCTGGGTGGCGCCCGCCGGGGCCACTGTTTCCGGCGCCGTCACGGTATCCGGGCCCGTCTCGGCCGGCTTTTCAGCTGGCTGGCATGCCGCCGCGAAGAGTGCGAGAAGCGCGGCAGAAACGACAGGGCGCAGGTCCATGACGAAGAATCCCGAGTCTAACAGCATGTGGGGCGGCCGGTTTTCGGCCATGCCCGACCAGATCATGGAGGCGATAAACGCCTCCATCGACGTGGACAAGCGTCTGGCTGAACAGGACATCGCCGGCTCGAAAGCCCATGCGGCCATGCTGGCCAAGACCGGCGTCATCACCGCCGCCGACGAAGCCGCGATCCAGAAAGGCCTCGATCAGGTCCTTTCGGAGATTCGCGAAGGAAAGTTCCAGTTTTCCAAGGCGCTGGAAGACATCCACCTCAACGTGGAATCGCGCCTCAAGGAAATCATCGGCGAACCCGCTGGCCGCCTGCACACCGCGCGCTCGCGGAACGACCAGGTGGCTGTCGATTTCCGCCTGTGGGTCAAATCCGCGTGTGAGACCCGCCACGCCCAGCTCACCGCCCTGATGCAGGCGCTGCTGGCGCAGGCCGAAACGCACGCCGACACGGTGATGCCCGGCTTCACCCACCTGCAGACCGCCCAGCCCGTCACCTTCGGCCACCACCTGATGGCCTATGTCGAAATGTTCGACCGCGACCGCGGCCGCTTCGCCGACGCCATCGCCCGCATGAACGAGTCGCCCCTCGGCGCCGCCGCCCTCGCCGGCACCGGCTTCCCGATCGACCGCCACATGACCGCCAAGGCCCTCGGCTTCGATCGCCCCATGGCCAACTCGCTCGATTGCGTCTCCGCCCGCGACTTCGCGCTCGAGGCGCTGAGCAGCGTCGCCATCTGCGCGCAACATCTCTCGCGCCTCGCCGAAGAGATCGTGATCTGGTCCTCCGCCCAGTTCGGCTTCGTGCGCATGTCTGATGCGTGGTCCACCGGCTCCAGCATCATGCCGCAGAAGCGCAACCCGGACGCCGCCGAACTCGTGCGCGCCAAGTCCGGCCGCGCCATGGGCTCACTCGTCCAGCTGCTCACGATCATGAAAGGCCTGCCGCTCGCCTACTCGAAAGACATGCAGGACGACAAGCAAACCACGTTCGACGCCTTCGACAGCCTCGACCTCTCGATCCAGGCGATGACCGGCATGATCGCCACCATGACCCCCAACGTCGACCGCATGCGCGCCTCTGCCTCTTCCGGCTTCAGCACGGCCACCGACCTCGCCGACTGGCTCGTCCGCGAACTCAACATCCCCTTCCGCGAAGCCCACCACATTACAGGCGCCGCCGTGAAGGCCGCCGAGACCCAAGGCATCGCGCTTCCCGATCTCCCGCTCGGCGTCCTGCAGAAACTCGAACCGCGCATCACCGACAAGGTGTTCGCCGTTCTCACCGTCGATGCATCGGTGGCAAGCCGCCAAAGCTATGGCGGCACAGCGCCCGCCCGCGTGCGCGAGCAGGTGGCGGCGTGGAAGAGCAAGCTGGGCTAACGCCCATAAGCCCGCGCTCTACCCCCCGTCGATTGATCCCAGGCCTCAGGCGTCCCGCCGATCATCGTCTCGGCGTGCGCATGACAATGCCAGCCATCCTTCTCGCGCAGCCATGTCGACATGTCGGCTGCACGCATCTCCTGCTGCTTGCCGTCCATCTTCACCGTCTGCTTTACCGTGTAGGCGATGATCGCCACGTCAGCGGAGGGAATGGAGACCTGCACGTCATCGAACACGTAGTCCTCGAGAACCCAATTCCCCTTTTCCGTCATCTTGCCCATCTTCGTCTTGTCGATGCTCATCACGCCCTTCGCGCCGCTCACCAGGCTCGTCTCGCCTGAAAGCTCGGCCGTGCGCTTGCCATCCTTGCTCTTCATTGCGTCCCAATAGGATGTCTCCAGCGCAATGATGTCGTCCTTGCTGGGTTTCGCGGACATCGGAACTCCTCGGGATTGCTACGGATTTGTGTGTCCATCCAACGCCGGGGCGGCCACTTTGCTCCCGGCGCGGGTTGCTGCACGCGCGCTTGACCCAGCTGCCGCCGCATCAGATTGTGCCGCTTATGCGTACAGTCCTCGTCCTCCTGGCCTCCCTCGCCGCCCTTTCCGCCTGCGGCCTCCGCGGCGAGCTGGAGCGTCCCGTGCCGCTGTGGGGCGATCCGCCGAACGAGGGCCCCAACGACCCGCGCACCCTCAAGGCGGAGGAAGAGCGCAAGGCCGCCGAAGCCGCCGCGCGCGAGGAACGCCAGCGCGCCGAAGACGCCGCCAAGGCCCAGCAACCCGCAGCACCGGCCGCCAGCCCCACGCCCTAGATTCCAGCCTCATTCCGGGGATGATCCCCGGCCAGGGCTGCACTCGCTCCCTTGTCGAATCCCGCGCCTGCGTTACTCCTTTGGCGTCTCAGGGGGCGATACGCATGAAACGGGCAATCCGCGCCGCGATGCTGGCGGCTGTCGCAGGCCTTGGCGCGCTCATCCCGATCGCTCTCGCACAGACCTCACGCGGCGCCGATCGCATCTTCATGTCCAACCGCAATGATGGCTGGACCGCGATGCTGCTCAGCAAGGACTGCTACCTGATCGCGTTCATCGACGGCCTCATCTCGGGCTGGGGCGGCTATGACGACATGGACAAGCTGCAGGTCACCACCAGCGGCGGCTGCAACGCGCAGGGTCTCGCCGAGGGGCCGGTGCAGATCATCTACGAATGGCAGGGGGAAAACGGCCCCGTCCGCGTCGTCAACGATGGCACAGCCCGCAACGGCATTCTCGAAGGCATGGCCAAGCAGACCATCTACGACCAGTTCGACAGCCCCGGCCGCTTCACCGTCGCGGACCTGGGCGATGCCCGCAATCCGATGCCGTCCTTCTACAAGGATGGCTGCGAGTACTTCGTCGACGGCAATGGCCGCGTCGATTACGAGAACCCCAGCACGTCCGGTCCGTTCGGCCAGTGCCTGCCTGAAGGCGGCCAGTTCCTGCTCAACGCTGCGCTCACGCCCGCAGACAATCCGGCGCCCTCCGCACCCGCATCATCTGCCAGCAGTGGCGGCGCCACCCCCGCACAGCAGGCCGGCTCCGGCGACGTCTTCGCGCAATGCATCTCTGTCCAGCAATATCCGCGCGACGGCGGCATCCAGACGATCTGGGCCATGCGCAACACCTGCGACCAGAAGCTGATCGTGCGCTTCTGCTTCCAGGCAAACGTCGAAGCCGCAGGCGATCCCAATCTCTGCAGCCGCCGCGAAATGCGCACGCAGGAAATCTCCGCAGGCGGTGCCTACGACTTCCCCTTCACGCCGGTCGAGCAAGGACAGGCCATGTCCGACGGCACGATCGCCGGCCCCAACGGCCTCTCCGTCGCCGGTTATGCCTGCACCGGCGGCCGCTTCCCTGATGCCTATTTCGACAACGGCCAGTTCCTCTCGAAAGGCTGCTGACGTCTCCCTCCCAACCGATAGAGGCAAACTCCAGATGACACTGCTCCGCACCGCCGCACTCGCCCTCGCCACAGCCTCGCTCGCTGCCTGCGCCTCCGCCCCGGCTCTGGCCCAGCTCCCCGCCGACGGCGCAGGCATGAAGGGCATCTATGGCGGCAGCTATGTCTGCACCGATGGCGAACACGGCTTCTATCTCGACCTCAACACGCTGACCCCGAAATCCGGCGGCGGGTTCGACGCCTCGGGCGTGATCGGCCTCTTCCCCACGCTCGCGGGCGCCGGAGGCCCCGTCGGCCACGTCGTCGGCAGCCTCAAGGTCTCCGGCACGATCGCCGCCGATGGCGCCCTCGCAATGACATCCGGCGACTGGCTCAGGAAGCCGGACGGCTACGGCGCAGCCGATCTCGAAGGCAAGCTCCGCAAGAAGCCGGACGGCAGCTACGCCCTCATCGGTAAACCCGTCGTGCGCGGCAACCCGGAAGCCTGCAGCAACCTCATCGCCTCGCAGTTCCTGCCGTAGGTTGCATCAGACGCCTGTCCGCCTGCTTCGCAGTCGGCCCCTTCCGGCCCTTCGGGCCACCTTCCCCGCTTCGCGGGGCAGGACCACAAAC
>JAOATF010000008.1 GCA_030158285.1 Hyphomonadaceae bacterium
AGGCCGGCGATGGTGCGGAGGAAGCTGGCGAGCCACGCGACAAATGCTTCGAGAGGCGAGAGCCGGGGTTCGGCTGCGCCTTCGTCGCGTTTGAGGTGGGTCGTTACGTGATCCATCCCCGCAGTATCTGTTCAGGATGGGTGGGTGTGGGACGCACGTTTCCAAAAACACGCGGAAAAAATTGTAGAGCCTTGGTGTTGCTCGTGAAGTTCTGAAAACTTGAAACGCCAATTCCCGGGAATTGCGGGGGTGTGGAGGCGTCAGTGAGCCCGGCCTCGTGGTTCGATCCTTCGACAGGCTCAGGATAAACTGGCGGCCTTCGGCCTGCTCACCATGAGGGCTACATTACAGCGGTGCGAAGCCCTCATGGTGAGCAGCGACCGGAGGGAGCGTCTGTCGAACCATGGGGGTGGGCTTGCGGCTGTCGCCGCAACTGCCGGGCAGGGGCCCGGCGGTCCAGAGTGGTGGGGCTTTGCGCGTCGACATCAGTGAGTCACGCAGCGGAAGGGCGCTCGAACCTGGGCCCTAAACGTGTTCATGCCCGCCCGGATGACCGGACGGGCATGAGGAATACACTAGTCTTCGGGAAATTGGGCGGCCTCTAGTTTGGTGAGGCGCTGGCCAAGGACTGGCTGCCCAACGCGAAGAGCTTAGCTACTACTTCTTCTTCTTAGCAGCTTTCGCCGGCTTCTTGGCGGCGGCTTTCGCCGGCTTCTTCGCAGCTTTTTTGGCAGTGGCCATTCTAAGTCTCCTTGAGTGGTCCCGGTGGTCACCCGCTAGCGAGTTCGCACCCGTTGAAGTTGAGCTGACTCCGATCGGCGCCGACTCAACGAATCTGTCATACACCAGACTCGCGCGAGAGTAGAGTGCCTCTTCGAAGTCTGTCGTTGATCGCCTCGCCGAGTCCCTCATCCGGAATCGTCTGCACCGAGATCGACTCATGAGTCTGATCGAGCGCGCGCAGCATCGCGAAGAGGTTCGACGCAGCCTCGCCGAGGTCGCCACGTGGAGAGAGGTTCATGGTCGGCGTGACGCCGTGTGGAGGCGCCCCGAAGGCGAGGTAGGCGCCGCCTGATTCTGGCGCCGCGGCGCCGGTGATGAGGCGCGCGCGGGGGGCGTAGTGACGCTTCATCATGCCGGGCGCGAGCACCCCTTCGGAGGCATCGGGAGACCTCAGCGGGCCTGTGAACAACTCTATCTCGGCGCGTGCAATGGCGCCTGGACGGAGCATCACGGCGGCCTCTTCACCGGGCGCGATGATGGTCGATTCAACGCCCGCAGGGCACGCGCCGCCATCGATGATGAGGTCGATGCGTGCGCCTAGTCCGGCTGCCACATGTGCTGCCGTTGTGGGGCTCAACTGCTCTGATGGATTGGCCGATGGGGCTGCAATGGGGCGACCGACGCGGGAAATAATTTCAAGAGTTGCAATGTGTTGGGGAACGCGAAGGCCGATGGAGGGCAGGCCTGCGGTTGCTAGCTCCGACACGTTTGCATCGGGCCTGCGCGGCAGCACGAGCGTGAGCGGGCCGGGCCAGAAGCGCTCTGCGAGGCGGCGCGCGAGCGGAGAGAACACTGCGTACTGCTCCGCCATCGCGAGGCTCGCGACATGGCAGATAAGCGGGTTGAAGGAGGGGCGACCCTTGGCCGTGTAGATGGCGGCGACGGCGGCGCCGTTGGTGGCGTCGGCGGCGAGTCCGTAGACGGTCTCGGTGGGCACCGCGACGAGCCCGCCGGCGAGGATCACGCGCGCCGCTTCGTCGAGCGATGAGGCGTCCGCGGGGAGCACGCGGGCAGGGCTCCTCAAGGTTCTGGGCGGGGCATTATGTGAATCAGAGTTCATCGAAAACGTGGTCCATCGAGACGTGAGTTGCGGCGCCCGCGAACGTGTTCGAGCGACGCGTGAGGCGCCTCGCGAGCGTCGTTGAGCGCGTCGTGCGAGGTCCGATTTCGAGTCCGCGTTGTTGCGCGAGGGTCACACATTTTTGTGAGTCACGACGCTCGCGCGTATCGAAATTCGACTCGTGGGCGCGCCGCGAAGCGACTCGCACGCATGAGTCGGCGTGCGAGTCGGTGGTCGAGTCGGGTGCGAGTCGGTGACTCACGCGGTCTCTCACTGCCGCGTCGCGACGACGTCGACGATCACCTGCACCTCGTTGCGGACCCACTCGGCGTCGCCCTCGCCGGCGGTGGCGGTCGACTTGCCGATGCCGAGGTCCATGCGGGCGAGGGTGACCTCGCCGTGCATCGTGGCGGTGGTTCCATCGAGGGTGAGCTTGAAGGGGAGGCGGACCGGATGGTCCACGCCCTTGAGGTGGAGGACGCCGGTGGCCTCGTAGTCGGTGGGGGAGAGTTTGTAGACGCCGCCCTTCACCTCGAAGACCGCCTCGGGGAATTTCGGCACGTCGAACCAATCGCCCTGGACGACGTTTCCATCGAAATACTCTTGTCCCGTGCTGATTTTCGCGACGGGTATGGCGACGCGCACGTAACCATCCACAGGGGTCTGCTGGTTCGGCGCGGCGTCTGTGTCGAGCTGGATCTGCGCGGTCCACTCGGGGAATTTGCCGGTGTACTCCGTGCCCATGTAGCCGAACTTGAAGGCCAGCGAGCTCTTCGCAGGGTCCACGGTCCAGGCGGGAGCCTTCGAGAGGACGGGCTGCTGCTCTTCTTCCGCTACGGCGGGGGCGACGGTGGGCGAGGCGGCGAGCATCGATGCGCCGACGACGGCGGCGAAGATCACGACCGCTGAACCGAAAGCCCAGGTCGCGCCACGGCCAGCGCCGGGCGGACCCGCCGTGCGTCCGAAGAGGCCGGGGGCCATGCGGGCGAGCAGGCCGTCGCGATCGACGAACTGGTGCTTCAATGCGGCCCCGACATGGAGGACAAAGAGCGCGAGGATGACCCACGGCAGGAACTCGTGGACCGTGCCCGCCGCATTCTCGATGCCTTCGCGGCTTTCCATCGGCAGCGTGGGCAGGACCGGCAGGCGGATATCCACAAGGCCGAAGTAGCGCGTCTCGAAGGCGGGCGAGGCCGAGGCCATGATCCAGCCGGACAGCGGCATCACGATCATCAGGACATAGAAGAGAATGTGGACAGCGTTGGCGGCGAAGGCCTGCCAGCCGGGCATGGCGGGCTCGGGCGGCGGCGGGTTCATCAAACGCCAGGCGATGCGGGCGACGGAGAGAAGAAGGACCGTGATGCCGAACGACTTATGGAGCTGGACGATCGACTGATACTGCGCGCGGGCTTCGAGATCGCCGTGCTGGAGGGTCTCCATGGTCCAGCCGACGGCGATGAGGCCGAGAATGGAGAAAGCGATGATCCAGTGGAGCGCGATGGCGACGGCGGTGTAGCGCTGCTGGCTGGCCGAGGCGGGCGGGGGCGCGGCAGGGGCGGCTGCGGCCTGTGTGGCGGCGTCGGTCATGGTAGGCTCCCTCATGCTGAGGCGGATTGGCTGAGGCGGATATTGGGGGCGGTATGTCACGAAAAAGGGGCGGCGTCGAAAGAGGGGTTACGGCGGGGATACTGGTGGGAAGGTGGTAAGCCCGCGCTCGTCCGTCGAAGGACGAGCGCGGGCTTGCCGCTGGCGCGGCAACTGCCGGGCAGGGGCCCGGCGGTCCAGAGGGTCAGCGACGCGTGAATTCCGCTTCGATGACGATCTCGACGTCGTCGCCGACGAATTCGCTGTAGCGTTTTGAACCCCAGTCGGAGCGCTTGAAGGTTCCGCGGGCGGAGAAGCCGACGGCGGGGCGGCCTTCGTAGAGGGCGGCGGCGGCCATGCTGCCATTGTAGGTCACATCCAAAGTGACGGGGTGGGTGTCGCCCATGAAGGTGAGATCGCCGGTGACGCGGCCGGTAAAGGGGCCCGTCACATCTATATGTGTGGAGTCGAAGGTGATCTGCGGGAACTGCGTGCCGCGCAGGATGTCTGCGCCGATGCGGTGATCCCAGTCCTTGTCGGTGGGGTGATCGGTCTGCGCCGACATCGGGTTGATGATGGCGTGGACTTTCGAGGCGGCGGGCTGGGCGGGGTTGAAGTCGAGCGTGGCGTCGAAGTCGGTGAGGCGGACGGTGTAGTTCGACAGGCCGAGGTGTTTCACGCGGAAGAAGAGCGACGCGTGGGGCTTTTCGAGCTGGTACGCGCCGGTGGGCAGGGACTTCAGCGATTGGGGCGTCTGCTCGGCGGTGAACGCGCAGGCCGAGAGGGCGAGCGGGAGAAGAAAGACGGACAGGCGCATGGGCGAGCCTCCGGTGGGTGTCTTTATATACACGCGCGGAGGGGGGAGGTCCGTTGGTATTTTTGGGGGATTGCGCAAGGACAGGGGTGGGAAGCGAAGCTTCAGGGCGGGACAAGGTTTGGCGTGATCCCTGGGTCCCGACTTTCGTCGGGACGAGCGGAACGTTAGGGTCGCGCCTTGGGGAAATGAGGATGGGCACGCCGAAGCCATTCTGGACGTACATCGTCGCGAGCGGGAAGAACGGGACGATTTATGTCGGGCATACCGACAACCTCGTTGAACGCATCTGGCAGCACAAGACGAAGAGCTTCAAAGGGTTCACGGCCAAGTATGACTGTGACCAGCTTGTGTGGTGCGAGGCTTTCAATACGCGTGACGAGGCCTTTGCCCGCGAGCGGCAGCTCAAGGAGTGGCGGCGCGCGTGGAAAATCCAGCTGATCGAAGAGAGAAATCCCGGCTGGGATGATCTCTACGCGGGCATCAGCATGTGGGGTTAGGCGCAGGCCTGTCTCCGCTCATCCCGACGAACGTCGGGATCCAGGGCTGAGGGTGCGTCTTGTTCAGGCTTGAAGCTTCAAGCCCGTGTCTCCAGCTGCACGGTTCCTGGATCCCGACGTTCGTCGGGATGAGCGGGGGGGGCGGGGCGAACAGGCCTCGGCTCGCTACTTCTGATCGAACTCGGCGTTGATTTCGATCTTGATGTCGTCGGCGATGGGGCCGCCGGAGCTCATGCCCCATTGGGTCTTGTTGATCTTGCCGGTGGCGGTGAAGCCGACCTTGGCTTTCTTCGGGGGCGGGAAGGACTTGAAGCCGTTGAAGGTGACGGCGAGGGTCACCGGCTTGGTGACGCCCAGGAAGGTGAGGTTGCCGGTCATCGTGCCGGTGTTGTCACCGGTCTTGGTGACTTTCGTGGAGGCGAAGGTGATCTGCGGGAATTTGTTGCCGTTGAGCCAGCGCTCGCCTGTAGCGAGTTCGCTGTTGAAGTCGGTGGTGCTGCCGGCGGGGCGGGTTTTCGTGAAGTCGGTCTCGATCGATTTCGGATCGATGGTGGCGGTGACCTTCGACTTGGTGACGTCGGCCGGGTCGAAGTTCAGCTTGATGTCGAAGCTGGTGAAGCGGGCGGTGTACCAGGAGAGGCCGTTGTGGAGGCCCTGCCACTGGACGGTGGCGTGGGTCTTGTCGACGGCGTAGTCGCCGGCGGGGGCGGTCTGGGCGACGGCCGGGGCAGTCAGCAGCGTAATGGCGGCGAGGCTTGCGAGAATCCGGCGCATCAGGTGTCTCCCTTACATATGTGTGCGGGTGGACCCGCAGCGGGGCGAAAGTGTGTCGGGCGTGGGCCCGCGTCCAGTGGGCAACCGCTGTATGACGGGGCGGCTTGCGCGCGGCTGACGCGAAATTGATCTTTTTGGCAGTCGCGCGGGTGCGGACGCTGGCGTGGCGGCGGCGCGGGGGCTAGCGTTGGCGCACTCTATATACAGAGGCGATGGGGATCGCCGGGAGCAGGGGACATGACCATCCGCGGCAGGGCTAACCGGCTGACCAGCTGGACGGCGCGCGTGCTGGCGACGACCGTGCTGGCTGCAGGGATGCTGGGCGCAGCGCCGGCGTTTGCGCAGGATGACGATTTCACCAGCCTGATGAGCACGCTGCAGCCGGAGCTGTATTGCGTGTTCGACGTGCTGTCGCAGACGGACGAGTTTCATGGCGTCGCGGATGTGTGGATTTCGGCGGACGCGACCGCGGAGGATGCGGACAAGATCGACGCGATCCTCGACAGCGCGGTGAAGGCCTGCGCCCAGAGCTATGGCTGGGACACGGAAACCAGCGTGATGGGCGCGATGATCGGCATTCATGGCTCGGTCGTCGAGGTGGTGACCGGCGACATGCTGGCCGGAGGCGTGAAGCAGGAACAGGTGGAAGCCGTGTTCGAGCTGTTCGGCGTGATGGAAGACAAGGACACGGCGGTGTTCACCGACACCGCCTGGCAGGAAGACTACGCGTTCAGGAAGAAGATGTATCGCGCGCTGGTTCTGGCGGGGCTGCCGAACGAGGATGCGGCGCTGGAGCATGCGATGTTCGTGCTGGAGTCTTCCGCGGTGACGACGGACACGATCCTGAAGTGGATCGATCTGAAGTCGTCGAAGGTGGCGGATGCCTCGCCCGCGCCAGCGATCCCGCCCTCGCGCAAGTCGAAATCGAACAAGAAGCCAAGCTCAACACCGCGTGCGCCGAAGATGGAGATTTCGGCGACCGGGACGGGGTGGTACGTCGCGCCGGGCGGCTACATGGTGACGAACGCGCACGTGGTGGACGGCTGCAAGATGGTGACGCTGAAGAGCGGCGCGCAGCTTGAGGTGCTGGATGTGCAGGTTGAGGAAGATCTCGCGCTGCTAAAGGGGACGGCGTCGGTGACGCATCTCGCGCTGCGCGACGGACGGGCGGCGCGGCTGGCGGAGGACGTGCTGATCGCGGGGTATCCGCTGGGCGGCATTCTTTCCTCGGGTATCAATGTGACGGTGGGCACGGTGTCGGCGCTGCTGGGGATGGGCGATGATGATCGCCGCTTCCAGTTCACCGCGCCGGTGCAGCCGGGGAATAGCGGCGGGCCGGTGCTGGATACGTCGGGCAATGTGATCGGCGTGGTGGTGTCGAAGCTGAACGCCATGAACATCCAGCAGGAAGTGGGCGACATTCCGCAGAACGTGAACTTCGGCATCGCGCTGAAGAATGTGGTGACCTTCCTCGACGCGAACGACGTTCCGTATGAGCGGAAGGTCTCGAACACGCCGAAGGACAAGGTGGACCTGGCGGAGATCGCGCGGGATTCGACCGTGCTGCTGCAGTGCTATCAGTAGGCTGCTGCGGCTTGATGTGATCCGGGGCTGGACCTCCATGCCTGAATATGAAGATATTCCGGCCGTGCAGGAGTCGTGACGGATGAAATCTGGAATTTGGCGGGCGGGTCTTGTGGCTGTGGCGATTGCCGCGGGCGGGGCAGGCGTGGCGCAGGCGCAGCCGACGGCGGGCGCGAAGGACGACACGACGGGGATGTTCTGCGTCTACAACACGCTGGCCACGAGCGGCGACGCGGACATGGTCGCGAAGGTGTTCCTCTATGATGACACGCCGGAAGAGCTGATCGGGCGGTCGGCGGTGGTGCTGGACCGCACGACGACGGAGTGCGCGGCCGCGCACAAGGTGACGCTGAGCAAGTCGGCGTCGATGGCGGACATGGGGCTCTATGGCTCGGTGATCGATTATCTTACCAAGGACCTGCGCGCGGCGGGCGCTTCGGCGAAGGCGCTGAAGGGAATGTTCGGGGTCTATGACGCGCTGAGCGACGAGGAGCACGACAAGTTCTTCGAGGCCGACTGGCGGAGTGACGTCGAGTTCACCGGCAAGATGCGCAAGGGCCTGATCGCGGCGGGTATCCCGAAGACCGACGAGGCCATCGATACGGCGCTGACGATGTTCGAGGTGTCGGCGATGGCGGACCAGGCGATTTTCACGTTCCTGGTGGATGATCTGTAGAAAAGGCGGGGGTATCTGGGCGCAACTGCACTCCTGCATCTAGTGATGCTTTGTGATTGTGCTTTTGTTTCGGTGCCTTACCACCAGTCCCAGGGCGGGGGGATTACGTGGACATTCGAAGTGTAGTCGATCAGGCACTCGATATCGCGGTTTCGATTGAAAATCGAAACGTGGGAAACGCGCTCAAGCAGCTCGCGGAAAAGCTTCACGCTCTGTACTTCGACCCACAAGCAACAATTCCCATTCTTGAGGAGTTAGCGGAACACGGCCGCCTGACAACCATGTCAAGGAGTGAAGCCCTTGCGCGCTTTCGCTACAGTTCGACGGACGTTTCCAGCGCATTGACCGAGCTGGAGGACTTTCTTCGGCAGCATGGCCGAAGCATTTTTACTCCGTCGCAGTATTCAGAGCTGGCTATGTATGGCCGTGAGAAGCGTCAGATCCGATCCGATATTGGAGCCGCTCTTGATCGCGATGTCAGGTTTGCAATCGATGAGTTGATAAAGCTTCCGGCTCGCTATCCTAGCGGGCAAGAGCCCTATGATGCCATTAGGGCCAAAGCCCGGGAGCTGCTTGCTAGAACTACCAGGGCGAATGCCCGCCTCGATGAGTCCTATAAGGTCGTCCAAGCCGCATCTTCGATTGCGAGTCCAGCCGCCGGTTCTCGATGGCCGCGATCCATCTGGTTGACCTTGTTGGTCGTCTTGTTGGCCGTTGCGGGTTCAATGTTATGGATCTTTGCTCGAGATTTCGTGGAGGGCGGGCTCTCTGGCGCGTGGTCCGCCTTGATCGATTTTCTTCGAGGTGTTGGAATTCTTCGCTGAGGCAGGGGCCGCTTTGACCCCGTTTGCATCCCCCGGCAACCGCGCCTACGCTTGCACTGCAGCAAATGAGGAGGCCTCCGATGGATGGCTTCGAAGGCAAGACCGAGCGCGTGCGTTATGATTATCCGTTTGCGGAGCCGCCGGTTCCGGGGACGGTGATGGAAGTGGCGCCGGGCGTGAAGTGGGTGCGGATGCCGCTGCCCTTCTCGCTGAAGTGGATCAATCTCTGGCTGCTGGAAGATGGCGACGGGTGGACGGTGGTGGACACCGGCATTCCGAATTCAGAGACCAAGGCGCACTGGCGCACGATTTTCGAGAACGAGCTGGGCGGGAAACCGGTGAAGCGCGTGATTGTCACGCACATGCACCCCGATCACATCGGGCTGGCCGGATGGATGACGAAGAAGTGGCAGTGCGATCTGTGGATCTCGCGTCTTGAATACATTTCCTGCCGCATGCTGGTGGCGGACACGGGGCGCGAGGCGCCGGAAGCGGGCGTGAAATTCTATCGCGCGGCGGGATGGGAGCAGGAAGACCTCGATCGCTATGTCGACCGGTTCGGCGGCTTCGGTAAGGCGGTGTCTCAATTGCCGGATGCGTTCCACCGGCTGAGCGATGGCGCAGAGATTTCGATCGGCGCGCGCGCGTGGCGGATTGTCACGGGATGCGGCCATTCGCCGGAGCATGCGTGTCTCTGGCAGCCGGACATCAACGTGTTCATTTCGGGCGACCAGATCCTGCCGCGCATATCCTCGAACGTGAGCGTGTTCCCGACCGAGCCCACGGCGGACCCGCTGGCGGACTGGATCAATTCATGCCGGAAGCTGAAGGGGATCATCCCGGAAGGGGTGCTTGTGCTGCCGGCGCACAACGAGCCGTTCTATGGCGCGCACAAACGGCTGGATTTGCTGGTCGAGGGGCATGAAACGGGGATGTCCCGACTGCTGTCCCGGCTGGGCGAGCCCGCCCGGGCCATTGACCTGTTCGGCGCCCTGTTTGCCCGGGCAATCGACCGGGACACGCTGGGAATGGCCACCGGAGAGACCATTGCGCACCTGAACTGCCTGATCGGACGGGGGCAGGTGGTGTCGGAACAGGTTGGCGGGACAACACTCTACAGGCGGGCGGCTTGACGGCGGCGGCAGACGCATAACGTATAGCCCCCGTGGCCCGAACAGGGCTTTTCAAGCGTTTCACGGCCCCAGGAACCTGTAGATGAGTGACACCTCGGCTGACCAGCCGGCGACCGACAAGCCGGCCGCTGAAGGCGAGGGCGGAGAGGGCGCGCCCAAGAAGAACATGAAGGGCAAGCTGCTTCACGAGTTCCGTGAGACGGCGCTGACCATCGCGATCTTCGTTCCGTTCTGGCTGCTGTTCTCGACCTTTGTCTATGAGCTGCGCTCGATCCCGTCGGAATCGATGGTGCCGGCGCTGCAGGTTGGCGACCGGGTGGCGGTGGCGAAGTTTGCATATGGCTACAACCGCAACTCGATCCCGTTCGGGGTCGGCATGCTGGTGATGGGCGACAAGACGTGCCCGGAAGCGGCGAACGCCGAGCAGTCGAAAGAGTGTGTGGACGGCGAGCGGATGTTCGCCTCGACCCCGAAGCGCGGCGACGTTATCGTGTTCCAGCATCCGCACGATCCGAACAAGGTGATGATCAAGCGGCTGGTCGGCCTGCCGGGCGATACCGTGCAGGTGAAGGGCGGGCACCTTTATCTGAACGGCAACATGGTGAACCGCGAGAAGGTTCGCACGACGACCTATATCCCCGAAGACAATATGAGCCTGCAGACCGCAACCGAGTATCGCGAAACGATTCCGACGGGCGAGGGCGCCAACACCAAGACCTACCTGATCCACGAGTTCTCCGACTCGCTCTCGCTCGACGAAACGCCGCTGTTCAAGGTGCCGCCGGGCCATGTGTTCATGATGGGCGACAACCGCGACAACTCCGAAGACAGCCGCGCCCCGTCGGGCCATCGCCGCATGGCGACACAGTTCCCCGAGGCGTGGCCGCTGAGGGGCGCCATCAGCCTGACGGAAGACCGGACGCTGGATGCGGTTGGCTTCGTGCCGATGGACTACCTGATCGGCCGCGCCGAGACGGTTCTGTTCACGCTGCACGGCTGCAAGCAGGCGCCGGGTGCGGAATGTCCGGAAGGGCGGCTCTGGAAGGGACTGTAGCGGCAAATCGCGGTTGAAGCCGATTCCCTGAGCACGGCCGGGGTGGCCAGCCGGGCAAACTCCGCTGTTTTCGGGGGCTTTGATGCCTGTCCGCACAAGCGGGTTTGGATTTCCGCCGGTATGCTCTAAGCACCGCTGAGGAAGCGTGGCTGGCCGGGGGGCTGCTGCGCGTGGCACACCGCCGAGGACCATGGACGCAGTCGTCAAACCAGCGGACCAGCCAAGCAAGGCGGCGCCTCCCGGGCGGATCATTGTGGTGCGCCATGGCCGCCCGCAGGTGATCCCCAAGGAAGGTCCGCCAATGGGTTGGCGCGACTACAAGGCCTGGTGGGACAAGTACGAACTCAGCTCGCTGAAGGAAGGGCAGAAATGCCCTGACGCGCTGTTGAACGCGGTCAACGATGACGCGATCATCCTGTCGAGTGCGCGGCCGCGGGCGATCCAGACGGCCGGCCATCTCGGGCGCGGACGTGAAGTGAAACACGATGCGATGTTCAACGAGGCGCCGTTGCCGCCGCCGCGCATGGTGGGGCGGATGCGGCCCAAGAACTGGAACAAGATTGCGCGCCTGCTCTGGATGATGGGGCATGCGGGCGGGGAAGAGCATGTGCGGGACGCCAAGCGCCGCGCAGCGAAGGCGGCCGAGCTGCTTGTGAAGACGGCGGAGCATTCCGGCGGGCGCGATGTGGTGCTGGCGGCGCATGGCTGGTTCAACCGCATGCTGCGGCCGCAGCTGAAGCGGCGCGGCTGGGCCAATGTGCACGATGGCGGCGACAAGTACTGGTCGTTCCGCGTCTACGAGAAGAAATAGCCATGCGGATCCGCGCCTATGAGGCGCGCGATGCCGCGGGCGTCGCGCGTGTGTTCCGTCGTTCCATCGAAGAGCTCGGGCCGCGCGACTATTCGCCGGAACAGGTGGCGGCGTGGGTGGGGCGTGCGCCGGATGCGGCGGCGTTTCAGGCGCGGGCGAGCGATGGGCGTGTGTTCATTGTGCTTGCGGATGATGACGACCAGCCTGTTGCCTTCGCTGATCTTGAGGCGGATGGTCATGTCGACATGCTCTATTGCGCGCCGGAAGCGGCGGGCACGGGGCTTGTGCTGCTGCTGTACGCAACGCTGGAAGCCATTGCGCGCCAGCGCGGGATGACGCGGCTCTATTCGGAAGCCAGCGAAGCCGCGCTGCGGTTTTTCCTGACGCGCGGGTTCGTCAAGCTGCACCGGCGCGAGCTGATGATCGGCGACGTGGCGATCCACAATTACGCAGTTGAGAAGGTGCTGGAGTAAGGGGCGGCGCTCCACTTCAGTGCGCTTGCCTCGGGGGCGGATGCGCATATGGTGGCGCGCGTTTTGGAGATGGGAATGCCAGAGGCGAAGGCCGCAGATATTGCAACGATGAGCTTCGAGGACTCGCTGCGCGAGCTCGAGCAGATCGTGCACAAGCTTGAGGCTGGCGATGTGCCGCTCGAGGATTCGATCCGTATCTATGAACGCGGCGCGGCGCTGAAGGCGCATTGCGAGAAGCGGCTCAAGGAAGCGGAACTCAAGGTCGAGAAGATCGTGCTGGGCGCCGACGGCCCGAAGGGCGTGGAGCGGGCGGATGACCTATAGCGTCGATCCGGCGTTCGAGCAGCGTCTGAACGAAGTGGCGGACCGGATCACGGTTGCGCTCGACCAGCTGATCCCGCCGGCCTCGGGGCCGGAAGCGCGGCTGATGCGGGCGATGCGGCATGGCGCGCTGAGCAAGGGCAAGCGGCTGCGCCCGTTCATCACCATCGAAGTCGGGCGCATGTTCGGCGCGCAGGAGAAATCGCTGCTGCGCGGCGCGGCGGCGGTTGAGTGCATGCACGCGTATTCGCTGATCCATGACGACCTGCCGTGCATGGACGACGATGATTACCGGCGCGGGCAACCAACCGTGCACAAGGCGTTCGACGAGGCGACGGCCGTGCTAGCGGGCGATGCGCTGCAGGCGCTGGCGTTCGAGATCATGGTGTCGCCCGAAACGCATCGCGATGCGCTGATGCGGTGCAAGCTGGTGGAGAAGCTGACGCTGGCTTCGGGCGCGCGCGGTATGGTCGGCGGGCAGATGATCGACATGCACCCGATTTCAGAGGGTGAAGACCCGCTGCAGGTGCTGACGCGGATGCAGCGGCTGAAAACCGGGTGCCTGATCACGCTGGCCGGGGAGGTCGGCGCGCTGCTGGGCGGGGCGCAGGAACAGGAGCGGCAGGCGATCGCCGGCTATACCAACGACCTGGGGCTGGCGTTCCAGATCGTGGACGACCTGCTCGACGTGGAGGGAGACCCCGCGGAACTGGGCAAGGCGGCGGCCAAGGATTCCGACGCCGGGAAGGTGAATTTCGTTTCCATTCTGGGTGTTGACGGCGCCAAGGGGCAGGTGCGCCATCTCGCCGCACAGGCGAAGGAGCATCTGGCGTCTTTTGGCACGCGGGCGAACTCTCTCCTTCATACGGTCGACTTTGTGCTCAACCGCCGCCACTAATTGGTCCAATAAGCGGTCGACTGAAGCAGCTGGGGCCCAGATCCTGGAATGAATACGCCAACGCCATTGCTTGATCAGATCAAGTCGCCGGCCGACCTCAAGGGGCGGACGAAGGCTGAGCTGCGCCAGATCGCCGACGAGCTTCGCGCCGAGACGATCAGCGCGGTGTCTGTCACGGGCGGACACCTGGGCGCGGGCCTGGGCGTGGTCGAGCTGACGGTGGCCATCCATGCGGTGTTCGACACGCCGAAGGACAGGCTGGTCTGGGACGTGGGCCACCAGGCCTATCCGCACAAGATTCTCACCGGTCGCCGCGACCGTATCCGCACACTGCGGCAGGGCGGCGGCCTCTCCGGTTTCACCAAGCGCGACGAGAGCGAATACGATCCGTTCGGTGCGGCGCACGCAGGCACCTCGGTTTCGGCGGCGGCGGGTTTTGCCGTGGCGCGCGACCTGATGGGCGGCGACAACCGCGCCATCGCGGTGGTCGGCGACGGCGCGATGAGCGCGGGCATGATCTATGAGGCGATGAACAATGCCGGCGCGATGCATGCGCCGCTGATCGTCATCCTCAACGACAACGACATGTCGATCGCCCCGCCGGTCGGCGCGATGAGCCATTATCTCTCGCGGACGGTGTCCTCGAAGGGCTACCGGCAGGTGCGCAACCTCGCCAAGCGCGTGACGCGGAAGATCGGCCTCGAAGGCCTGGTGAAGAAGGCGGAGCATTCGATCCGCAGCTTCAACATGGGCGGCGACCTGTTCGACGCGCTGGGCTTCTACTATGTCGGCCCCATCGACGGACACGACATGAACGCGCTGGTCGATGTTCTGGAGAATGTGCGCGACCATCCGGGCCCGGTTCTGGTCCACGTGGTGACCCAGAAGGGCAAGGGCTACGAGCACGCCGAGAACGCTGCCGACAAGTATCACGGCGTGACCAAGTTCAACGTCGTGACGGGTGAGCAGGCGAAGGCGAAGGCCGGGCCGCCGTCCTATACGAAAGTGTTCGCGCAGGAACTCGTGCGCTGGGCCGAGAAAGACGAGAAGGTGGTGGGCATCACCGCCGCCATGCCGTCTGGCACCGGGCTCGATTATTTCGGACAGCGTTTCCCGGATCGCATGTTCGACGTCGGTATCGCCGAGCAGCACGCGGTGACATTCGCGGCGGGTCTTGCGGCCGAAGGACTTGTGCCGTTCGCGGCGATCTATTCGACCTTCCTGCAGCGCGGCTATGACAGTGTCGTGCATGACGTGGCGATCCAGAAGCTGCCGGTGCGGTTCGCGCTGGACCGCGCGGGTCTCGTCGGCGCTGATGGCGCGACGCATGCGGGTTCGTTTGACGTGGGCTTCCTTGGCGCGCTGCCGGGCTTCGTGTTGATGGCGGCGGCCGACGAGGTCGAGCTGCAGCGCATGGTGGCGACGGCGCACGCGATCGATGATCGCCCGTCTGCGTTCCGCTATCCGCGTGGCGAGGGCGTCGGCCTGCAGATGCTGGACGATCCGCAACCGCTGGAGATCGGCAAGGGCCGCATCGTGAAGCAGGGGACGGCGGTGGCCATCCTCTCGTTCGGCGCGCGCCTGCAGGAATGCCTGAAGGCGGCGGACATGCTGGAGAAGCAGGGTCTCTCGACCACGGTGGCGGACGCGCGCTTCGCCAAGCCGCTGGATGAAGCGCTGCTGGCGCAGCTGGCCAAGAACCACGAGGTGCTGATCACCATCGAGGAAGGCGCCAAGGGCGGCTTCGGCGCTTTTGTTCTGCACTCGCTGGCGGAGCATGGGCAGCTTGATAAAGGCCTGCGCGTGCGCACGCTGACCCTGCCGGACGTCTTCCAGGACCACGATAGCCCCGACAAGATGTACGAGTTCGCGGGGCTCGATGCGCGTTCGATCGCGGCGACGGCAATCAAGGCGCTGGGGCGTGGCGACGAGCGGGCGCTTAAGCTGATCGCGGGTTAAGATGCGCTGGCGGGTCTGGTTCGCCACGATCTTCGCCGCGCTATCCCTCGCCGGTTGCAGCCGCGCGCTTCCTGAGACCGACCTTGCAGCCCTCGCCGTTGAAGCGCGGATGATCCTGTCCGTTGCGACGGATGAGTTTCCGGTGATCACGGCGATGAAGGCCGAGAGCGTCGCGACGAAGCCGGATGGAGTCTACATCACGATCGGCCGGCAGTTCGTGGAAGAGTGGGGCTTTTTCGTGCCGCGTGATCCTGCGTTCGTGGCGCCGGAAGGCGGCGACCCGCGCTTCGAGTTGCTGGAGCATGGCGTCTACCGGTACGATATCGCCGGATAACTGGCGGGGACTGGCGATGGTGAAGCTCAGCGTGAAGCAGGCGGAGCAGCGGCTGATCAAGTTCGCGCTGACCTATCCGGAGTCCACGCTGGAACACCCGTGGGGGCATGACGTGGTGAAGGTGAAGGGCAAGATGTTCGCGACGTTCGGCGGCGAGGCCGGGACGAAGGGCGAGTTCTCGATGAGCGTTAAGCTGCCGGTGTCGTCCGAGATGGCGTTAACGCTGCCGTGGGTGGAGCCGACGGGGTATGGGCTGGGCAAGTCGGGCTGGGTGACGGCGCGGCTGAAGGCGGGCAGCGACTTCGAGATCGAGACGATGAAGGGCTGGATCGACCAGAGCTTTCGCGCGGTGGCGCCGAAGAGCGTGGTGAAAAGATTAGGGTAGGAGACACGTGGGTGTTGCTTTTTTCCTCCTCCAAGCGAAGCTTGGGGGAGGTGGCGCGCGACATCTTCGTCGCGTGACGGAGGGGGCAGCCGCTGAAGACGCGATACGGTACACGGCAACGCGCGCGCGAACTGCGTGGCGACCTAACGGATGCAGAGGCAATCCTGTGGTCGAAGCTTCGCCGCAAGCAGCTGCATGGCTATCGGTTCCAGCGGCAATACCCGGTTGGAAGCTACATCACAGACTTCGCCTGCCGTGAGGCGAAGTTGGTTATCGAACTGGACGGCGCAACGCATTCGACTGCGGAAGAGCGCGACTACGATGCACGACGAGAAGCCTTTATCACCGCGCAAGGATGGACGGTGATCCGGTTCTGGAATGCGGATGTCTATGACAATCTGCACGGCGCGCTTGAAAGTATCCTTCAGCGGCTGCCCCCTCCGTCACGCGCGTAAGAACGCGCGCGCCACCTCCCCCGAGCTTCGCTCGGAGGAGGAAAAGTCATACAATTGGCGCTGTTTTGAGCTTCTTCACCAGTTCCTGGCGCACTTTCCAAGGCTTGAAGCTTGTGTGCAGGCGGGAGAGCCAGTGGCTGTTCACGGCGAGGTGGGGTTTGCCGAGTTCGCGGCTGGAGGGGAGTATCTTGCGGGAGAGGATGTCGATGACGTGATCGATCTCTTCGGGCGAGGCGAAGACGAGCGAGCGGCCGCGATGGTCGATGAACCAGACGGGATAGCCCTTGCCATGCACGGGCTTCGGCGTCGGCGGATCGAAGACGGTGGCTTTCCAGTACATGGCGTCGACGCCGGTGTGGACCCACGGGGTGATCGGGGTGCGGACGGGGGCGTCGCGGTATTCGAGGCGTAGTTGCATGGGCGCAGTCAGCGTATGGCGGTGCGTTTCGTCAAGCTGGTGGATCAGGCGGCGGCTCGATCAGCTGACCGGCGCGGCCTCCTCAACCGGCGGCTTGGCGCGGGCCTGCAGCGCATCCAGCGCGGTGGCGTCCGGCGCTTTCGGGTGAGGCGGCGCCTGTTCCGATGGGGTGCGGACCAGCGGGGCGCCAATCAGCGCGCCGATGACGCGCAGTTGCGGGGTGTGGTCGCAGACGACCTTGAACATGATGAGCAGGGGCAGGGCGACGAGGCCGCCGACAGGTCCCCACAGCCATGTCCAGAAACTGACCACGAGGATGATGGCCAGCGGGTTCAGCATCATGCGCTTGCCGACGATGGTGGGCGTGACGAGGTTGGCCTCGACGATGTTGATGGCCCAGAAGGCAAGCATAGGGAAAGACGCCTGCAGCAGCGTGTCGAACGTGCCGAGGCCGGCGAAACCCAGGAGGCCGATCATGATGATGGGGCCGAGGAACGGGATGAAGTTCAGCATCATCGCGAGGCCGCCCCACATCAAAGGTTCGGGCAGGCCGAGCTGCCAGCAGGCGAGCCCCGCCGCGAGACCGACGAACACGTTGATGATGGAGAAGGTGACGATATAGCCGGTGACGCGGCGGCTGACGTCCCTGAACACGCGCGCGGCGCGGACGCGGGCGTTGAGTGTCGGCCGGAAGGCGATGAACTTGATGCGGAATTCTTCGCGCGTGATCAGCAGGAAGAAGCACAGCACGAAGACGAAGCCGGTCTGCACGATGAAAGTCTGCGCCGACGCCATGATGGCGCTTGCGAAGCCCGGCTCTTTGACCACGACGGTGCGCGAGGCCGGAGCGGCGGGCTCGACGATGGCGAGACCGTCGACTTCCTTGGAGATGTCGGTGAGCGGTTTCAGCGGGGCTTGCAGCTCCTGCAGGTGGCGCTCGGCGCGGCGCATCAGTTGGGGCGCGTCCTCGATCCAGCGCGAGGCGGGTTCGGCGATCAGCGCAAAAGCGAGCCAGGCGACGAAACCGGCGGTGGCCAGCGACATGACGGCGGCGAGGGGGCGGGGAATCCAGACGAATTCCAGCACCTTGCAGATCGGCGCCAGCAGCACACTGAACACCAGCGCGACGGCGATCGGCAGCAGGAAGTCACGTCCGACCGAGAGGGCGACGCACACGGCGAGGACGACGAGAATGGCGAGGCTGGCCGCCGTGACGATGCCGGGATTGCGCTCGACGACCTGAAAAGGCGCCGTGGGCGTGATGCCCGCGAAGTACGAAACGCGTCTTTGCCTGACCATGAGCGGCGTCCATCCCGATCCGGAAGGCGCAACGTCCGGATGGCTGGCGGGTTCCATTCCCACGTAGCGCTTGCTGAAATGGCAGCGGTTTCCGGTCGCGGGAGTGCTATATCATTCATCGGACGTTCAGGCTGATCCAGCGAGGCTGATCGTCCCTGACAAGGGAATGCCCCATGAATACCATCGTGAAATCAATCTTCGCAGCCGGCGTGCTCGCCATGCTCGGCGCGTGTGCGTCTCCAGCTGCGGATACCGCAGTTGCAGCCGCCGAGGCCAAGCCCGACCCGCGACAGGGCGAGGAAGTGCGCAACATCTGCTTCACCCAGCAGATCCGTAACTGGCGGGAAAATGATCGCCGGTCGGTGATCGTCGAGGTTGGCGTGCGCGACGAATACCTGGTCGAACTGGTTGGCACGTGCCAGCCGAATGATGCGTTCACCTCGATCGGGCTTGTCTCGCGCGCTAGCGGCGGCTCGTGCCTCGGGAGCGGCGACAGGCTTGTGACCGACGCGCGCTATGACGGCTCGTGCTCGATCCGCAAGATCTACAAGTGGAACAAGGACGCAGCGAAACCGGCGGACGCGCCGGCCAGCGCAAGCTGATCGTCAAGACGCGATCTCCTCCGTCATGACGAGCGGAAGCCCGGGAAGCATCGCTTCCCGGGCTTTTGTATTCGGGCCGGACGGGCTGCGTGACCATCCGGCCCCCGCATCAGCGCCTGGTGGACCCCGTGGCGCAGATACGGATGCCGTGCTGATCGAGCGCGTGCCGGTCTACTGCCAGTAACGCGGAGCCTGGTAGTGATCGTAGATCCGGTCGCGCAGCGTATCGCCGTCGGCGCGGGTCAGTTCATCGATGCCGTCAGCGGGCGCCGCTTCAAGCTGCGCCTTGGTGACGTTCACGACGTAGCCGTCCTTCTGCTTTTCGTAGTCGAGCGTCGACCACGGAAGCGGGTGGAACTTCTCGTTCATGCCGAGGAAGCCGCCGAAGCCGACGACGGCGAACATGATGTTGTTGGATTGCTTGTCGAGAACGACGTCTTCGACTTTGCCGATCTTGTCGCCATTGGTGGCATAGACACTCGTGCCGATGACTTTAGACGCGCGGATCGCGCTGGTGTGGCCGGTCGCGGTTGTCATGATTTCTCCTTCTGGATGGTTCCTGTTTACGAACGTGGAAACACGCCGGGAGTTGCCTGCGGGTAACATTCGTAATGTTCAGCGCGAAGTCATCCCGCGCGCGACATTACATCTGGCGGCGAGGCGCTGGTCGGCGCGTCCATGGTGAACGCGCGAGGGCGGGAATGGCGCATGGCTTGCAGCCTTCCCGTTAATGGCAAACCAAGCTGGAACTCCGCAGGAGATACGCCGGGTGGATGTGTGCGTGTGCACCTTCCGCAGGCCTTCTGTTGCGGGTCTTCTCGCCTCGCTGGCGAAGCAGCAGCTGCCGCCTTCGCTTCGCATGCGCGTGATCGTGGCCGACAATGACGACACGCCGTCCGCCCGCGAGACAGTGGCGGACGCATTCCGGGTCAACGGGCTCGATGGCGTTTACCTTCATGCTCCGGCGCGGAATATCTCGATCGCGCGCAATGCGTGTCTTGAGGCGGCGGATGCGGATCTGACGGCCTTTATCGATGATGACGAAATTGCGCAGCCGGGCTGGCTGGCGGGTCTGGTGGCGGAGTTGGAGCGGGCGAAAGCCGATGTCGTGTTCGGCAAGGTCATCGCAACTTATGCGGCTGATGCGCCGGCGTGGATGCCTGCGGCGGACCTGCATTCGACGCCCGCGCCGTTCCGCAACGGGCAGATCGATGGCGGATACACCTGCAATGTGCTGATGCGGCGGGAGGCCGTGGGGGCGCTGCGTTTCGACCCGGCTTTCGGGCGCAGCGGCGGCGAGGACACGACGTTCTTCGCGGCGCTGAAACGCTCGGGCGTGGCCATGGGCTATACGGCCGACGCGGTCGTGGACGAGCCGGTGACGGCGGCGCGGTCAAGCCTGAAATGGTTGACGAACCGGGCGTATCGCTCGGGGCAGACCTATGGGTTGGTGCGACTCAGCGGTGGTGAATCGCGGCTGAAAGTGGCGGCGGTTTCGCTGGCCAAGGTGATGTGGTGCTGGGGACAGGCGGCGCTGACGCTGTGGTCGCCGGCGCGGTGGCGCAGGGCTGCGGTGCGCGCGTATCTGCATGCGGGTGTGATGGCTACGGCGATGGGACGGGCGCCGCTGGAACTTTATGGAGCCGCCAGTGGCTGATGATCCGAACATTTCTGCGCGCGCGCCGATGCAATGGCGGCCCTGGGCGTGGTTTTCGCTGATGGCGCTGGGCGTTGCGGCTGTGGCGCCGATGGCGTGGTTTGCGTGGGAACGCATCGACGCCTGGGGCCTCGCCAATGCGACCCCCGCGGCGCAACGCGTGGCGTTGACCAATGACTGGTCGGATGCACAGTCGCCGGACTACCTGGAAACGATCGCCGAGATCAGCCTTAACCAGTCGATCCCCGATGAAGGCGCGGCCTTTGTGGCGGCGAAGCGCGTGGTGGAGCTGGATCCGTCGCGCGGCTTTTCGTGGGCGACGCTGGCCTATCTCGACACCCGCAATGCGGGCGGTGCGGTTAACGACGCGGCGCTGGAGAACCTGACGCGATCGATGGATGTGTGCCCGTTGTGCGATCAGGCGCTGATCCGCTGGCGGTTCAACTTCGTTCTGGCGCACTGGGACTACATGCCGGAGGTGCTGCGCAAGCGGGCTTTCGAGCATGCGGACATCCTACGCTGGATCGGTGACAATGCGGAATTCCTGGCCGAAATGCGCTTCAAGGCGCGGCTGAAAGGCATTCCGTTCGATGCCTATCGTGCGGCCGTCGATACGCCCGCTCGCGCCTGGGATATCGCCCCGGCTGCACGGCTGCCGAGTGTTAACCTGCCGCCGGTATAGTGCTGCCGATGGCGGACCAGGGCGCTCTCCAGCAGGTTACCGGCGCGGACGTTATCGCCGTGATCCCGACGCTCAATGAGGCGGCGTACATCGAAGCGTGCGTGCGTTCGCTGATGGCGGGGGATACGCGGCTGGCGGCGATCGAGCTGGTTGTCGCGGATGGCGGCAGCACGGATGGCACGCAGGCCATCGTGGAGCGGCTTCGCGGCGAGTTTCCGAACCTGCGCCTGATCGACAATCCGAAACGGCTGCAATCGGCGGCGGTTAACCTCGCTGCGCGGCAGGCGGGTGAGGGGCGCAGCATCCTCGTGCGGTGCGATGCGCATGCGGTCTATCCGGCCGACTATGTGATGCAGGTAGCGGATGCGCTGGCGCAGCGCGGCGTGGCGTCGCTGGTCGTGCCGATGGATGCGGCGGGGACCAGCTGTTTCCAGAAGGCCAATGCGTGGATTGTCGATACCCCGCTGGGTTCGGGCGGATCGGCGCATCGGGGTGGGAAGACGTCCGGCTTTGTCGACCATGGGCACCATGCCGGGTTTGACCGGAAGGCCTTCCTCGCCATCGAGGGCTACGACGAGACGTTCACGCACAATGAGGACGCGGAGTACGACACGCGCCTGCGCAAGGCTGGCGGGAAGATATTCCTCGATGCGGGGATCAGGCTGACCTACCTGCCGCGTGACACGGTTGGCGGGCTGGCGCGGCAATATTTCAACTACGGCAAGGGCCGCGCGCGCACGCTGATGAAGCATGGCGAGACGCCACGTCTGCGTCAGCTGATCCCGCCCGCGACGCTGGTGGCGTGCGTAGTGGGACTGATGGTGTCGCCGTTCAGCCTGTGGGGCCTGGTGCTGCCGGGCGGGTATCTGGCGGCGCTGGTGCTGGCGTCGGTCCTGGTGGCGGTGAAGCACCGTTCGCTGTGCGGGCTGCTGGCCGGTCTGGCCTCGGCGACCATGCACATGAGCTGGTCGCTGGGGTTGTTTCGACATTTGCTGAAGGGTCAGCGGCGCTAAGATCTTCCCTTAACGGGCTGCTGGCGGCGTATCCCGCTTCGACGGCGCGAGGCCGCACGCGGCGCCGAGGATGAAGGCGTAGAGCCAGGTCGCCGAGGGCAGGTTCAGCGCGGAATCCGTGACGCCGTGCAGCAGTAACAGGCCGCTGGCGCAGAAGCTCAGGCGGGCGAAGGTGCGCGGGGCGCGACGCGTGCTGAGCGTGCGGGCGATGGCGATGTGCGCCGCGACCAGAGCCGTTAGCAGGAGGGCTAGACCCAGCAGCCCGCCTTCGACCACCCAGGCCAGCAGCATGTTGTGAGTGCCGCCGGGGGCGAGCAGCGCCTTGGCGTTGTCCAGCGTCTGCACCGGCGCGATTGCGATGCCGGATGAGCCGAGGCCGTGGCCGGTGACAGGGCTTTCCAGCCAGACAGCCGTATAGGCGGTGAGGCGCTGGAGATTGGGGTTTTCGTCGGTTAGGCCGATGCCCGGCGGGATGGTTTCGTCCTGCAGCAAGCCGAGGGCGAGGCCGCTGGCAGAGAGCACAATGGCCGTCAGCGGCGCAGCGACGACGCCGAGGCGGACAAGGCGGCCGCGATGCTCGCGCGTGGTGATCTGCAGCGTGTCCCACCAGACATGACCGATGAGGACGCCGAGCGTCATCAGCATGCCGGCGCGGGAGTCAGCGAGGAGCAGGCAAGTGAGAGCCAGCACCAGCAGGATGAAGCCGCCGAACGCATCGCGGACGAGGCGTTCCATCAGGCGCATGCCGACAAGCGCATCTGCGTCCACCTGCTTCAACACGTGGAGAACGCGGGAGGCGCCGATAAGGCTCAGCAGGCCGAACATAATGGCGGCGTTGGCGGGGGTTTCGAAATACCCGGCAATGGGATGCAGCGGCCGGCCGATGCCAGCGGACGAGGCGTTGACCAGCACCCAGATGCAATACGCGGCGGAGGTCCAGACCAGCGCGATCCAGGCCGAATCCAGCGCGCCCCGGCTGCGCGCAGCGATATAGGTGATGGTCCAGATGCAGCCGGCGGCGAACAGCACGGCAAGGTGCGGCGCGGCGCGGTGGAGCGGCCCGGCGAGGCCGGTGACGCCATAAAGGATCAGCACGGCGAGGCCGATCAGCATGGCGGGAGTCACGCTACGCTGGCCACCCATGGCGACGGCCAGAACGGCGACGAGCGAAAAAGCGGCTGACATCGCCAGTGCCAGCACAGGATTGACGGCGGCAAACATCACATGCGCCAACGCCAGCAGGCAGGCGGCGGCAATCGCGGGCAGCGCATCGCGCAGGCGCGGGCGCGCGCTCTCGTGGGTGCGGCGGCGCGGGCGGTCCCAGCCCATGGCGGCCTGCACGGGGATGTCGGTTACGGCTGGCTCGGTGATGCCTTGCTCAGTCATGCTTGGGCCCTCACGGGTTGCGGACGCGGTTCGGGTCCCGGCGGTAGCGGCTTGCCGAGAGCGTCGTTGATGAGACGTGCCAGCTCGCCGCGTTCGGCGACGAAGGTGGCATCGGGCAGGGCCAACAGCCGGGCGCGCTTTTCGGCGAGCATGGCGGGGTTGGCGGCCATCTGGTCGATCAGACGCGGCAGGGTCTCGCCGAGGTCTTCGGGCAGGGCGAAGCCGGAGCCGTGATCATCGGCCCAAGCGGCGGTTTGCGTGCCTGCGGGGGCGATGGAGGGAACGGCATAGTAGCCGCCCTCGTAGAGCCGGTTGGGCAGCAGCCAGAGCGAGTTGAAGCCCGCCTCCATGAAATCCCCGGCCCAGACGGCGTCGAGGTTGGCGTAGATCCCGGCGAGGTCTTCGGGCGAGCGGTAGCGGCCGTGGAAGGCGACGTTCGGATGGCCCTCGAGACGCGCGTGGAAATCCGGAATTTCGGTGAGCGCAGGCTGGCCGTGCAGGACGATGCTGACGCGGTCGCCAAGCTTGCTGGCCGTGTGGAGCAGCAGGCCGAGCGAACGCGAGCAGCGCAGGACACCGACCCAGCCAAGGCGGATCGGGCCGGGCCGTCCGGTCGGTTGTCCGGGCCGCGGGCCGTAATCAGCGCCAGCCGCGAGGCGGTTTTCGATCAGGGTGGCGGTGTAGCGGTTGCGATGGTGCTTTTCGAAGTGGTTCTTCAGGAACGCGGGGGAGGACACCACGAGGCGCCGGGTGCGTTTCAGCAGGGCGCCTTCGATGCGGCGGAAAATGAAGCCTACGGGATCGCGACGGGTGAGCAGGCGGTGGATGTCCAGCGCCTCGTAGATCACCGGGGTTTTGAGCTTGGCGTAGCGCTTCGCCAGGAAGGCGGTGGCGAGCATGTCGAGGTTGCGGGCGTAGAGGATATCGGCGGCCGCCAGCTTGTCGCGCTGGGCGGCGGCGAGACGGGCGCCCCGGAAGATTGATTTGATGCGCTGGACGTAGGCGCCGTCGAAGGTTTTTCCCAGATCGACATTGTCCCAGCTCGGGTCCCAGCCGGTAACACCCTCGTCCCGGCGGCGCATGGTGAATCCGGTGACGTCCAGCCCGTCATCGCGGAATCCCTGAACACGACGCCGGACAGCGGCATCGTGAGCGTCATGTCCGAAAAAGGCGATGCGCGTCATGCGCGTGGAGGTGCAAGGCGCGCGCCGGAATCCGTGTGCCGGCTGCGGCTATCGGCCAGCTGCATTAACCCTGCACGTGGTGGTTGAACCAGATTGGCTCAGCGCCCGCGTGTGGCTTGCCTGTTGCGTGGTGGGGCTGACCCTTCCGCACCCCGCGGGCGGATTGCACTGGAGTTCCTGTTGAGCGTTCCGCAGCAGCGGATAGGCGGGTTGGTCGCCCACGCACGCCGCCTGGCTGGCGTGGCGAAGGACGCGTGTCTGCGCCTTATCGGCCGTTATGCGCCGGGCCAGCGGCAGGCCCCGGAAGCGCCGGAACCCATCGATTACGGGCCTCCCGCGCAGATTCCGGACGGACGCCGTGTCTATGCGGTGGGGGATGTTCATGGGCGGGCGGACCTCCTGGCGGCGCTGCTGAAGCAGCTGCAGGCGGACGCATTGGTTGGTGAGTACAAAGGCCAGCCGATCCTGATTTTCCTTGGCGATTACGTCGACCGGGGCCTGCAGTCCCGGGAGGTAATTGATCTCCTGATGGGCGAACTTGTGTCTCCTTTCGAGACATATTTCCTTAAAGGGAACCATGAGGCGGCGATGCTTCAGTTCCTGCGCGAACCTTCGGCAGGTCCGCGCTGGGCGGAATATGGCGGGGCGGAGACGTTGGCCTCCTACGGCGTGCGCACGCCGCGCTCGCGTGTTGCAGGCGAGGAATGGGCGGCGGCGTCGGCCGACCTGGCGCGCGTGCTGCCGGCGGAACACCTGCGCTTCCTGTCGCGATTGCAGGTCAGCGTGCGGTTGGGGGATTACCTGTTTGTGCATGCCGGCGTGCGGCCCGGCGTCGGTATCGACCAGCAGACGGAATACGACCTGCTGTGGATCCGCGACGACTTTCTTAACGACAACCGGCCGCTGGGCGTGACGGTGGTTCACGGCCATACGCCGGCGACCCGTCCCTACAAGGATGCGCGCCGGGTGGGACTGGATACGGGCGCCTATATCAGCGGACGGCTCACCGCGGCCCGGTTTGAGCATGACAGCATCGAATTTCTCTCGACTGGCGCCGCCCTTGAATCGAAGGCCGCGACGGGAACGTAACTGGAGGCATGGAATGAACCTGGTCCGGACAACGATGATGGCGATCGCCGCCCTTGGCGTGGCGGTGCTCGGCGCGTGCGCCTCGGGCCCGGCCTCGGGCAACGCGAAGGATCCCGGGGCTGCGGGTAGCAGCACGCCCAGCTACCGGCTTGGTTCGGGCGACGAGATCAAGGTTACCGTGTTCGGCGAAGCTGATCTTTCTGGCGCCTATGTGGTGGATGGCGATGGCCAGATCACCATGCCGCTGGTGGGGCAGGTGGTGGTGGGCAAGCTGACGCTCAGCGAAACCAGCACCAATCTCGAGAACCGGCTGAAAGACGGCTGGCTGCGTGACCCGAAGGTTACCGCCGAACTGGTCAAGGGCCGCCCGTATTACATTCTCGGCGAAGTGAACAAGCCGGGCGAGTACCCGTTCTCGGCTGGCCTGACCGTGATGAACGCCATCGCCAGCGCGGGGGATTTCACCTATCGCGCCGACAAGGTGCGCATCCTGATCAAGAGCGCCGACAATCCCAACGAACGCGAAGTGGACCTGACGCCGACGACGCCTGTGCAGCCCGGCGACACGATCCGCATCCGCGAGCGTTTCTTCTAGCCTTTCGTCCTGGAGTCTACCGCATGCGTAAACTCGCCATGACGGCAGGAGGGGCACTGACAGGTCTGGTCGCGCTGGTTACTGCCGGTGTAGCCGGTGCACAGCCACCGGCGCCCCAGCTGGCGCCTGAGCCGGACGTGGTTAGCGGACTGACAACGATGTTGCAGGCGGGCGTGCCGTGCACGATCCCCGACGCCACGCGCTACCTGTCCCTAAACGTCTATCGCAGCGCAGCGAGCACGCGCGAGCTGATTACGGCGCTGGGCCAGCTGGCGGTGAACATGGACGTGTGTGCGCCGATCCGCTCGGCGGCGTCCGCGCAGGCGGCCGGGCTTTCGGAAACGGGGCTGGCGGCGGATCCCACGGCGGCGGCGCTGGCGCGGGAACGCATGGCGCAGACCTTCCAGGAAGCCGAGACACACGCCGGGTCAATGCGGTTCGAGGTGGGTCCACCTCCGCGCAATCTGACACGCGGCACGGTAAGCGGGCCATAAACCATGACGGGACGCCAGCTCAAAAGTCTTCTGAATCAACCTCCGGGCGAGAGAACGGCCAGTTCGGCCCCGATCTTGCTACCTGATCCGCGAAATCAATCAGCCTCCCACAGGTGAATGCCCCCATGACGAAGTCCGTTATCAAAGGCCTGATGCTCACCACCGCCGTTGCGGCGTTCCTCGCGCCCGCCGCGATGGCGCAGGATGGTGAGAACCCCTTCCTCCGCGGCCGTTACACCTCGGTGACCGAGCGTGGCCAGCCGGAATTTGATCCGGAGCCCGTGCGCGTCGGCACGTTCAACGTCAACGCCAGCCTCGGGGCTTCGGCGGCATACAACGACAACGTTTTCGCCTCGCCGAACAATGAGCGGAGCGACACGATCATCCGCCTGCAGCCGACGGTGGAAGCGCGCTCCAACTGGACGTCGCACGAGCTGGCCGCCGGCGTCAGTGTCGATCACCGCGAATACTCCAGGAACGACAGCGAAACGGCGACGGACTATTCGGCCTTCCTGAATGGTCGTGTGGACGTTACGCGCAACTTCCAGCTTCGCGCTGGCGTTGATGGCGGACACGTGACCGAGCCGCGTTACGCAGCCGCATCGTTTGTCGGCGCCGAACCGGCGTCGTTCGACGCCGCCGGCGTGTTCGTCTCGGCGCTGTATCGCCAGGACCGCATCCAGGTCGAAGGTACGGTTGGCATGTCCGACCAGGATTTCAACCAGGCAGTGCAACAGATCCGCAACAACCAGAACACCTACGTTTCAGCCCGCGTCTCCTACGCGATCTCGCCGGATGTCGCGATGTTCGTGCGTAGTCGCCGCGAGGAACAGGACTACTCGCTGTCGGATCGCGATGGCACGCGCACCACGGTAGACGCCGGCGTGAACTTCGAGCTGGCTGCCCCGTTCCGCGGCGAGATCGCCGTGGGTTCGTTCAAGGACGAACGCGACGTGGCGACCTATGGAAACACCAGCGGTCTCAACGTTTCGGCCAACGTGCAATGGTTCCCGACGCAGCTGACGACTGTCACCTTCTCGGCCAACCGTGGCGCGTTCGACCCAGGTCTTGCGAACTCTGCAACGGCGGTGAGCACCGCCTTTGGCATCCGCGTCGATCACGAGCTGCTGCGCAACGTGCTGCTGTTCGGGACGCTGCGCCAGGAGAACGCTGAATACGAAGGCGCTTCGATCGATCGCGAAGACAAGGCGACAAGCCTTGCCATCGGCGCGGCGTGGAAGCTCAACAAGAATGCGCGCCTTGAACTCCAGGCGTCGACCCGCCAGCAGGACTCCAGCGGCCTCAGCGCCGGCCCGGAGATGAACCAGAACGTGATCAGCGCGGGCATCCGCGTCTACCCGTAAACTTCCCCGCGCCGCACAGGCGCAGCGTAACGTGTTCGGAGAAAGACCGGTGAACAAGGTCTATCCCATTGATGTCACCACCAGCTATCCCCGGAGCGGCGCGCCTGTGCCCTCCGGCAGCGGCGGCGAAGGCGAGAACCTGATCACCGTCCAGCGGATCGTGCGCGCCGTGCGCCGTCGCCTAGGCGTCATGATCGCGGTTTTCGTGCTCGTTTTCGCCGTGGTGGCGATCAACACGTTCCAGCTGAAGGCCGCCTACACGGCGACCGCGCGCGTGATCATCAACTCACGCGACCAGAACGTCGTCGACATCGGCGCCGTTATTTCCGGCATGCCGGCCAACGCCGCGATCGTGGATACGGAAGTGGAAATCCTTCGCAGCCGCACGTTGATCGAAAAGCTGGTGAAGCGTCTAGACCTCGTCAACAACCCCGAATTCAATGGCGCCAAGGCCAAGCCCAGCGACTGGGACCAGGGCATCGCCAACTTCAAGTCGTTCCTCAAGGGCCTGTTGCCGTTCGGCAAGAAGGACGCTGCCGCCAATGTTGCGCCCGTGGATCCGGCCGAGGCCGAGCAGTCCGAACTCGATGGCGTGATCAGCACCGTGCGCAACGGGATCTGGGTCAACCGCCTGGGATCGACCTTCATCATCGAGATCAGCGCGACGAGCCACGACCCGAAGACGGCCGCCAAGATGGCGAACACGCTGGCCGAGGTTTATCTCGACAACCAGCTGGATACGAAATTCAAGGCGACGCGCCGGGCCCAGGAGTGGCTGGACGCGCGCGTGGGCGAGCTGCGCGACGAACTGCGCGACGCCGAGAGCAAGGTGGAAGCCCACCGCGCCTCGACCGGACTGCTGCGCACGGGCGGCGACACGCTGACCGAGCAGGCGATCCGTGAAGTGAACGCCCAGCTGATGTCGGCGCAATCCGAATACGCGACCAAGAGCGCTCGTCTGCGCAACATGAACGAGCAGATGCGCGCCGGGGCCGGGATCGACTCGATCGCCGAAGCGCAGAACTCCAACACCATCTCCAACCTGCGCGCCGCGCAGAGCGCCCTGACGGCGCGCAAGTCGGATGTGGTTCGCCGCTACGACATCAAGCACCCCGAATACCAGAAGGTGCTGGCTGAAGAGGCGGACAACGAGCGGCAGATCAACGCCGAGCTGCAGCGCATCGCGTCTTCGCTCGATCAGGAAGTGATGATCTCGCGCGAACGCGTCAACAGCCTGCAGGGCAGCCTCAACCGCGCCAAAGGCGAGCTGGCGTCGAACAACCGCGCCGGCGTTGAGCAGGCTTCGCTGGAACGCGATGCGCAGGCGACGCGGACGCTGTTCGAGGAATTCAATAACCGCTTCAAGGAAACCAACGAGCTGGACGGCATCACCGAAGCCGACGCCGTGGTGGACAGCTTCGCGCCGGTTCCGGGCGGGCCGAGCTTCCCGAATACCAACCTCAACCTCATGCTGGGCATGATGCTGGGCTTGGCGCTGGCGGGTCTCGTCGGTCTCGTGCTGGAGCTGCTGGACAACTACATGTCCTCGCCGGAGGAAGTGGAGCAGGTGGCGGGTGTGCCGTATATCGGCCAGATCCCGCTGCTGCCGGCCGCTGGCGGTTTCAACAAGACGAAAGTGGCGCCGGGCGATTACCTGATCGAGAAACCGCACTCGGGCTTTGCCGAAAGCTTCCGGCACCTGCGCGCGTCGATCATGTTCGCCGATATCGACAAGGCCGCGAAGACCGTGGCCGTCGTCTCTTCGCTGCCGAGCGAAGGCAAGACAAGCATGACTTTCTGCCTTGGCCGCATGGCCGCCATGTCGGGCACGAAGACGATCGTGATCGACGGCGACATCCGCTTGCGCCAGCTGACGGAGACGTCGGGCGCGAAGTGCGAATCTGGCCTGCTGGAATACCTGTTCGGCGAGACCAAGCTCGAGGACGTGGTGCAGACGGACGAGCCGACGGGGCTGCATATCCTGCCGCTGTCGGACCGCAAGCATACGCCGCGCGACGTGTTCGGCAGCCGGGCTTTCGATGCGCTGCTGCTGCTGCTGCAGACCCAGTATGACCTGGTGATCATCGACACCGGCCCGATCCTGCTGATGGCGGAGACGCGGGTGGTGACATCGAAGGTGGACCAGGTTGTGGTGGCGACGCGCTGGCGCAAGACGCACCGCAACACGCTGCGCGACACGATGAAGATCCTGCGCGACTTCCACGCCAACGTGGCCGGCGTCGTGCTGACCTTCGTGGACCTGCGCAAGCGCGCTCACCACGCTTACTCGGCGGCGACCTACGGCGCCTACGCGAAATACTATCAGGAGCCCTGAGCTCTGAACGGAATGGCCGGGGGGCCAGCGCCTCGCACCTTCGGGTGCGGGGCGTTTCTGCATCTGGACTTATCTGGATCGCCGGGCCCCCGCCCGGCAGCGCATCGCATAGCGACGCGATCTCTCAGTGCTGGAAAAGGTTCGTTGCTTCGCAACGGCTGCCGGGCAGGGGCCCGGCGGTCCAGAGGCTAGATTGCCTCCAGCGCCTGTTCGAGATCGTCGACCAGGTCTTCGGGGTCTTCGAGTCCCACAGAAAGCCGGATCAACGGGCCGCCGAGGTCTGGCGTGTAGGTGGTGCGCTTGAGCTGCGGGTCACAGTGAATGGCGAGGCTTTCGAAGCCGCCATAGGAGAAGCCGAGGCCGAAGAATTTCAGCGCATCGAGGAAGGCGTGGACCTTCGCGGTGGGCATGGGCTCCAGCACAATGCTGAACAGGCCGGAAGAGCCCGTGAAATCACGCTTCCAGAGGCCGTGATTGGGATCGGAGTCGAGGGCAGGGTGGAGGACGCGTTTTACTTTGGCATGCTTCTCTAGCCAGAGCGCCACGTGGAGAGCGGAGACCTGATGCCGCTCCATGCGGAGCTGCAGCGAGCGGGCGCCGCGGAGGATGGTGAACGCGTCGTCGGAGGACACGTTGGAGCCGATGTCGGCGACGGTGTCTTTCAAGCGGGCCAGCAGCTTGTCGTCGTTGAGGTGGATCGCACCGTTGAGGATATCCGCGCCGCCGCTGACATATTTGGTGTTGGCCTGCACCGAGAGGTCGAAGCCAAGGTCCAGTGGTTTGTGGAAGACGCCGCCGGCCCAGGTGTTGTCCATCACACTGACGGCGCCGTGGGCGGCGGCGACGCGGGCGATGGCGGGGGCATCCTCGATCTCGAACGTCATCGAGCCGGGGCTTTCCACGAAGACGAGCTTCGTGTTCGGCTGCATCAGCTTTTCCATGCCTGCGCCTATGCCCGGCGCGAAATAGGTGGCCTCACAGCCCCAGCGGGAGAGCATGCGATCAACAAAGCGGCGCGTGGGGCCGTAAACGGTGTCGCTAACGAGGACGTGGCCACCGGCTTCGGCGTGGGCGAGGAATGGAACAATGCAGGCCATGAGGCCCGAGGGCAGGAGGACGCAATGTTCTGCGCCTTCGATCTCCGACAGGCACTGGCGCAGGGCTTCGTGCGTGGCCGTGCCGTGGCGGCCATAGGTCCAGCCGCCCGGCTCGAACAGCTTTGCCGCGCTTTCGACGATGACGGTCGAGGCGCGCTGGACGACGGGGTTAACGCCGCCCTGTGTCAGCTTGCGGTCTCGGGCGGCGTGCGTGAGGCGCGTGGAGAGCCGGCGCTTGCCGGACTTGCCTTTACCCTTGTCCGTGCCGGAGCTCATCGATCAGCCTGTGACGACTTCGCCGCCGCTGTCGGGCAGGCCCCATTCGCTCCACGAGCCGTCATAAACGGCGGCATCGTCATGGCCGAGCATCGCCTGCGCCAGTGCGACGATCGCGGCGGTGACGCCGGAGCCGCAAGTGTTGACGATCGGCCTGGCGAGATCGACGCCGGCCGCGGTGAAAGCGGCGCGGAGATCGGTCTCGGGCTTCAGGCGGCCGTCGGCGCCGATGAGGTCGCCATAGTAAACGTTGAACGCGCCCGGCATGTGGCCGCCGCGAACGCCAGGGCGGGGCTCAGGCGTTTCGGCGCGGAAGCGCGGGCCGGAGCGGGCGTCGACGATCTGTGCGCCGCCACCGCTAGAGACAACCTGCTTCACCTGGTCGAGGTCGCGCACGAGGTCGCGGCGCGGGCGGACGGTGAAGTGGCGGTCGGCCACGAAATGCGGGGGCAGGTCTTCAACTTCGCCGCCGGCGGCGCGCCAGGCGTTGAAGCCGCCATCAAGCACGGCGACATCGCCATGGCCCATGACCCTGAACATCCACCAGACGCGCGCGGACGCCAGGAAGCCGTTCTGGTCATAGCAAATGATACGATGGCCATCGCCGAGGCCGAGGCGGCGCACGCGCGAGGAGAACTTCTCCGGCGGCGGCAGCATGTGCGGCAGGGGGATGGTGGTGTCGGCGATATCGTCGATGTCGAAGTGCCGGGCGCCCGGGATGTGGTGGGCGTCGTAGATCTGTTTTCCCGTCTGGGGCGAGCCCGGCATAAACCATGAGCAGTCGAGCACACGCACGTCCGGCGCGGTCCGGTGCGAGAGCAGCCATTCGGCGGAAACGACAGGCTTTTCCGGCGTGAAGTGGGCGACCATGCGGGGGCCGTCTCCGTGAGCTGGCGGCTATGCGATGGGTTCACCTAGCCAGACCCGTGAGCGGCGGCAAGGCGATGCTGGGCTCGCCTGCGAAGAGCGGCGTGGAAAGCCTTGGCAGCAGGCGCCGTAATGGGTGGCACACCTTACCCGCTGGCAGGCGAAACCGGTGACAGAAAGTTCGCGTGCTTACGATTGTGCGACGCAACAAACCTGTTCGATTTCGTAACAGCCTCATCACAGGAATCCCCATGCAATATGGTTGATTTTCAAGCTCGCCCAATGGGGGAAGCCGGTTGTTTGCGGCGCAATACCGAGGCTTTCATGACTAATAGGCAATTTTCTCCCGCGAGTCGGGGTGAAGAGGCCGGAGCACTCGCCTGGTGAGGACAGCGCCAGGGGAGTCGGGCCGCCGAAAAGTCTGAGCCGGAACCCTTGAGGAGGGGGGAACTGACTGAGCAAACGGGCCAGCCATGCTGGTCCGATGATTGCGTATTGATTGTCGGTTGGGCGTTAAGGGTGTGGTGGCATGGACAAGGGCAGCGGTGCAGACGCCGGCCGGTTCGATATTTGGGATGACGTCCCGAATTCGCGCGCGACCTATGCTGTGCATTCCAGCGCCGTGAAACGCGCCATGGACCTGGCCTTTGCCGTCCCGGTGCTGATCTTCGTCGCCCCCCTGCTGATGCTCATCTATGCGCTGGTGAAGGTGTTCGACCCCGGCCCGGCGCTGTTTACCCAGGCGCGCGTTGGCCGCGATGGGCGCGAGTTCACCGTCTACAAGTTCCGCACGATGCGCGTGGACGCCGAAGCGCGTCTGGCCGAACTGCTGGAGAAGAATCCGCGCGCTGCGGCCGAATGGGCCCGTTTCCAGAAGCTGCGCAATGATCCGCGTGTCACCACACTGGGCCGCATCCTGCGCAAGAGCAGCCTGGATGAGCTGCCCCAGCTGCTGAACATCCTGCGTGGCGAGATGTCGGTGATCGGGCCCCGCCCGGTGACCGCCGCCGAGATGGCCCGCTATGGCGCTGACGTGCCGTACTACACTGCTGTGCGCCCCGGCGTGTTGGGGCTGTGGCAGGTGAAGGGCCGCAACCGGCTGACCTATCCCGAGCGCGTGGCGCTGGACGTCCAGTACGTGAAAACGTGGTCGATCTGGCAGGACTTCAAGATCGTCGCGATGGCGATCCCGGTCGTGCTGCTGGGCCTCGGCGCTTACTGAAAAAAGCTGCCTGCCGATACGGCAGGTGACACCTCATGCACGCATGGGTTGAATCCGCTGCGGATTTTCTTCTGCAGGCTGCAATGCGTGCAATCGCATAAAAATAACTTCATGATCTCGTTTGAATTTTTGGGCTTGATCCTTTCTTAAGACCCCCATCCAAATGTGGGTTGGCGGACCTAGTGGCGACGTCGGGCGTTGCTGTGTGGTCTTGCCGGGAGGAACGCTTGGCTACCACGGACACTCACAGCCATTCTGCGTGGGGCGGACGTTCGCTGCTGGCCAGCGATTCCGAAGATACGCTTGCGACGCGAAACGCGCGTGGCGACGATGCCTACGAAGACGCTTTTCCTGACGAACCGAAATGGCCGGCGTGGAAAGTGACGCTCGCCGTGGTGGTGTTCTGCGCCGCCTGCTGGGCAGGGATCGGTTATCTGGCGGTTCGCCTGCTGGGCTAGCCCGCTCCCCGCGCTTCGTATTATCGAGGCGGGATGGGGATCAGTTCAACAGATTGGTTGTTTGCATCGCTGGCTCTCCGCGAAACACCGGAGACGGTCGCCAAGCATGTTGCCGAGGCGCTCGGACCCGACGCGCCCGGACCGGTGCGAAGGCTGGCGCTCAGCGTTTCACGAGGGAGTATCAGCGCGCGGATAGGCTGGTCGTCGATGTCGACCCGGTTTCGTGGCGCTGATCCGATGGATCGGCAGGTGGCCAAAGCCCGTGAACTGGCCAGCGTGTTTCTCGATGCCCGCCTGCCGGGCAGCGATGATGTCGACGAACTCGAAGGCTTTATCGACAGCTTCAACGCGCTGATCGGAAAGGGACGCGGCCAGGGAAGCTTTCGCTATGGCCGGCTGAACCGGGCGACCCGCGCGGAGTTCGGCTTGCAGCTGTCCCGGCGGCGCTACGACAAACTGTTCCGCATGGCGGCGCGGCTTGAGAAGCGGATCAAGGCGTACAAGGAAGCGATCAGGAAAAACGGGTTGGTGCTGATCGCGAAGGCCGGGCTGGTTGAGGACATTCGCCGTGAGGATCTGGCTGACCGGCCGTGGACGGCCTCATTCGTGGCTTACTACACCGCGAGGCTGAAGCTCCGAAGCGAGTTCACAATCCAGGGCCAGCAGCGGGCATTCGACGAGTTGAGCCAGCGCCTGCTCAAGGGATGCGACAAGCACGAGGACGCCAACTGGTTCGCCATCGCGCACGTTTTTCCGCGCGCGGATGTTCTGGTGAAGCTTACGGACGAGCAGAAGGGCATGCTGCTGGGCCGCTGGTTCGGCGTGCTTCACAAGACCGCGGACAGGCTACGCGTTGCGTTTGAAAGATCGCGCATTGACCTGGAGACGATGATCGTCAAGCGCGGCGATGACTCCTCGACATGGAACACGTTTGCAGGGGCGTGGAACCGGGCGCGGGATCACTGGATCGCGTTGATCGTCGCGCTGGGCATGGAGCGAACCTTCGAGGCGATGCTTCCGGGCAAGGTGATGCGGTTGATGGCGGCGGACGTGGCCGCGTGGCACCGCATCAGTGGCGGCGGCATCCACCCCGACACCTTGATCTGGCGGGATTTGCCCAAGCCATGGCTGGTGCTGACGGGCCATGCCTACTGCAACCTCGACCTTGTCGAGTTGGCGTGCGCAAAGCACGGCGTTGCAACGAAGGACTCCGGATGGTGCGTGCCAAGGCCGCGAACGGCTGTCGCGGCGTATAGGCCGACGCCCGAGCTGGTGCACGGCGTAGCCGTCGAAAATCCCTACTTTGCATCGTTTC
This sequence comes from Hyphomonadaceae bacterium, assembly GCA_030158285.1. Classification (GTDB taxonomy): domain Bacteria; phylum Pseudomonadota; class Alphaproteobacteria; order Caulobacterales; family Hyphomonadaceae; genus UBA7672. The sequence continues at coordinate 35,776 of JAOATF010000008.1, forward strand.
TGCGAAAGCTGGGCGCGTTCAGCGGCAGGGAGCTGAAGCTGGAGCATCTTCAGGAACTTCTGGAACCGTCTTGACGCCGACATGCCCGGGGAGAGACGTTGGTCCCGTTCCCCGGTAGCTCAGTGGCAGAGCGGTCGGCTCTCGGACCGACTGGACGCTGGTTCGAGCCCAGCCCGGGGAACGCTCAGCCTTCGTACCACGCCGGCGTCGGCAGGCCTTTTTCCTTCAGGAAGGCGCCGTTGTAGAGCTTGGACAGGTAGCGGTTGCCATAGTCGCACAGGATGGTGACGACAGTGGAGCCCGGCCCGAGCTGCTTGGCCATGGCCATCGCGCCGACGATGTTGATGCCGGAAGAGCCGCCGAGGCACATGCCTTCGTCCTTCGTGAGGTCGAACAGCGTGCGCAGCGCTTCGGCATCCTCGATGCGCCAGGCGTCGTCGACCTGCACACCCTCGAGGTTGGCGGTGATGCGCGACTGGCCGATACCCTCGGTGATCGAGGTGCCTTCGGACTTCAGCTCGCCGGTCTTGTAATATGAGAACAGCGATGCGCCACCGGGGTCGGCGAGACCGATCTGGACTTTCTTGGAGCGCTCTTTCAGCGCCATCGACACGCCGCCGAGCGTGCCGCCGGAGCCGACAGCGCAGATGAAGCCATCGAGTTTGCCGCCGGTCTGCTCCCAGATCTCCGGGCCGGTGGACTCATAGTGCGCATTGCGGTTGGCGACGTTGTCGAACTGGTTGGCCCAGACGGCGCCGTTGGGCTCGGTCTTCGCCATCTCGTCGGCGAGGCGCTGGGAGTATTTCACGTAGTGATTGGGGTTGGCGTAGGGGACCGCGTCCACCTCGACCAGTTTCGCGCCGAGGGAGCGGACGGCGTCCTTCTTCTCCTGGCTCTGGGTGCGCGGCATGACGATGACGGTGCGATAGCCCAGCGCATTGCCCACGACGGCAAGGCCGATGCCCGTATTGCCGGCCGTGCCTTCGACGATGACGCCGCCCGGCTTCAGCTTGCCGGACTTCTCAGCGTCGCGGATCATGCCCAGCGCGGCGCGGTCTTTCACCGACTGGCCGGGGTTCAGGAACTCGGCCTTGCCATAGATATTGGCGCCGGTGAGTTCGGACGCTTTCCGCAGCTTGATCAGCGGGGTCCGGCCGATCGCCTCGATAACATTGCCGTATGCGCGCATGGATCGTCCCATTCTTCCCGGGTCATTGGAGGCTCCGGACGGTTTCCGGGAAGCCCCTATCACCTAGGGAGATTGGGGGAATGGATCAACCACAGCCGCAAGAACATTGGCCCTGATCCGATACGGGCGCCGATGCGTAATCACAGCATTCGAGCCCCGTGCGGACCCCGATGACGCTGCAGGACAACGCATACGCCGCCTTCATGCTGGATCATGCGGCCGGACGCCTGCCGCCGGCGGAATCGCTGGTGGCTGACCTGCACACGGCGCTGTCGCCCCTTGGCGGGCAGCTTGCCCGTATTCTGGACAGTACGGGCGGGGCTTTTCTGGAATCCGTCGCGCCTGACTCCATCGCTGTGGGGCCTATGGATCCGGGTGCGCAGGACGCGCCAGACGCGATCCCCCCCTCGCGGCTGGCGCAATACCTTGAGCGTGACCTGCTGGCGCTGAAATGGCGGCGGGACATTGTGGGCGTGCCGACCCTGCGCACCGATACGCCGATGGCGCGCCTGCTGCGGCTGGACCCGGGCGAGCGTGCGCCCGGGCATTGCCACGGCCGGCGGGATGTCACCGTCGTGCTGCAGGGCGCCTATGCGGACGAGTACGGCGTCTATGAGAAGGGCGATCTTGCTTTTGCGATGCCGGGCCTGCGGCACCAACCGCGGGCGATCGGCGTTGAACCCTGCGTGTGCATGGTCGCGACAGAGCGCGGCCGGCCTGTGCGCGGGTTGCTGGGTCTTATCGGGATAGGCGTCGGGAAGCTGGAGGAACGACCATGAGATTTCTCGTGATGATCGCCGCCGTGACGCTCGCGCCGATGCAGGCGATGGCGCAGCCGTGGCAACCGGCCAATGGCGACAAGCTGGAGTTCGACGTGCTGCGCGATGGCGGCGAGTTCGGATCGCACATCGTGAAGTTCTCGCGCGAAGGCGACACGCTGACGGTGGACACGGATGTGGTGCTGAAGGTCGCCTTCGGTCCGATCACGCTGTTCGATTACAGCCACGACGTAACCGAGAAGTATGTCGGCGACCGGCTGACCTGGGTCGGCTCGCGCACCAAGAAGGACGGAAAGTGGAAGACGCTCTCCGCGCAGGCGGGCGAGGGCGGGCTGAAAGTTGAAGGCTCGAAGTTCAAGGGCCTGCTGCCCGGCAAGGTGATCCCGTCGACGCACTGGAATCGCGATGAGATGACATTGCCCACGATGTTCTCCACCGAGACAGGCGAGATGCTGCCGATCAAGGTGAAGGATCGCGGCGTCGAGAACATCAAGGCCGGCGGCAAGACGATCAGTGCACGACGCTTCGATGTCGATTCAGAGATCGACGCGAGCTTCTGGTATGACGATCAGGGCCGCTGGGTGAAATGCGCATTCGAGACGCAAGGCTCGAAGATCGACTACGTGTTGCGCAAGTTGCCGGACTGATTTTCGGCCAGTGGCCACGCCGTCACAACGCGCGGCGGAGCAATGCGCCGCGCGCTTGCGTTTTGTGCTTAAGCGTCGCTGGCCAGCTTGAGGCCGATCATGCCGGTAAGGATCAGCAGCGCCGATCCCACGCGCATGATGGTGGCGGCTTCTCCCAGCACCACGATGCCGAGGATGAAAGCGCCGATGGCGCCGATGCCTGTCCAGATCGCGTAGGCGGTGCCGAGCGGAAGCTCCTTCATCGCCAGCGAGAGAACCCAGAAGCTGGCGATCATCGCAACGATGGCGACGGTCGCCTCGACGGGTTTCGACAGGCCGTCCGAGATTTTCAGCATGTAGGCCCAGAGGACTTCGAGAAGTCCGGCAACGCCGAGAAATAGCCAGGCCATGATGGCCCTCCATCAAAGGTCGGGCCGTCCCGAATGTTTGCCCGTATGGGGGAGGTCGTCCTCGCGAGAGGGATTTGGGACAGGGGAGGCGCCGGGTCAATAGGACCTGGAGGCGCAGCTTACGCTAACTGCCGCCCCAGATGCGGTGTTCGACCTGTGTGGGCTGGCCGTCGATCAGCGTGATATCCCAGAGGCAGTAGGTGTCGTACTCGCCTTCGTTGAGGCTGAGCACGAGGCGGCCTGATGTATCGGCGAACACGCGGATGAGGCTCCACGCGTCGCGCGAGCGGGGCGTGCCCTTGTAACGGGCGATCCAGCCTTGCTCCGCTGCGGGGAGGGCTGCGTCGTAGAGCGCATCGATTTTGGAGAGCGCAGCTTCAACATGTGCGAGGGCGGCCGGGTGCGCATTCCCGTCATCGTCCGTGGGAACGGCGACGTCGAACTGGCCGAGGCGGTCCGTCGTGTGAAACCGCCAGCGTATGCTGCCCAGTTCGAGGGAGAAGGTTTCGGAGTCGAACATGGGCGGATGGTGCTCGTCCTCGCGGGATTTGCAATGCCCCCCGCGTTCAACACTTTGACTTGTGCGCTGATGCGCCTATCCCTCCGCCATGGCCGAATGGACGGACCGGGCGATATCGCTGGGCTTGAGGCGCTTCGGGGAAACCGGGGCGATCCTCGAAGTGTTCGCACGCGAGCATGGGCGCAGGCGGGCGATGGTCTATGGCGGATCAAGCCAGACCAAGCGCGGGCCGATGCAAGTGGGCAACACGCTGCTGGTGACGTGGAGAGGCGGGCAGGAAAGCCTCGGCTTCTTCACGGCGGAAACCCAGAGCGAGCGCGCGGCGCGCTACATGTCGGACGCGGCGTCGCTGTCGGCGCTGTCTGCGCTGTCGGAACTGCTGGCGACTGCGCTCCCCGAGGGCGAGGCGAAGCCCGGGCTGTTCGACGCAGCAGAGGCCGTGCTCGACATGCTGGGCGAGCCGGAAATCTGGCCGGCGCTGTTCGTGCGCTGGGAACTCGGCCTGCTGTCGATGCTGGGCTACGGCCTCGATCTCAGCGCGTGCGCCGTTTCGGGGTCGAACGATGGTCTGACCCATGTGAGCCCTAAGTCGGGCCGCGCGGTGCGGGGGTCGGAAGCGGGCGCGTATCTCGACAGGCTTCTGCCGCTGCCGCAGTTCCTTGTGGATGCAACGGCGCCGGCGAGCCCTGTGGATATCCACAATGGCTTCCGCCTTACAGGACATTTCCTTGCCGAGCGGCTGTTTTCCGATCTTAACCGGGCGGCGCCGGAAGCGCGCTACCTGATGATTGACCGGCTGGAGCGCGCAGGGCGACTCTCGCCGAGCTGATTCGAGACTTCCCAGGACCTAGTAATGTCGAAGAACAACACGATCGATCCGTCGGACAATGGCGGGGAGATCATCGAAGAGCCGATGAATGAGGCGCTGTCGAAGCGCTATCTCGCCTATGCCCTGTCCACGATCACGTCGCGGGCGCTGCCTGATGCACGGGATGGCCTGAAGCCGGTTCACCGGCGCGTGCTGTATTCGATGGCCCAGCTGGGACTGAACCCGCAGGGCGGGCACCGGAAGTCGGCCACCGTGGTCGGTGAAGTCATCGGTAAGTATCACCCGCACGGCGACCAATCGATCTATGACGCGATGGTGCGCCTCGCGCAGGATTTCGCGACGCGTGCGCCGCTGGTGGATGGCCAGGGCAACTTCGGCAACATCGATGGCGATGCGGCCGCCGCCTTCCGTTATACCGAGGCGAAGCTGACCCCCGCGGCGATGCTGCTGCTGGAAGGGCTCGACGACGACGCGGTGGATTTCCGCGAGACCTATGACGGCACGCACAAGGAGCCGGTGGTTCTCGCGTCGGGCTTCCCGAATCTGCTGGTCAACGGATCCTCGGGCATCGCCGTGGGCATGGCGACGTCGATCCCGCCGCACAACCCGGCCGAGTGCATCGATGCTGCGATCCACCTGCTGGATCATCCGAAGTCGACGGTCGACGACCTGATCAAGATCGTGCGCGGTCCGGACTTCCCGACGGGCGGCGTGGTTGTCGAGACGCCGGAAGGCCTGCGCGAAGTCTATGCGACGGGGCGGGGCGGCGTGCGCGTGCAGGCCAAGTGGACCAAGGAAGACCTTGGCCGCGGCATGTGGCGCGTGATCGTCACCGAGATCCCGTACCAGGTGCAGAAGTCCAAGCTGATGGAACGGCTGGCGGAGCTGATCGAGACGAAGAAGGCGCCGCTGCTCGAAGACGCGATGGACGAGTCCACCGAGGATGTCCGTATCGTGCTGACGCCGAAGTCGCGCACCGTTGAGGCCGATGTGCTGATGGCCTCGCTGTTCCGCCAGTGCGAGCTGGAGACGCGCTTCCCGGTCAACATGAACGTGCTCGACCATGGCGTGCCGCGCGTGATGGGGCTGCGCGACCTGCTCAATGCGTATCTCGATCACCGCCGTGAAGTGATCGTGCGCCGGGCGAAGCACCGCCTCGGCAAGATCGAACATCGCCTCGAAGTGTTGGATGGCTTGCTGAAAGCCTATCTCAACATCGACGAAGTGATCCGGATCATCCGTCAGGAGGACGATCCGAAAGCCGTGATGATGAAGAAGTTCCGCCTGAGCGATATTCAGGTGGAAGCGATCCTCAACATGCGCCTGCGTGCGTTGCGCAAGCTCGAAGAGATCGAGATCAAGCGCGAGCACAAGGAACTGTCCGAAGAGAAGCGCGAGATCGAGGCGCTGCTGGCCTCGACCGGCCGCCAGTGGACCGAGGTGAAGCGCCAGCTGAAAGCCGCGCGCGAAGTCTTCGATCCGGGCAAGAAGCTGGGCAAGCGCCGCTCGAAGTTCGACGTGGCGAAAGAGATCGACACGGAAGCCGCCCTCGAGGCGCTGATCGTGAAAGAGCCGGTGACGGTTGTTCTCTCCAGCATGGGCTGGATCCGCGCGCTCAAGGGCCACAACCAGAAGCTGGAAGACCTGAAGTTCAAAGAGGGCGATGAGCTGGCCCTGTCGCTGGAATGCCAGACGACGGACAAGGTTGTGCTGATGGCGTCCGGCGGCCGCGCCTTCACCATCGGCGCGGACAAGTTGCCGGGCGGACGTGGGCATGGCGAGCCGATCCGCCTCAACCTCGAAGTACCGGAATCCGAAACCATCCTCGAAATGCTGATCCCGCAGGACAAGGCGCGGCGCATCGTGGCGTCGAGCAAGGGCTATGGCTTCATCGTGCAGGACGCCGAGCTGATCTCCTCGACCCGCAAGGGCAAGATCGTCCTCAATGTCGGCCCGAAGGAAGTGATGGCAGCCTGCGTGAAGGTGGAAGGCGATCTCACCGCCTCCATCGGCAAGAACCGCAAGCTGGTGATCTTCAAGACCGACGAGCTCCCGGAAATGGCGCGCGGCAAGGGCGTGAAGATCCAGTCCTTCGGCGATGGCGGCCTCGTCGACATCAAGACGTTCGCAAAAGCCGACGGCCTCACCTGGATCGACACGGCAGGACGCCAGCAATCAGCCGACGACTGGAAAGACTGGATGGGCAAACGCGCCCAATCCGGCCGCCTAGCGCCGCGCGGGTTCAACAAGAACGGGAAGTTCGTGGGGTAAGGAGATGGTCTCGGGCTTGCCCGAGAATATCTCTGCCTTCCCTAGAGGCGCCGATTGTTGCTGCAGCGCACGCTGACCTAACCTGCACGTAAAGCGGGAGGCCAACATCGCAGAACAAGCGCCGTCACTGAGCACCAAGCTGTCCTACGGCTTGGGCTCGGCCGCATTTGGCATCAAGGATGCCGGGCTGCAGATCTTCCTGCTGATGTTCTACACGCAGATCCTTGGCGTGGAGCCGAAGTGGGTCAGTCTGGCGCTCATGCTGGCGCTGGTGATCGACGCGTTCCTTGATCCCATCGTCGGTTACTGGTCGGACAATTTCCGCTCGAAATGGGGGCGGCGGCATCCGTTCATGTATGCGTCCGCCATTCCCGTGGCGGCGTCCTACATGCTGCTCTGGATGCCCCCAGCGGAGTGGGATTCGAGCGCGCTGTTCTGGTACTTGCTGGTCATGGCCGTGCTGACCCGCTCGGCGCTCACCTTTTTCGAGACGCCGAATGCCGCGCTGGGTCCAGAGCTGACGCGGGACTATGTGCAGCGCTCATCCCTGTCGTCGTGGCGCAGCTTCTTCGGCTGGACGGGCGGCAACGCCATGACCGTCATGATGTTCTTCTTCGTCTTCAATGCCTACGCCACGCCGGAGATTCCCAACGGCCAGTTCAACCGCGATGCCTATGCCGTCTATGGCTGGGCGTCCGCCATCGTGATGCTGGTCGCCATCGTGGTGTCGTCGCTGGGCACGCACCGGCAGATCGCCAAGCTGGTCGCGCCTGAGAAGCGCAAGATTTCGCTCGGCGGCGTGTTTCGCGAGATGTTCGAGACGCTGGCGAACAAATCGATGGGCGCGATCTTCCTCACCGCCATCATCGCCAACACGACGCTGGGCATGGGGCAAGCCCTGTCGGCCTACATGTCGACCTTCTTCTGGAAGCTGCGGCCCGAGCAGATCGGCATCATCACGCTGTTGATCTTCGTCTCTGCGGCCCTCGGCGCCGCGCTCGCGACGCCATTGACCCGGCGCTGGGGCAAGAAGAAGGCGCTGATCATCGTCGGCATCATCGGCCTGACGCTGTCGCCCATCGCGGTCCTGCTGCGCCTCAACGGCGTGCTGATCCCGGGAACGGACGTGGCCTTCTGGGCCGTGCTGGTGCAGGGGCAGGTGGATGTAGTCCTGCTGGTCTGCCAGCAGGTGCTGCTGGTCTCGATGATCTCCGACCTTGTCGAGCAGGCGCAGGTGAAGACCGGCCGCCGCTCCGAAGGCGTGTTCTTCGCGGCAAACACATTCGTCATGAAGGTAACAGCCGGCGTGGGCGTTATGGCGGCAGGCCTCATGCTGACGCTGGCGCAGTTCCCGGAAGGCGTTTCCCCCGACCAGGCGCCGGACAGCGCGCTGGTGACGCTCGGCTGGTGGTTCATGCCGGCGGTCACCATCCTGCGCATCCTGATGGTGCTGGCGATCCTGCCTTACGCCGTGAGCCGCGAGTCGCACGAGGCGAACCTCCGCAAGCTAGGCGGTGACGCCAGCTAGTCGCGGCGCATGAAGACGCGCGTAGACAGATTGAGGAACGCGGCCTGTGCCGCCTCCAGCTCGCTCATCCACGGCAGGTAGTCAGCGCGATCCACATCGACGAAACCCTGCTTGCGATAGAAGGGCGCGTTCCACGGCGGATCGCGGAAGGTGGAGAGGTAGGTCGCCTTCGCGCCATCCTCCCGCGCGCGCGTCACAAACGCCTGCACCAGAAGGGCTCCAATGCCGCGCTGATGGAATGCCGGATCGACGTCGAGTTCGCGCAGGTAGGCGACATCATCGTGCAGTTCGCCAATGATGAAGCCAGCAATGCGCGCGTCAGTCTCGGCGACGATCGAAATGCCGGTCTCGATACAGGCGATGTGATCGTGCAGCGGCATCACCGACATGGCGTCCACGTTGATCAGCCCGGTATCCCGGAAAATCTCCGCGGCCTTGCGCTCGATGTCCTGCAGCCGGAAGATATCGGCGGCCGTTGCGTTGCGCAGTGTAACCGTCACGAGGCCATCGACCCCTGCAGCGCGGTGAAGAACTTGATGCCCATCTGCCCTTCGCGCAGCGCGTCGGCCGACGCGATCATGTGGACCAGCTTGTAGCGCAGGACGCGGAACTCCACGTCGTCATCGGCCAGCTTGCGCAGCGTTGCGGCAATCGCGCGGCTCATGGCGAAGTTGGCCGGACGCTCGCCCTCGGTCTGCGGGTAGACGTAGTCCGAATTGATCGAGAGGCTCCACGCGCGGCCGGAAATCTCGCCCGCCGCGCGGAAGTAATCGGCGGCGATGCCATCAAGCCCCACGGACTCCACGGCGCGATTGGCCAGCATCGTTTCCAGCGCATCCGCCTCGCACGCGGCCACGGTCATGCCCTGGCCGTAGGTCGGGTTCACGCTGCTCATGGCGTCGCCGATCACCAGCAGGCCATCCGGCCATTTCTTGGCGTCCCAGAGCAGGTGGCGCGTGGCGGTCGGCTTGCGGAACGTCTTTAGGTCGCCCACCACCTCAGCATCCTTGATGCGCTCATAGACGTCCTGCGCGACAAGGCCCTTGGCGAAGTCCTTGAAAGCGGCCGGATCGCGCGGCGGCACATCGCCCCCACGGCGGCCAAGCGACAGGATCCACTGCCCATCCTCGATCGGCAGCAGCAACCCGAAAATATTCTCCGGCGGGGAGGGCAGGATGAAGACGCCCGTCTCCTCGCTGCGATACTTCTCCGGGCGGCGGAAACGCGCGGTGGTGTAGGCGACGTTGATGCGGATTTCCTCGGTCGGGAATTCGGCATGGCCATCGTCGGCCAGCTGTTTCAGCAGCGGCGTGGTGAGGCCTGTTGAGTCAACCACGAGATCGGCCGTGACTGTCGATCCATCCTCCAGTTCGACGCCGGTGCAGCGTCCATCCGCGACAGCAAAGCGGCGGATCGGCGTTTCGCCCTGCAGTTTCACATTCGCCAGCGCCGCCACGCGCTTGCGCAGCACGCCCTCATAGGCCGGGCGCGACAGGCTGGTGACGGCGAAGCCCGCATCGCAATCGTCCATCCAGCCGCCGAAATCATAGACCCGGATGTCGCGGCCCACCGTCATCGACACGGCGCCCGCCTTGCCGAAATCGTCTGTGATCCCCGGCAGCAGCCTTTCCAGCGCCAGCTCGCCCGCCTTCAGCAGCTGGTGCGTGTGCACGCCCTGGCCGACGCCGAGGCGCGGCGCGATCCCATCCGGCAGGGTATCGCGATCGATCACCAGCACCTCAGTGAAGTGTGGGGCGAGCGCGGCGGCTGCCGCAAGGCCGCCAATTCCGGCGCCGGCGACGATGGCCCTGTTGCCCAGCTTCATGTGTGCCCTCGTTGGTCGCTGACCGGTCTCTGGTTGTGCCGGGTATGCGTGCCGTTGGTTTACCGGCGGTATCTTTACCGACAGCGCCCCGCGCGCAAGCCGGGCGAGCGCTGTTGGACAGGCCATCCGCCCGCTGATTTCATGTGGATTTCCACAGCCCTTGCTGTACGTTCCCCGCGGGGCCGGAATCGACCGGACAGACAACTTATTCGTGGGGCTGTCGAGAATGCTGCCGATCTACATCGCACTGGGCGTCGTTGCGGTCCTCATCCTGGGCGCAATCCTGATCTACAACGGTCTCGTCGCGAAGCGGCAGACCGCCAACGAGGCCTTCTCCGGCATCGACATCCAGCTGAAGCTGCGGCGCGAGCTGATCCCAAACCTGGTCGAGACGGTGAAGGGCTACGCGGCGCACGAGAAGTCGACGCTGGATGCGGTGATCGCTGCGCGCAACGCGGCAGCTTCGGCGCAGGGCCCGGCCGCCATGGGCGCGGCTGAAGGCGTGCTGGGCCAGTCGCTCGGCAAGCTGTTCGCACTGGCCGAGAACTATCCGGACCTGAAAGCCAACAGCAACTTCCTGCAACTGCAGACCGAGCTCTCCTCGATCGAGGACAAGGTTGCGGCCTCGCGCCGGTTCTACAATTCGGCGGTCAATGACCTCAACACCGCGATCGAGCAGTTCCCGGCGTCGATGATTGCCGGCGCGACCGGCTTCACCAAGCGCGAGATGTTCGATGTGGGCGAGACCGAGCGTGCGTCGCTCAACGTCGCGCCGACGGTGAAGTTCTAGGTCTGGCATGAGCGTCGTCGTCCGTCCTTTCGCGCCGGGCGACGAAGCTGCTTTCCGCGACATCAATCTCGAATGGATCGAGCGCTACTTCGCGGTCGAGCCAAAGGACCGCGAGGTTCTCGATAATCCCCACAAGTACATCCTCGACCCCGGCGGCGCGATCCTGCTGGCGGTCGAGGGCGTGCATGTCCTCGGCGTCGTCTCGCTGATCGTGATCGGCAATAGCGCGGTGGAACTCGCCAAGATGGGCGTGAAGCCCGAAGCGCAGGGCAAGGGCGCGGGAAAGATGCTGGTCGCGGCGGCCATCGCTGGGGCGCGGGCGATGGGCATGAGCCGCGTCTATATCGAGACGAACTCCAAGCTGGGCCCGGCGCTGAAACTCTACCGCGATGCCGGGTTCCAGCCCCTGAAAACCACTGTTCCATCGCCATATGCACGAGCGGATGTGCAGCTGCAACTTTGGCTCTAGATCAGCTTCCGCAACGATTTCCGGCTGTTGCGAGCACCAAACATTTTTTGCGAGAAGCGCGGAACCGCCTGCCGGGTTTGCCGTTCTGTGTTCATGCGGGCCATGCTGAGCGGCCGCCCCCGCCGCGAAGCAAGCTTATGCTCTCCTGCCCACACAGGAGCAAAATATCGAGGCGCCACATTTGCCCTGTGGCGCCTCGACGCTTTTCAGCGCCTGCTTTTCAAAAATTTGGATCAGATCTCTTCGTCACGCAGCGGGCGCCACTCTTCGCCGTCGAACACTTCAAGCGGCGTGAAGTCTGCCTTGTAGCCCATCTTGTCCGAGCCACGCACCCAGTAGCCGAGATAGACGTAGGGCAGGTCCAGTTCCATCGCGAGGCGGACGTGGTCGAGCACCATGAACGAGCCAATGCTGCGCGCAGCAAGTTCCGGGCGATAGAACGAGTACACCATCGACAGGCCATCGCGCAGCACGTCGGTCAGCGCCGTCGCTTGCAGCGCGCCATCGTCGGTGACGCCGGGCTCAAGGCGGTTGCGGTATTCGAACACGGCGGTGCGCACAGGGCTCGCGTCGACCATGCCGGCATAGTCGCGGATTTCCATGTCCGTCATTCCGCCGCCGGGATGGCGATCCTCGAGATATCGCTTGAGCAGGCGGAACTGTTCGCGCGTGGCGCGGGCAGGGGTGGCTTCGCGCTCCAGCACGGCGTTGCGGGCCAGCACGCGGCGCCACCGGCGCGACATCTCGAACTTCGCAACGTCAATCCGCACAGACCGGCACGCGCCGCACGCCTTGCAGGCGGGGCGGTAAGCAATCGTCTGCGAGCGGCGAAACCCGGAACGGGTAAGGCTGTCATTGAGGTTGACCGCACCCTCAACCGCCAGATTGGCGAACACTTTCCGCTCCATACGGCCCGGAAGGTAAGGGCACGGCTGGGGGGAAGTGAGGTAGAACTTCATCCGCCGGACGAAGTCCGCCGGGATGATTTCCTTGGTGTCGGTCTCTTTCATCGCGAGTCGACCTTAGCTGTCGCCGCGACGCCGGGGAAGGGGCGGACGCTGCGGCTAGAGGGCGTGGTCCGAGGGCATCACCGGGGCCTCGCGCAGCAGCACTATGCTGATGCGGCGGTTGGCCGGAAGGTCCGGATCGTCGGGGTAAAGCGGCTCGCGGTCGCCTTTTCCGGCCACCTGATAGATGCGATCGCCCTCAACGCCCGACTTTTCGAGGATGCGGCGCGCCGCATTGGCCCGGTCGGCCGACAGGTCCCAGTTGGAATAGCCGGGACGGCCCGGGGCCGTGGTGTCCGTGTGGCCCGAAACGCTGATCCGGTTCGGCAGCTGTTCGACGACCTTGGCGACGGTCTCCAGCAGGTGCTGTGTGCGCGGCAGCGGCTCGGCTGACGAGCCGGAGAACATGGCGCGACCTTCCTGGTCGACCAGCTGGATGTTCAGGCCCTCGGGCGTCTGTTCGATGATCAGGTTGCGCGACAGCTCGGCATAGTCCGGCAGGTCCTGCAGCGCCTGGCGCAGGGAGGCCTCGGCGGAGGCGAACTGGGCGTTCTCGCGGTTGGCCATGGCCTGCGCGAGCGCGTCTTCGGTCGGCTCTTTCGTCTTGGCGCCTTCGCCGCCGCCCTTGGCGCGCTGGGAGGCCTCGGCGGATTCCTCGTCAATCTTGCGGTTGGAGCCGGAGGCGCGCGCGCCATCTTCCTGGAACGCCGTACCGCCCAGAAGGCCGTCGGACCCCTGCGACGAGCGCGAGACGCTGGCGGGGGCGAAATAGTCGGCGATGCCGCGTTTCTGCTCGGGGGAGGTGGTATTGATCAGCCACATCAGCAGGAAGAAGGCCATCATGGCGGTCACAAAGTCGGCGTAGGCGACTTTCCAGGCGCCACCATGGTGGCCGCCGCCAATCACCTTCTTCACTTTCTTGATGACGACTGGCTTATTGCCACTCATGGCGAAATTCTTCCCGGGGTATTAACTCCCGGTTCTACAACGATCTTCTTAAGGCCACGTGCACATGAGCGGCTCTGACGCCCCCTCCGGCTTCGATCCTCCCCCCTTTGATGCGGGCGATTATCGCCGCGCCCTCGGCGGGTTTGGCACCGGTGTGGCGCTGGTAGCGGCCCATGACGCCAATGGCGTCGCCCACGGGATGATCATCAATTCCCTGACGTCCGTGTCGCTCCACCCGCCGATCATGCTGTGGTGCCTCGCCAACGCCAGCGCTGCTTTCAGTGTGTTCACGCAGGCGACGGCCTTTTCTCTCAATATCCTGCGCTCGGACGATCACAGCGTTGCGCAGCAATTCTCCCGCCGCGGCGGTGACCGGATTATCCCGCCGGACCAGTTCTGCACGATGGACACAGGCGCGCCCGTGCTGTCCTCTGCGCTGGCCAGCCTCGATTGCCGGATGCGCCTGCGGCAACCCATGGGCGACCACGAGGTTATCTATGGCGACGTGATCGCCTACCGCGCCGATCCCGGCGTCGATGCGCTGGGGTTCTTCAGGGGAAGGTTCGTCACCCTCAGGTCGGAGGACTAGCTCGTGGCCGCGCTTACCGCCTTCATCTCGCTCAGCCTCGATGGCTGCTATGCGGACGCCAACAACGACATGAGCTGGGCCCACACGCAGGACGCCGAGCAGGCCGAATTCACCGCCGGCAACGCCAAGGGCGGCGGGCGTCTGGTGTTCGGCCGCGTCACCTACGCGATGATGAAGCCGTTCTGGACCAGCCCGCAGGCCGCCCAGATGATGCCCGACGTGGCCGCCGGCATGAACGACATGCCCAAGACCGTCTTCTCCCGCAGCCTCGCATCCTCCGACTGGCGCAACACGCGCATCGCGACCGAGGATTTCGTCTCCGAGCTGGAAACCATCCGCGCTGGTGACCTCGACGCCTCCATCCTCGGCAGCGGTAGCATCGTGGCGCAGGCGGCCACCGCCGGCCTGCTGGACGAGCTGCAGGTGATGCTGGTCCCCGTCACGCTCGGCGGCGGCAAGCGCCTGTTCGACGGCATCCCCCGGGCCCTCAGCTGGAAACGCGAGGACGTCCGCCAGTTCAGCAATGGCAACCTCTTCATCCGCTATCGGCCCCGCTGATCCTGCGCTAGAAGGCGCGCAATCTGATCTGGCGGATGGTTCCGATGGCGACCTGCACATTCCTCGGCCTTGGCGTGATGGGCGGCCCGATGGCGCGCCATCTCGCGCAGAAGGGCCACGACGTCACCGTGTGGAACCGCACCGGCGAGAAAGCCGACGCATGGCTGGCAAAAGTCGGCGCAGGCCGCACCGCCGCCAGCCCCGCCGAAGCCATCACCGGCGCCGAGTTCATCTTCATGTGCCTCGCTGATGATCCCGATGTGGACGCCGTCTTCGCCGCCTTCGCGCCAGCGTTGAAAGCCGGGCAGGTGATCGCCGACCACACCACTGGCTCGGCCGGCCTCGCCCGCAAGCTCGCACAGGGCGCCAAGGCCAAGGGCGCGGAATTCGTCGATGCGCCTGTCTCCGGCGGCCAGATGGGCGCGGAGAACGGCCAGCTCACCGTGATGTGCGGCGGCGATCCCGCCACCTTCGCCAGGGTCGAGCCGGTAATGCGCGCCTTCTCGAAGCAGATCACGCTGATCGGCGATGTCGGCGCGGGGCAGCTCGCCAAGTCCGTCAATCAGATCTGTATAGCCGGCGTGGTGCAGGGCGTGGCCGAAGGCCTGCATTTCGCCCGCAAGAACGGCCTCGACGAAGCCAAAGTGATCGAAGCCATCTCCGCCGGCGCCGCGCAAAGCTGGCAGATGCAGAACCGCTGGAAGACCATGGTCGATGGCAAGTTCGATTTCGGCTTCGCGGTCGACTGGATGCGCAAGGACCTGCGCATCGCCCTCGACGCCGCCCGCGCTGCCGGCGCCTCCACCCCGCTGACGGCGCTGGTCGACCAGTTCTATGCCGACGTGCAGGCGGAAGGTCATGGCCGCTGGGACACGTCCAGCCTTATCTCGCGTCTCAACAAGTAAGCCATGCCCAAGGTCTTCCTGCATAATTTCGAACACGAGCTGGAAGAGAAGTTCGTCACCGCCGGCGGCCCCGGCGGACAGAACGTCAACAAGGTGGCGACGGCGGTGCAGATCCGCTGGAACGTCAAGAAGAGCAGCGCCTTCGACGACGAACAGAAATGGATGATCCGCCGCGCGCTGGGCAATCGCATCAATGACGAAGGCGAGCTGGTTCTCTTCATCCAGACCCACCGCAGCCAGGCCCGCAACCGCGAGGAGGCGCGCGAGCGCCTTGTCGAGCTGCTGGAGAAGTCTCTGGTAAAGCCGAAGAAGCGCGTCGCCACCAAGCCGAGCAAGGCCCAGAAGCAACGCCGCCTCGAAGGCAAGGCGCATCGCTCCGAAACCAAGAAGAACCGCGGCAA
This sequence comes from Hyphomonadaceae bacterium, assembly GCA_030158285.1. Lineage (GTDB taxonomy): Bacteria > Pseudomonadota > Alphaproteobacteria > Caulobacterales > Hyphomonadaceae > UBA7672. The sequence goes on from JAOATF010000008.1 coordinate 51,420, forward strand.
GATCGGGGGCGAGTAGCGGGTCACCCCGCAAATCCCCGGGCTTCCCCCGAAAGATGAATCCCGACGCCCAAACTACAACCTATGGTTGCAAGTGGGGAGGATGGATTGGCCGATATACCGAAGACCAGAATGGTCGTCGCAGAGGAAGAAGCAAGCCGCCTGCGGAACTTCGTGCGGCAAGCAGAGCTGATGAATGGCCGCATCGCCGGCGCCCGGGTGACGCGGCGCGAGGATGGGGCTGCGCTGGCGGGCCTGCTGGCGCATGAGAGCATCGGGCCGCGTATCTACACCATGCCCAATCCCATCAATGCCGAGACGATGACCGGCTTCATCGAGGACCACCTGCTGCAGCGGGCGCGCGGCGACGGCATCCTGTTCGCGTCCTTCAATGCGGAGGGCGAGGCAACCGCCTATTTCGACGTCGAGCTATGGCCGCAATGGTCGGTCGCCAAGTTCGGCGGCGCGGTAAAGGCCGAGCGGCAGGGGCGCGGCTTCGGCGGCGCCTGTGGGCTGGCGGCCGTGGAATGGTGTTTCGACCAGCTCGGCGTCGAGCGCATCTGCGAAACCACAGCGCACGACAATGACCGGTCGATCCGCCTCTTGTCGCGGCTCGGCTTCGTCCAGATGGGCGAGGTTATTTCGACGCGGCCAGACGGCTCGACGCGGCCCTCCCTTTACTGGGAAATGTCCCGTGAGGACTGGCGATCTGCCCGTAACCTCAAGCGCACAGGCTGATCGCATCGCGCGGATTTCATGTAAATTCCCATGAATCGCCCGTCATGAATCTTAAGCCCCCATCGCCAGCGTGGTGTTGAACCAGTGGGCGGATTTGCATGACAGCCAAGGCCAAGCCGGCGCGGACTCCTGTTGATCGTCGCGTGACGCAACAGGTCCGGCGAGATCTCCTGATTTTCTGCGGCTTCATCGCGGCAGGCTTCATCCTGTCGGTGAACCTCGATGTGGTGGGGCTGATCTACGCCTGGGCCCACGAGTACGAGCATCTGCAGATGTCGCGCCTCCTCGGCACGATCATCGTCGCCTGCGTGGGCCTCACGCTTTACATCATCACGCGCTATCACCAGCACATCGGTAGCCTCCGCGAACGACTGGATACTGAGGAGCGCGCCCGCCGCGTTGCGATGCACGACCAGCTGACCGGCCTGCCGAACCGCCGCCATCTCAAGGGCGTGCTGAACTGGCTGCTCAGCGAGAACGAAGGCGGCAACCGCCTCGCTGTCACGATGATCAACCTCGACAAGTTCGCGGAATTCAATGACGCGCACGGCCGCCCCGCCGGCGACGAGATGATGATGCACATCGGCAAGGTTCTGAACCTGCGCGCCGGCGTCGATGGCTTTGTCGCCCGTCTGGAATCCGACGAGTTCGTCGTCCTCCTGCCCAACCAGGCCGAAGAAGAGCTGATGGACTGGTTGTCGGCCACGCTGACCGCCATCGAGGCCCCGATCATTACGGGCGAGAAAACCGTCACGGTCAGCGCCACGGCCGGCGCCGCCGTCGGCCTCGTCGATGGCCGCGATGCGGAAACGCTGCTGCATCGCGCCAGCCTTGCCCTGCGCCGCGCCAAGAGCGTCAATCGCGGCTGGTTCGCCTTCTTCAAGACCGGCATGGACGAGCTTGTGCGCCAGCGCGCCCTGTTCGAAAGCGACCTGTGGACCGCCGTGCGCGAGGACCAGATCAATCCGCACTTCCAGCCGCTGGTCGACCTGCGCGATGGCAAGGTACGTGGCTACGAAATCCTCGCCCGCTGGACGCACCCGACGCGCGGGCCCATCCCGCCGGATCAGTTCATCCCCGCCGCTGAAGCCTCCGGCGCGATCGGCGAGATGACCTTCAACCTGCTGCGCAAGGCCTGCCGCGCCGCCGTCGATCTCGAAGGCGCTCCGCACCTCTCCCTGAACGTCTCGCCGGTGCAGCTGGAAGAAGATGATTTCGCCCAGAAGCTGCTGAAGACGCTGGACGAGCTGAATTTCCCGGCCGCGCGCCTCGAAGTGGAACTGACCGAAGCCGCTCTGGTCACAGACCTTGCCGCCGCGCGCAGCGTCGTCCACGCGCTGCAGGAGAAGGGCGTCCGCGTTGCGCTCGACAATTTCGGCACCGGCCATGCGAGCCTCACGCAGCTGCGCCTGCTGCCATTCGACAAGCTGAAGATCGACCGCTCCTTCGTGCGCGGCATGACCACCGACAAGGAAGCCGGCGTGATGGTGCGCGCGATCATCTCGATGGCGCGCAGCCTCGGCCTCACTGTCGTCGCCGAAGGCGTGGAAACGGAAGACCAGGCCCGCGCGCTGGCCGGCCTCGGTTGTGACATGGCGCAAGGCTATTACTTCGGCCGCGCCACCGCGACCGCCGAAGCCCGCCGCAAGGCCTCCAGCAAGCCGGCCGCCACCGCAGCCGCGCCTGCCGCCGACCCCGCGGCCACGCCCGTCACTACATCCTGAGGCCGATTTCCTTCAGGCGGATCTCAAGGAAGTCCTGCGACTTCAGCGGTTCCGGATACTTGTTCGGCCGCTCCGGTGTGACGCAGGACGCCAGCGTCCTGATCTCGTAGTCCGGGTTGAAGTGCAGGAAGAACGGCGTGGAATAGCGCGGGAAGCGCGAACGCTCCGGCTTGGGGTTCACCACGCGGTGCGTCGTTGACGGCAGCACATGGTTGGTCAGCCGCTGCAGCATGTCGCCGACATTCACCACCAGCGAGCCTGCCGGCGGATTGACCGCCAGCCAGCTGCCATTGCGGTGCAGGACTTCAAGCCCGCCTTCTTCCGCGCCTAGCAGCAACGTGATGACGTTGATGTCCTCATGCGCGCCCGCCCGCACGGAGCCTTCCGGCGGCGGCTCCAGCTGCGGCGGATAGTGCAGCATACGCAGGATCGAGTTGCCGTAGTTCACCGTCGCGTTGAAGAAGTCCGGCTTCTGCCCCAGGTTCATCGCGATAGCGGCGAGAATGTCGAGGCCGAACGTATCCAGCGCATCATACATCGCGTTGGTAGAGTCCTTCCAGCCATGTACCTCTTTCACATAGAGGTTCTCGCCCATGATGCCGGCATACTTGTGGTCGCGCGGCAGTTCGCGCGCGACATGCCAGAATTCCTTCAAGTCCTTCGCCTTGGCGCCCTTGGCCACTTCCGTCGCGAACGGCGTATAGGCCCGCTGGCCGCCGCCGCCCGGAATGAAATAACCGCGCTTGGTCTCGTCCGGCAGCGCGAAGAACTTCTTGCCCGCATCGACGCCGCGATCGATCACGCCCTGGTCGATCGGATGGTCGTTGATCACCGCAAAGCCCGTCTCGCGGAAGCTGGCGCCCAGCCGGTCGGAAAAGGCTTTCGGATCGGTCTTCCACAGCTTGTAGGAGATCGGCTCGAAGAGGTTCGTCGCGGTCGTTGTGCTCATGTCCTGCTCTTTGACGTCCTGGGAGTTGGTTTCGCGGCTGAAGTCTGGCGCACACGGGCCATGGCCGCTACACGCCTTAGTATATAGAGACGGGATGAGATGCCCATGGCCTCCGCGCTTTCGACCGCCTTTTATGCCCGGCCCGCAATATTTGACCGGAAAATCGCGGTTTCACTGGAGCAGATGGAACCGGCTTGCCGTTTGATCCCCGTCAGGCCGTGTCAATCCTGATGGCGCAGACCTTCGTCCTGCGCATGCGCCGGGAGCTTTCCGGCCCGATCGAGCAGCCACTCTGGCCGCCGGGTGTTGTGCTGCGCACGCTCAGCGCCAAGCCCGAGAAAAAGCTGGCGCAGGCCGCCCACGCCGTTCTCGAAGCCGGCTTCTGGGAGGGCGGGGGAGGCGCGCCGATCTTCCGCCAGTGGTGGAAAGCCGTCAGCCGTGACGACGAGTTCGATCCCGCGCTCGTCTTCTTCGCCATGGAAGGCGGCAACGTCATCGGCATGGCGCAATGCTGGACGTCATCTTTCATCAAGGACCTCGCCGTCCATCACGCCGCCCGCCGCCGCGGTCTGGGCCGCGCGCTGATGCTCGCTACGTTTCACACGTTTGCGCAACGCGGTTCCACGCACGTCGATCTCAAGGTGCGCGAGGAAAACGCTGCAGCACAGGCGCTCTATCACTCTCTCGGCATGCGCATCGTCTCGCGCGACGCCGGTTAGGTCTGAATCTGCGCTAATACGTGTGAGCGTACGATTCAGAATGCTGAATCAAAATAAACGCAAATAATTCGTCAGAACACGGACGAAAATTCGCGCTATTAACTACGCCGCAAAACTTCTCCGCTTCACTTCTACCTGAGGCCGCGCACTGCGGCGGTGGGTGGAAGCGGCGCCGAAGTCCAAAGAGACGAGGCGCACTTCCCGAAGTTCCAGAGGGAGGCCAGAATGGCTTACGCGGATATCCGGATCGAAGCTCCCGAAGCCTTCCTGACGAAGGAAGCCTCGGCAGAGGATCTGTACCGCACCGGCCTGATCTACTCCGAAGGCCTTGATGTCGCCGTCGACCTGGTCGCCGCGCACAAATTCTTCAACCTCGCCGCCTCGCGCGGTCATCGCGACGCCAAGCTGTGCCGCCAGGAAATGGCTGACATGATGTCGTCGGTCGAAATCCAGAAAGCGCAACGCGCCGCCCGCGACTGGATGAAGAAAGCCAACTAGGCTTTCTCGTTCACCACAGCTGGGCTCCGGCAAACAGGATCGTGCGCTCCACCAGCACGTCCGTTGAGCTGACCAGCTCGCCGTCAATGTCGTCCACCGACAGCACGATCGGAATTTCCGTGCACCCCGCGATGATCGCCTCGGCGCCCTGCGCCTCGAGCCGCCGCGCCAGCGTCACCATCGCGCGCTTCACCGTATCACCCGTATCGCCGGATTTGATGCGATAGATCAGGTCCATGAACGTCTTCTGCGAGTCCTCGCTCAGCAGCAGCGGCTTCACCCCGGCCTTCTTCAGCGCGTCCTGATAGAGCCCGCCCTTCAGGCACGCATCCACCGCTAGCACGCCCACCGCCTCCGGCCGCAAGTCCGCCACCGCCGCCGCCGTCTCGTCGATGATACTGAGAAACGGCACGCTGATCGCCGCGCGGATCTCGGCCTCCCAGATGTGCGTGGTGTTGCACGCCATCACGATCACCTCGGCCCCAGCCACCTCCAGCCCCTTGGCGCTCGCCGCCAGCGCCGGTCCGGGCGAGGGGCCTTCGCCGCGCATGAAGGCGTTGCGATCGGGAATCTTGGTGTTGTTGTCGATGATCAGCCGCAGGTGCTCCTGCTCCTTCACCGCCCGCGTGCGTTTCAGCACCCGGTCGAAGAAATCCAGCGTCGCCAGCGGCCCCAGCCCGCCAATCACGCCAACAGTCTTCGTTGTTTCAGCCATGGCCTATCCCCGCCGAAACAGGAATCGCGGCGCAATCGCCAGCGCAACCAGCGCAATGCCAGCCGCCGCAACAATATAGGGGCCATTCTGCGCCGGCAGCCCGATCAGGTCAGCAACGCTCTCTCGCGCCACGATGACAGCGATCCCGCCCAGACCCAGTCCCAGTAACCAGATGCGTCCGATGAGTTTCATTGGCTGGCCAGCACGCCCTGATACGCAAACAGCGACGGCGCGCCGCCCGTGTGCACGAACAGGATTTTCGCGTTCGCCTTGAAATGCCCGCGCCGGATCAGGCCGATCAGCCCCGCAGCCGCCTTGCCGGTGTAAACCGGATCGAGCAGCACGCCTTCCAGCCGCGCAAACAGCCGCACGGCTTCAACCATCTCGTCCGTCGGCAGCGAGTATCCCGGCCCCACCCATTCATCGAGCGCCACAACGCTCTCGCGTGTCGGCGTGGGCAGGCCAGCAAACGCTGCCGCCTCCACCGCCAGCTTGTGCACATTGCCTTCCTGCTCAGCGCGCGGCCGCCGCACGTTCACGCCCGTCAGCGGCACGCCGGCATTCGCGGCGTTGAACCCCACCAGCAATCCCGCATGTGTCCCCGCACTGCCCGACGCCACCACGAAATCCGTAAAGCTCAGCCCCTGCTCAAGCGACTGGTTCAGAATCTCCCGTGCACAGACGACATATCCCACCGCCCCCAGCGCATTCGATCCGCCACCCGGAATGGCATAGCCCTTCCGCCCCAGCGCCTTCAGCTTCTCCACCTCGGCCTGCATCGCCGCGCCGAGATCCGTCCCGCCTTCCACGATGGTCAGCGTCTCCGCGCCGAGCAGGTCGAACAGGAAATTGTTCCCGCTCGCTTCCTTGCGATAGCTCCCCGCCACGCGCTGCTCGAGCACAAGCCGGCATTTCAGCCCCTCATGCGCCGCCGCGGCCAGCGTCAGCCGGCAATGGTTCGATTGCACTGCGCCAACCGTGATCAGCGTATCCGCGCCCTGCGCCAGCGCATCGGCAACCAGGAATTCCAGCTTGCGCGTCTTGTTGCCGCCACCGGCCAGGCCGGTGAGGTCATCGCGCTTGATCCATATCTCCGGCCCGCCGAGATGCTTCGACAGGCTCGAAAGCTTCTGGATCGGCGTGGGCGCGGGCGTGTAACGGCGACGGGGCAGGGCTTCGATTTTCATGCCGTTGTTCTAGGGCGGCCACGCCCGTTCGGAAAGAGCGAAGCGGGCCTAAGCTCAGCTTCCGTTGTTCGCAGTGAAAACCGCCAGCTGCGCCGCAAAGGCCCGCTGATAGGCCGGCCGCGCTTCTGCGCGCGCCAGATAGGCCAGCAGATTGGGATGCTCATCCAGCAGGCGCGACGATGGCCGCAGCCGCAACAGCGTGTGCACCATCATGATGTCGCCCACGCTGAACGCGCCATCCAGCCACGCCTTGTCGCCAAGGGAGCGGGAAAGATCGGCTAACCGCACACGGATACGCTCATCGAGCATCGGCATGCGCTCCACATGCCACGGCTTGTCGCGCTCCATCAGCACAGCACCCGCCCGCTCGAGGATCGGCGGTTCCACCGTGTTCAGCGCGGCGAACATCCACGTGATCGCCCGCGCCCGCCCATGCGCATCCGCCGGCAGAAGCCCCGCATGGCGCTCCGCAATGTGCAACACGATCGATCCCGTCTCGAACAGCGCAAGATCGCCATCTTCGTAGGTCGGTATCTGCCCGAACGGATGCAGCGCCTTGTGCGCCGGCTCCTTCATCGCGGCGAAGGACAGCAGCCGAACCTCGTAAGGCTGTCCCACTTCCTCGAGAGCCCAGCGCACCCGCGTATCCCGCGCCAAACCCTGCCCACGATCCGGAGAGGCGGCAAAGGCGGTAAGGGTGGGGATCATCGCAACACTCCCGCTGATGGCGGCACATCATGCGCTAGGCATTTCATGTCATGCCAGCGTTTTCCTGCACGTCATTTCAAAGACGCATGGCGCGCTCGGTATCCGACACGTCGCCAGGAACAATTCGGCTTTCATCTAGGCGATCATCTCGAAAGGGTCATTCAGCCAACGGGCCGCTCGCTCGCTGCGCCAACTTGTGCAAGGTTGAATCCGATCGGAAGCGGGGGAAGAACAATGGCGCCGACAGCCAAGCGGGATTTGTTCTATCCCGCGCTTGCCCTGGCCATATCCCTGACGGCCTTCCTCGGCTTCGCCTTCACCTATCTCGGGCCACTTGTCACAAGCACATACCCGGATGTTTCGTGGGCGGTTCATGCCCACGGCATCGTCTATCTGGCATGGTGCGCCCTCCTGCCGATACAGGCATTACTCGCGCGGCGCGCCTTCAATGTGCACCGTGCGATGGGATTGGGCAGTCTCGTGCTGGTGGCCGCGATGGCCGTCTCGGGCTTTCTGGTGATTGGGGTAAAGGTGCGGGCCGCCGTGCACGGCGAGGGCTCGGAATTCTGGAAGTCATTTGGCGTGCCGATCGCGGCGGGCCTTGTGCTGTTCCTGGTCTTCTACGCAGCAGCCTTGCTGAACCGCCAACGGCCGGATTGGCACAAGCGCTTCATGATCACGGCGGCTGCGACGGTCATTGCGGCGGGGGCCTGGCGGCTGTGGGTCGCTGGGTTTGGCTTTCAGGATTGGGCGATGCCGGCTGCGCTCGCCTCTACGAAACTCTTCATTGTGGTCGGGATGCTCCATGATTTCGCCACCCGCCGCGCCATCCATCCTGCGTGGTGGATCGGGCTTGGTGTTTCCGCCGTCGTCGAGACGGCAAGCCTGTTGGTAGCCGGAACGCCGCTGGAGCTGCACATCACGCACGCGATCGCGAGCTTCGCAGACCTGCTGGGCTGGATGTACTAGGGTTGCTGACGAAGCGGCCGATGCCTGCTGACCAGCTGACCAGCTGCCTAGAACTTCGTCACATCGTAGAACAGCGAGAAGTTGATCGGTAAGGCGTCCCTGATCCACTGCTTCACGAACAGGTTCTCATCGGCGATCATCTTGCGCGTGACATACACGACATCGAACCGGCGCAGCGGGCCAATGTCGTAAAGCTCTGCACGACCAAGGCCGTTTTTTACATCCACGACGCGCGTCATCATCTCGCCGCCGGGCGGGCGGCGCATGATAATTACATGGGTGGGTTTGCCGTCCTCGGTCCAGCCGCCAGCCAGCAGGATAGCCTGCAGCACGTCGATCTCGCCGGGCAGTTCGAACACGCCGGGGGCTTTCACCTCGCCGCCGACAAATACCTTCTGCGAGCCGAACTCGGTCGGCGTGATCACCAGCGACGGATCGCGCAGCTCGTTGCCGTAAACGTCTTCCAGGCTCACCTGCAGCTCGCGCACGGTTTGGCCACTCGCCATCACCGGCCCAAAAGTCGGCAGGCTGATCCGGCCATCCGGGGCGATGGTCAGTTCCACCGAAAGTTCCGGGGCGGTGCGCACATCGACGCGGAATTTGTCGCCCGGATAGAAGCGGTAGGCCGCATCGTCCTCATGCCATTTCGGATACGAAGCGATTGGAAAATCAGGGGATTGTGCAGGCAAAGGGTCGCCGACGCAGCCCGAAAGCGCTGCAAGGGCCACGAACCCAGCCATAGCCAGCTTGAGTGGGGCGGATGCGCGTAGATCCGACATGTTTCCGATGTCGCCCAGAATGGATAACCGGTTCTTAAGCGGCGCGGGCGAAGTCTGGGGTGTTAACCACGGGATAAGCGTCCCTTTGAGTGTCGAGACCTGGAGCGAACGTGCGCCGGAAGGCGCAGCGGACCGACCTGTCGCGCAGCCGCGCGTCGGGCGCCTTCGGCCGCGCCTTGGGCTGGTCGATACGCTGCTGCAGTTGTGGCGCGCCAAGTGGCTGATGCTGCTGGTCTTGGTGCCGATCGTGATGCTCGGCCTGTTCGCCACTTTCCTGTCGCCCACCAAATACACCGCCAACACGCGCCTGCTGGTGCGCCTCGGCGCCGAGTACGTGTTCGACCCGATTGTCGGCGATGCCGCCCGCGGCGCCTTCCCGCAGCAGGAAGAACTGCTGCAGGCGGAATCCGAACTTGCGCGCTCGCCGGTAATCGCCGAGCGCGTCATCAAGGCCGTCGGCCTGTCGAAACTCTATCCGCGCCTCGCCGAAGCCCGCCTGCGCGCCAGTAATGGCGACGGCTACATCGTCGATCAGGAAGCGCTCGAAGCCTTCGCGCACGACCTCAGCGTCTCCTCCGCGCCGAAATCCTCCATCCTGCACATGACCTACGCGCACGAAGAGCCGGAGCTTGCCGCCCAGACGCTCAACACCTTCGTCGCCGAGTACATGAAATACCGGCAGGAAGTCCTGTCGGGGCAGGGAACGCAGAACCTCGCCGACCAGCGCACCATCATCGAAGGCCGTCTCGCCGAAGCCGACAAGGCGCTCCGCGACTACCTGAACAAGAACGGCCTCAGCGCCTACGACGCTGAAACCAACGCCGCGACCAAGCTGTTCAGCGACATCTCCGACGAACAGGCCAAAGTGGAAGCTTCGCTCCGCGAAGCACAGGCCAAATCCGAAGGCCTCGCCCGCCAGATGAACTCCACCCCGCGCGAGGTTGATCTCTATGTCGAGACGACCTCAGAGCAGGAACTCGTGAAACTCCGCCTCGAACGCGAAGACCTGCTGACGCGCTACCTGCCCGACAGCCGCGCCGTGAAAGACGTCGAGCGCAAGATCACGCAGATGGAAGGCTTTCTCAGCGCCGCCCCCACGCAGGGCCTCCGCCGCATCGGTCCCAACCCCACCTGGCAGGCCCTCGAAGCCGACCGCGCCGTGCAGGGCGTCACCATCAGCGCGCTCACCGGCCGCCTCGCCGCCCTCGGCGAACAGAAGCGCACCGCCGAAGTCCGCATCGCCGAACTCGCCGCCCTGCAGCCCGACTACATGCGCCTCAAGCGCGATCGCGACGCGCTGGATACCTCCGCCGGCGCCTTCGCCTCGCGCGAACAGACCGAACGCGCCCGCACCGAACTCGCCGCCCGCAACGCCGGCAACATCTCGATCTACGAAGCCGCCCGTCCGCCCGCCCGCGGCGACAGCCTGAAGCGCACCATCATCATCGCCGCCGCACTGTTCGGCCTGATCAGCGCGCTCGCCATCGGCCTCTTCCGCGCCTGGTCCGTCCCCACGCTCGCCACCATGAGCTCGGTCGAACGCACCCTCGGCGTGCGCGTCCTCGCCGCCACGCGGGAGCGCTAGATGAAGGACCTGCGCCACGATCTCCGCGACCTCTACCGCGCCCTCGCGCAGACCCCCGCCACGGAGGGCGGCCGCAGCGTGATGTTCATGTCCGCCCGCGCCGGCGAAGGTGTCTCCAGCATCGCCGCCTCCTTCGCGCTCCTCGCTGCAGAGCAAGCCCGCCGCGCTGTCTGGCTCGTGGACCTCGATCTCAAGCGCAACCACCTGTTCAACGCCTTCGCCGTTGGCCCGTTCGCGAAAGTGTTCGGCGGCGTCGGCCCGCCTTACTCCGCCGCCCTCAAGACCCAGCCCTTCTTCGCCATCGAGCCGGAAGACCCCGACGCCATGTCCGGCCTCGGCCTCTTCACCGCGCACCGCGTCGGCGACACGCGCCTGATGGTCACGCAGTTCGACGCTACACGCCTCAAGCCCAATCATTCCGTCCGCATCCGCACCCAGCCCGCCTACTGGGCCACTGTCCGCTCCGCCACCGACTGGGCCGTCATCGACGCCCCCGCGCTGGAGCTTGCCGGCGCGGGCCTTGCCATCACCTCGCAGATCGACCGCACCGTCATCGTCGTCCGCGCCGACGACACCTCCCCCGGCGATGTCGACACCCTTCGCCGCGAGATCGAGGCGCATGGCGGCCGCGTCGGCGGCGTCGTGCTCAGCCGCCAGCAGGGCGACGCCCGCGTGGCCGACCGCTTCGCCAGATGACCGCGCCCCGCGCGATAAGCCGCCTCGAATACGTGCTCGCCGGCATCACGCTGTTCATGTTCGCCGAGGCCTTCCTGCCGCGCCTCCTGTCGCCCGGCGCTGTCGATGTCACGGGCGAAGTGCCCGAGAGCACCTTCCTCCGCTATCTCTGGCTGCCCTTCTACGGCCTGGTCGGCCTCGGCCTCCTCTTCGCCGGCCGCGACACCTGGCGCGCCCTCCTGCGCTCGCCCTGGCTCGTTATCCTCGCGCTCGTCGCCATTGCCTCCGCCCTGTGGTCGATTGATCCCGAACTCTCCTTCCGCCGTGGCATAGCCGTCCTCGCCACTACGCTGCTCGGTGTCTATCTCGCCGCGCGGTTTGACTGGCTCGGCGCCCTGCGCCTGCTCGCCGCCGTCTGGTTCGTGCTGATGGCGCTCAGCTTCATCGCCGGCATCGTCGCCCCCGGCTTCTCGCACAGCGAAGCCCACCCCGGCGCGTGGATGGGCGGCTGGAGCGAGAAGAACGCCATGGGCGGCCACGCCGCCCGCGCGTCCTTCCTCTTCGCCTTCCTCGCCTGGCGCGACGTCCCGCTGCGCCGCTGGTGGATCGGCGGCGCACTGATCGCGCTCTTCCTCGTCATCATGTCGAAGTCCGCGACCTCGCTCCTCGGCGCAGCCCTCGGCCTCGGCATCCTCGCCTGCGCGTGGTGGATGCTGAAAGGCCGCCGCTGGTCGCTCGCGCTGATCTGGAGCGGTCTGGCCGTCGTCGGCTTAGGTATCGTGATTTTCCTCACCGCGCCCAGCCTCGTGCTCGGCCTCCTCGGCAAGGACGCAACGCTCACTGGCCGCACAGATATCTGGGTCCAGCTCATTGACGCCATCGAGAAGAAGCCAGCCCTCGGCTATGGGTATCTCGCCTTCTGGGGCCTCGAGTCAGAACCGCGCTACTGGCTCGCCCACGCAGTCGATTGGCCCGCGCCCTCCGGCCACAATGGCTGGCTCGATCTTGCCATCTCGCTCGGCCTCGTCGGCGTGGCGATCTATTTGATTGATCTTGCGCTGGCGCTGGCGCGGGCAGGGCGGCTGTCGCTGGCCTCGCCCTCCGGCGTCTTCGCCATCGGCTTCCTCGCGCAGTTCATGCTGTTCGCGATGTCGGAAAGCATCATCCTCGCCCAGAACAGCATCCTCTGGGCCACCTACGTGTTCGTCGCCACCAAGCTCGCGCTCGGCGCCCGCGAACGTCAGTCGATCACGCCGCTCAGCACAGCGCCCAGCGTCGGCGCCGCGAGGATCGCCCCGCCATCTACCGCCCGTGCTGCAAGTTCCTCAATAAGCTCCGTCGGCGCGCCGTAGTCCGTCGGCGCCGCGCCCACATCGTGCGTGAAGAAGAACAGCCATCCCTTGCGGCGCAGGCAGGCCTCCAGCATCACCATCGCTCGCCGCCGATGCGCTTCCGACGCGCCCAGCTCCACCGCCCGCAGCTGGCTGCGGTCCGTCTCGCCGAGGTTGAACCCCGGCAACACGCCGCGCCCCGTGGCGAACACGTCGCCGACCCAGCGCTTGGCCGCATACGTCGTCTCGCCGTAGGGAAAGGCAAACGCCGAAACCGTCTCGTGATGCCCCGCCTCGGCCAGCGCCACCAGGTTCTCGCCGATGTCGCGCTCCACCCGCTCCAGCCGCGCCTGTGCGCAATCGAGGTGCGTGTGCGAATGCGCCCCCACCTCATGCCCACGCTGTCGCAATTCCGCCAGCGTCTCCGCATCGAACATCTCGCCCATCACCGGGCTGCGCTGCCCGAGGAAGGACGAACACGCATAGAAGCCAGCCTTGCCGCCCTGCGCTTCGATCACGTCCGCGCCGTTCAACGCCGATTTCGGGAAGTCATCGAAGGTAAAGCTGATGATCGGCCGATCCGGCGCCACCTGCGCCAGGCACGCGCGCCGCCACTGCGTCACGCGCCGCTGTACCTTGGCCACCGGCGTTCGCGAAGGAACGTAGTTCCACTGCGGCATGCCAGACTGTGTCATGCGAGCGCTCCCGCATATATCAGCGCGCGCCATGCCTTCAGCGCCCGCCCGCGCAGGCCGAGCGGCAACCACCGCGCCCGTGCGGCAGATCCCGCCACCGCGGTCAGCGCCTTGCGCATCGGCAGGCGGCGGAAATGCTTCGCCATGCGGAACAGCGGCATATGCTGCGCCTCTTCATGGTGCCGCGTCGCCATCAGCACAAAGTTGGGTCCCGACCGGCCATACTTGGCCATCAGTGCGGTGTCTGTATCGAGACCAAGATGCGTCGCCGTATTGTCGATATGGCGCACCGGATACCAGCGCTGCGCCCGCAGGCCCCAGTCCGTGTCTTCCCAGCCCCACGCCGCAAACCGCTCGTCGAACGGGCACGCGTCCAGCACCAGCTTGTGAACCAGCACGTTGGAGGAAAACACATGGCGCCCCGGCGCTTCATTGCGCCGCGCCGCCGTCAGGCATTCCGACGCCTGCGCTTGCCAGCGGTGCAGGGCAAACGCCTTGTCCGTCGAGGCCGTCTTCAGCGAATACCCGCCGACAATCACGGCAGGCTCCCAGGTCGTATCCATCGCATCGAGATAGGTCTCGAGGAAGCGCGCGCTGTCCGGCATCATGTCGGCGTCCAGCAACAACAGCCAGTCGCACCGCGCATGGCGGATCACAGCATTGCGCGCGACCGAACGCCCACGGTTGGCCGCCGCCGAAACGATGCGGATCGCCGCCGGAACCCGCCCGGCATGCGCTTCCAGCCGCGCCAGCAGCTCGTCATCGCCGCTGCCATCGTCAAAGAACACCAGTTCCACCAGCGAGGACGACGTACACGCCGCCAGCGCATCCATCAGCTTCGTCACATCATGGCGATACACCGGAACGCAGACAGACAGGCGCGGGGCCGCGCCGCGCCAATAGGCGTTGTCGAAGATACGCTCGCCCGAAAGCGCCGGCGTCATCTGGTCGTGGATCAGCTTTGCAGCGTGCATGGGGCTCACCGGCTTTTCTCCCGATCGCCCAGAAGGCAGGGAACGGTTTTCAGCACGATCCACAGATCGAGCCAGACGGAAGCGCGGTTGACGTATTCCATGTCCAGCCGCACGCGCTCGCGCACTTCATCCGGTGTGTGGCAGGGGCCGCGCGATCCATTCACCTGCGCCCAGCCGGTCATCCCGGGCTTCATGCGATGGCGGTGGGCATAATCGCCCACGGTGCGCGTCACTTCGATGGAGCCCGCCGTCATGCCCACGGCATGCGGACGCGGCCCAACGAGCGACATCTCGCCCTTCAGCACGTTGAAGATCTGCGGCAGCTCGTCGAGGCTGCTCATGCGCAGGAAACGCCCGATGCGGGTCACGCGCGGATCGTTAGCTGTTGTCTGCGTGATGATGCCGTCCTCGGCTTGTTTGTCCGGCCGCATGGTGCGGAATTTCCACACGCGGATGATCTCGTTGTTGAAGCCGTGCCGCTTCTGGCGGAACAGCACCGGCCCCTTGCTGTCCAGGCGGATCAGCATCGCAATCACCAGCATCGGCAGCGCCAGGAGCACCAGCGACGTTGCGGCGACAACAAGGTCGAACGCCCGCTTCACGGTCGCGCGGCGCACATCCTTCGGCGCGCCCGAAACATAGGCCGCCGGCGCATCGACCACGCGCGCCAGCGACGTTGTCTCCGGGTTGAACCCCTCAAGATCGAGAACCAGGATGATTTCATGCGGCAGGTTGCGGATGCGGTCGATCAGCTCGCGCACGCGCGCCTGCGCCGTCGAGGTGACGGTCACGACAATCCGGTCGATGTCGGGCAGGCCATCCCACGCCAGCAGGTCGTCCACGCCGCCCAGGCAGGGCGTGTCGCCCATCATGGTGGCGGCCGTGCGGCCCGTGCGATCATCGAAATAGCCGACAATGTTCAGCTCGCGTTCGCGCACATTGCGCGACACGATGCGCGCTGCGGCAGGCGTCGCGCCCACGATCACCACATTGTCCGACAGCAGGCCGCGCCGCGTCGCCGCGCGCACCATGCCGAGATAGTTGGCATGCAGAGCCACCAGCGTGATCGCACAGATCGCGCCGACATTGACGAACAGCGCGGGCAGGGGAAATCCCGTCGCCAGCGACAGCAGGAATCCAGCGCTTAGGCCGGCCGCGCCGCCCGCCGTCGCGCGCAGCAGATGGCCTGCCACTGATCCGGCATAGCGGAAGCGATAACCGCCCGCGACATAGACCCCAACCACCGCCAGAACCGGCAGCAACAGGAAGGGTAGCGCCAGCAGAACCGGTAGCCGCCACAGGTCGACGCCATGGCTGTAGGTCAGGCCGAGAATGACCAGGAAAAGCACGATCGCATCCACGCCGCGCGTGATCAGGCGAATGCTGCTGCGGTGGATCAGGCGTTTGCGGCGCGAGACATGCGCAATCGCGGCTGCCGTACGGTCGCTTACGCGCCGCTCCGCATCCACGACCTTGGGGCGATCAGCCCAGCCCAAGCGCTCCACGCGCATAGCGACCCGCTCTGCGTAAAAACCAACGTCAACAGCAGGTAAACTAGCGGAACAGGGTCAAAACGGGTTTGAACCAATCGGTGAAATTCGTCCGATCGGGCTTGCGCGGAACCATTAATCCCAGCGGCAAAAGCATAAACCCGACCACCGCCGTCGCGAGGAAACAGTCGCGAAACGCCAGCATCTGCGCGCTCTGCCAGACCACGCGTCCCAGCTCCGCCGCATCAACCTGCGTCTCCCGTATCCCCGCCGCCAACGCGTCGCCATGAAATGCTGTCCGGTACTGCAATAGCGCCGACAGCCCCGCCACGCCCAGCGCCCCGCCCGTCTGGCTCAGGAACGTCGCCGCCGGCGCCGCCGCCGCCACCATGCCCCCGGCGTGCGTCATCGCACTCGCATTCGCCGACGGCATGCTGATCCCCGTCGCCGCCCGCGCCAGCACCAGCGCCCCGACAATCCACCCCGCCTCCGTCGCAAACGCCACGTCGGACAGCATCGCCATCGCGCCCGTGAACATCACCGCCCCCGCCGCCAGCAGCACACGCGGATCCACGCGGTCGCTCAACCGCCCCGCCAGCGGAAAACACACCGCCATCGCCACGCCCGCCGGCAGCAACATCTCGCCCGCACCCAGCGGCGAATAGTGTTGCACCAGCTGCACGAACAACGGCGCCAGCCACGTCGATCCATAGACCGCAGCGCCCGTGAGAAAGATCGTCGCTCCCGCCGCCGCAAACGCCGGCCGCGCAAACAGCCGCAAATCCAGCACCGGCGCCGGATGCCGCCACTCCCACGCCAGGAACGCCGCCATCGCTGCCAGCCCACCCGCCAGCCTCAGCGTCGTGCCCGCATCATCCCATCCCTCGCGCGCGCCATGCGCCAGCCCCTGCAGCCCCAGCGCCAGCCCCGCCATCACCAGCAGCAGCCCGACCCAGTCCAGCCGCATCCGCGCACCAGCGTCCCGCCCCGGCAGCATTCGCCACCCCAGCCCCGCCGCGATCACCGCCAGCGGCGTCGTCGCCACGAACACCACGCGCCAGTCGAACGCATCGATCAACCACCCGCCCGCCACCGGCCCGAAAGCCGGTGATGCGATCACGCACAGCGAATAGATCCCCACCGCAAACCCGCGCACCCCCACCGGAAAACGCGTGTAGATCACCACCATCGCCATCGGCTGGATCAGCCCCGCGCCCGCGCCCTGCATCATCCGCCCGGCGACCAGCAGCGACAGGTCCTGCGCCATCGCCCCCATCACGCTGCCGACAACAAAGCTCGCCATCGCCGCGACAAAACTTGCGCGCATCCCGAACCGCGCCACGCACCACGTGCTCAGCAGCATGAACCCCGTCGACGCCGCCAGAAACGCCGTCGACAGCCACTGCGCCTCTTCCTGCCCCAGCCCCAGCGCGCCGATCACAGAGGGCAGGGCGACATTCACGATCGTCGCCGCCGTCATCGTGCCGATCGACCCGATCGCCAGCACGCCGATCAGCGACCAGATTTTCACGAAGCGCGCCTCATGATGCCCGGATGCGCAGCGTCGCCATCGCCCCCGGCCGCGCCCGCCCGCACGCCGCGCCCAGCTTGACACGCACCGGCACGCGCTGCGTGATCTTCGTGAACACCCCCGCCGGATTGGCATTCGGCGCCACCGCAAACTCCGACGTCGCCGCATCGCCGATCCGCTCCACCACGCCCCGGCAAGCAACCCGCGACGCATCCAGATGGATCTCCACCTCCGCGCCAACCCGAACACGCAGCAGCTCCGGCTCCTTGATGTTCGCCTCGATCCACACCCCGTCGCCATGCGCCAGCGCCAGCCGCGTCCCCGCCGCCACATGCTCGCCCGGCTCGGCAAACACCTCATCCACCACGCCGTTGAGCGGGCTCTCCACCCGATGCTGCTTCAGCTCCACCTTCAGCAACCCAACCCGCTGGCGCAGCGCATGCGCTGAAACCGCCATCGCCTCCGCCTCGCGCAACGTCACATCGGCCTCTTTCGCCTCCGCCGCCGCCTCGCCCACGCCCGCGCGCCGGTCCGCTTCTTCCGCTTCCGCCCGCGCGGCCGCCTGCCGCGCGACTTCCAGCGCCGCCGTCGCGCGATCCATCGCCGCCTGCGCCACCACGCCAGAGCCATGCAGCGCCAGCGTCCGCGCGTGATCCGCCTCGGCGCGCGTGAGCACGGCCCGCGCCGCCGCCACATCCGCCACTGCGCCTGCCGCCGCCGCTTCCCGCGCCGCCACGCGCTGCCCGCCGCGCTCGCGTGTCACATCGGCGGAAAGCCGCTCGCGCGCCACCTCCGCCTCCATCGCCTTGAGGTCCAGCGTCGCCGCCGCCAGCGCCAGCTTCGCCTTCGCGTCGTCCAGCTTCACCAGGATCTGCCCCGGCGCGATTCGGTCGCCCGCCTCAACCGGCATCTCGGCGATGCGGCCCGCAATCTCCGCCGACACCGTCACCATGCGCGCCCGCACCCGCGCATCTGTCGTCGTCACGAACGCCGCCTGATCCGCCAGCCACCATCCCGCCCCCGCCAGCACGGCCAGCAGCGCAATCGCGATTCCGGTCCTGATCAATCCGCGTTGCAAGCGATGCTCCCGATGCGCCTGCATGGCCGCCATCGGGAGAGGGAGGGACTAGGGACAGCCCGGGGTTGTTGTGCGTTGGAAGCTCCGCCCGCTACGCGGTCGGCCCCTTCCGGCCCTTCGGGCCACCTTCCCCGCTTCGCGGGGCAGGACCACATACCGCTGGCATTGAGGGGAAGTCCTCCCTCGCCGAAGGCGGGGGAGGTGGCGCGAAGCGACGGAGGGGGCTGCCTGCGAAGCAGGCGGTGCAGCTACCCGCAACGTGAGTCAGGACAACCCGCCTTACCCCTTCTGCCGTTTGTCGAACACCAGGATGCAGCCCTCCGGCGCGATATACGCCGGCGTCACCGCATGCCCCGTCAGCATCGCGTCGAGCACGTTGCCGACATATTGCTGGTCGGCCTTGGCGCGCGCACGGCCATAGGTGACACGGTCATTGAGCGGGCCCTGATAGAGAATCTTCCACGTGCCCGGCTGGATCACCAGCGTCTCCGTCGCGCGCTCCACGCCCAGCGGCTCGCCCGTGGCCTGGTCCGGCGTGTCTTTCAACACGGGGATCACGGATTTGAAGCTGGCCACCTCGTCGGCGATCATCTTCGGCGTGTCATAGCTGTTGGAATTCAGCATCAGGAACTGCACGCCCTTGGGTCCATATTTTGCCTGGATGTCCTTGAAGTCCGGCACCAGCTGCTGGCCTATCGGGCAGCCCTTGGTGTGCATGGTCAGCACAATCGCCTTGGCGTCGGTCAGCTTGTAAAGCTCCCACGCCTTGCCCGTCTGGTCGGTCAGCTTGAAGTTGGCGATCTTGGCGTGGGGCAGGTCATGGCCCGTCACGGCCGCCGCGGGCAGCACATAACCGCCCCCCTGATCCTTGTTCTCCGGCGCCATCACAGGCGCGGGCGCGGGCGAAACGGCCGGGGCAGCCGAAGGCGCCATGGCGGCGTGCGCGGCGGGATCGCTGTGATCCATGCCAGCCATCTGCGCCGCATCGGCCGGCGCGGCAGTCGCCGCGGCTTCACCCTCGGGCTGGGCAGCCTGCGCTGTCTCGGCAGCAGCCGGCACAGCGGCTTCGCTCACGGGCGCTGCCGCCTCTCCGCCCGAACAGGCGGCGATGGAGAAGGCGAGGGCGGCGATGGCCGTGCCGGAAAGAATGCGGGAGATCATGGGGATACCGGTCGCCTTGGAAGTCATTGGGGAAGCCGTCATGGGGGAGCTGTCCTCTTTGTCTGGTCGTATGTGGGACACGCCGCAATATCCGCCAACGGCCTGACAGCGTCAAACGCCCTGCGCTGCACCACACTGCCTTGTGTTCCGGGTTGAACGATCGGCCACCCCGCGACCGTCGGCTTTGACCAGGATCAGCTCCGCCCGCTTCGCGGTCGGCCCCCTCCGTCGCTTCGCGCCACCTCCCCCGCCTTCGGCGAGGGAGGACTTCCCCACGATGCCAGCGGTTTGTGGTCCTGCCCCGCGAAGCGGGGAAGGTGGCCCGAAGGGCCGGAAGGGGCTGCCCGCGCAGCGGGCGGTCTCTCCACCCATCATGCCCATCCCAAACGAAAACAGGCGGCCCGGAGGCCGCCTGTTCCCGTCTGTGTCGTGCTCAGAAGGCCTAGAAGGTCTTCTTGATCCCGAGTTCGAAGGTCCGGCCGAGCGGAGAGCCCATGCGCGGATCGTAGCCGAGCTCCTGACGGGACTGCGGCGGGTCTTCGTCCGTGATGTTGGAGACCGTCGCCGTGAGGCGCAGGTCTTGCGTCACACGGAACAGGTAGGTGGCGTCGAACGACAGCCAGTCGCCGCTCTCCACACCGTAGAAGGTCGTGCCGTACGGCGTGGTGCTGCCCGGCAGGAAGCCGCCCGGAGTGATCGGGCCGCGTTCGTCGGTGACGCCGGAGATGTACTGAGCCGCCAGGCGGAAGTTGTGCTGGTCCAGCGCGTAGTTGATGCTGGCGTTTGCACGCAGTTCCGGCGAGGCGAAGCCGACGACGGCGTAGTTCAGGAAGCCGAGGCGATCGTCAGCCGGGGCAACCGTGAAGCCATCCAGTTCCGTGGCCGAGTTTTGGTCCTTCGTCACCTTGGTCGCGGTAGCCGCGAGGGTCAGGTCACCCGGGCCGAACGGCAGGGAGTAGTTGACCTGGATGTCGAAGCCGGCCGTCGCCTGACCCGGTCCGTTACCGAAGTCAGTACGGATCGTGTTCAGCGCGTTGGCTTGCGTCACACCCTGAACGCACGGGCCACCGTTGAAGGTGACGCGGCTGATCAGCGGGTGCGAGCAGTCGGCGTAGGCAAGGCCGGAGTTGACGACCGTGCCGGTCGCCACGCCCTGCTGGGTCGCGAACGCCATGGCGGAGGTCGGGGCGGCGACGCCCGCAGCCGTCGGGCCATAACGGAACACGCCGTCAGCGATCTGGTTGGCAGTCGCCAGCAGGCCGAGTTCGTCTTCGGTTTCGATGTTGAAGTAGTCGACGATGATCGTGAGGTCATGGTCAGGGGCGAAGCCCTGCGACTGCCAGATCGCACCGACGTTCCAGGCGGTTGCCGTTTCCGGAACCACATCGCTGCGAGTGACGGTCTGCGCGCCCAGCCAGTTGCCGCTTGAGCGGGTGTAGCTGTTCACACCGTTGTCGATGTTGCCCGGGATGAGGCCAGCCGGCGGCGCCTGGTAGTTGGTGCCGTAAGAGCCACGCAGCGAGAGCGGACCCGCCACGTCCCATTTGCCTGAGACCTTGTACACCGTGGCGCCAAGGCCACCCGAGAACTCCTCGCGGCGGACAGCCGCCTGGAAGTTCACATTGTCGAGCAGCGGGATCTGCGCTTCGCCGAACAGCGAGTACTGCTGCTGGTCAGCATAGTTAGGCGGGTTGGTGCCGAAGAAGACGAACGGGCCGGGCTTGTCCGGCGTGCAGCCCGTATGGTTCGGGTCTGTCGTTGGCAGCGGGATCTGCGCCTGCGTGTTTGCGCCGGTCGTGAACTGGCTCGGCCAGTCGCACTGCAAGTTGCCGTTGTAGATATTGCTCGGAACAATTTCGCGGAATTCGAGCTGGCGGGTCTGACCGCCGATCGCCCAACCGATTTCGCCGCCCGGCAGCTGGATGCCCGACATGCCGTTGAAGACGATGTCGGCCGTGAGGCTCGAGTTGATCGTCTCCGTGGCGCGGTCGTCGAACAGCCACTGCGCAACGTCGGCGCGGTTCTCGAGACCCGAGACATAGCGCGGGTTGGCGAGGCCGAGCTCCGGCTGCGTCGGGAACGACGAAGCGAAGGGGTTCCAGTAGTAGCAGCCGACCGCAGCGCGGGCGGCGGCGGAGGTGCCGATCGAACTGTTCTGCGTGCCGAACTGGTTCGGGTTCTGGTCAGCAACCGAGCAGTTCGGGCCGCCGAAGCCGGCGAGCGCTTCCTGCAGGCGGTAGCCGATGATGTCCGGCGAGTCCGCGTACGAGATCGACTGGTTGTAGGTCACGGCAAAGTCGTAGCCGATGTCCTTCGCCATGCCGGCCCAGTCGCCCAGCGTGCCCTTGATGCCCGACGAGACGCGCCAGATCTGGTTGTCGATCTTGGACGGCACGCCGTAGCCATTGCCTTCGCCCATGAACGGGTTGCCGCCGTGCGCGAACGCACGATAGGTCAGCGGCGTCACGCCCTGGGTCGCGGCGCGGGCGCCGGCCGAAAGTGCGCCGGAGGTCACGGCCTGGTTCAGGAAGGCGTCGACATACGGGTTGGTCGACGGAGCGTAGAACTGGTACGTCGCGCCCGAAGAGCGCGCCGGACCACGGATCACCGGCTGGGCCGGCGAACCAAACACCTGCGGCGACATCACCTGGCCGTAGGACGCGTCGAAATGGAACTCCATGTTCTCGTTGATCGCCGCGTTCACCTGCGCAAACGCCCGATAAATGTCGTTTTCCTCGACGAGGTTGTAGTACGAAATATAGTTGTAGGAGCAGGCCGGAACGCCAGCGGCAACGCCGTTGGGGTTGTAGACGCCGTTCACGGCTTCGCACGACGACTGCGTGAAGTCGCGGACGAGACCGGCGACAGGCGCGCCGAATTCGCCGTTGGCCGTGTTGTCGAGCGCCGAGGCCGGGTAAGCGCCGCGCGGCAGCCACGAAGCAACGTTGGTCAGGGTCGACCACGGAGCTGGGTTCACGCCGTACTTGCCAGCAGCCCAGTCGCGCTCCTCGGACTCGAGGCGCGAGCGATGCTCGTATTCCGCCGACCACATGAAGTTCACGTCGCCGTCGCCGACGCCGCCGAGGATGCTGACGGAGTAGTCGCCGTCGGACCCATCGATCATCTTGTACTGACCGCCGACCTCGAGGCCGACGAAGTCATCGCGCGTGATGAAGTTGACGACGCCGCCTGTAGCGTCAGCGCCGTAGATCACGGCCGCGCCGTCTTTCAGGATTTCGGTGCGCGACAGGGCCGCCGAAGGGATGTTGGCGGTGTTCTGGCTCATGCGACGGCCGTTCAGCAGGACAAGGGTCTTGTCCGCGCCGAGGCCACGCAGGTTGTAGTTGACCGAGCCGGTCAGCTGCGCGCCGGAGAAGTAGTAGGCTTCACCGGTCGTCGGACCGGAAATCGTCAGGTTCTTCGCGAATTCGAGAGCCGTCGGAGCGCCTTGTTCTTCGAGTTCTTCCTGAGAGAAGACCTCAACCGGCAGAGCGGCGTCTTCAGGCGTGCCCTGAATGAACGAGCCCGTGACGACGACGCGTGCACTGTCGTCCTCTTTCTTTGCCGGTGGTGTGACCGTGTCTTGCGCCCAGGCAGGAAGTGCTCCTGCCAAGCCAAGGATAAGCGCAGCGCTGGACGCGCCGCGGAGCGTAAACTTCATAGCTGTAACCTCCCCGTATTGAGTCTGTTGGCGACTCTTGCGGTCACTGTTGACTGCATCGAAACGTGGCGTCAACCGAACGACTCGACCCCGCAGACAGAATCTCAAGGCCCGTGAAGGCAAATACTCCTCAGTATCCTGGACGTGCCTTGCGATCCGCCGAGACCGCCTCTAACGGCATGCCGTTACGTCATTAAAGAGTTTGATCACATCGCAATCGCGGCATCGCCATCACGCACATCACGCGTTGCGCGAAAGTCGCATGGCGCTTCATTCATCTCGATGCCGACTTTCATGTGTCGGTGATCGACGCCACCGCATTGGCGGTCCGATCAGCCTGTCAATGTCAGGTAGTTGCCTTCGCTAACTGCTCACAAACTGTGTGCGACGCAGCATCGACTCCCGCATGAAGTTTGACGCGGCGCAGGATCACAGCATTACTCCACCTCCAAACGGGCTGTGATGGAACTTCGCGTATGCTTGAGTTGAAGGAGGTGACCCGGCGTGTCGCCGGCGTCGACCACCTGCTGGACGTATCGGTGCGCCTTGAGCCAGGCGTGATGAACGTGCTGCTGGGACAGGCGCGCGCGGGGAAGACCAGCCTGATGCGCGTGATGGCCGGACTGGATCGTCCCGGAAGCGGCAGCGTCTGGTTCAACGGCGAGAACGTCACCGGCAAGCCCGTCGCGCGCCGCAACGTGGCGATGGTCTACCAGCAATTCATCAACTACCCGGGCTGGACCGTGCGCGAGAACATTGCCTCGCCACTGAAAGTGCGCCGCGCCGGCAAGGACGAGATCGCGCGTGAAGTCGATCGTGTTGCGGAACTCCTGCGGCTCCAGCCCTATCTCGATCGCAAGCCGCTGGAGCTTTCGGGCGGGCAGCAGCAGCGCGTGGCGCTTGCGCGAGCCATCGTGAAGAAGGCCTCCCTCGTCCTGCTCGACGAGCCACTCGCCAACCTCGACTACAAGCTGCGGGAAGAGCTGCGCGCCGAATTACCCCGTCTTTTCAAGGACTCTGGCGCTGTCGTCGTCTACGCCACCACCGAGCCGTCCGAAGCCCTGCTGCTCGGCGGACGCACCGCGACGATGAGCGAGGGCAGGGTCACGCAGTTCGGCCCGTCGGGCGATGTCTACCGCCGCCCCAACGCGCTGATCACCGCGCAGACCTTTTCCGACCCGCCGCTCAACACCCTGCCGGTCGAGTTGTCAGGGCAGGCGGATCGCTATCCCGGCGCCCGCACGCTGGCCTTCCGCGCGCATCACCTGCGCCTGCAGAAGCGAGCGCCGGAGGCGCACACGTTCAACATGGAAGTCGTCTCCACCGACATCACCGGCTCCGAGACATTCGTGCACATGAAGCAGGGCGACCTGCGCTGGGTGATGCTCACGCACGGCGTGCAGGTGTTCGCGACCGGCGCGCCCGTCACCGTCTATCTCGAACCCGCCGACGTGATGCAGTTCGCAGCAAACGGTGCCGCCCTCACGCCAGCGCGCGAGGCGGCCTGAACCATGGCGCGCATCGATCTCGACAACGTCCGCCACGCTTACGGCCCCAGCCCGCAGTCTGATGAGGACTACGCCCTGCGCCGCGTGAACCACACGTTTGACGATGGCGGCGCCTACGCGCTGCTCGGTCCATCGGGCTGCGGCAAGACCTCGCTGCTCAACATCATCTCCGGCCTCGTCAGTCCCAGCGAAGGCCGCGTGCTGGTGAATGGCGAAGACGTCACCGGCTTGCCCACGGAGAAGCGCAACATCGCGCAGGTGTTCCAGTTCCCCGTCGTCTATGACTCGATGACGGTCCGCGAGAACCTCGCTTTCCCGCTCCGCAATCGTCGCGTGAAATCCGCCGAGATCCGCGAGCGTGTGAACCAGGTGCTCGAAATCGTCGGCCTCACCGCGCTGGCCGATCGCCGCGCACGCGGCCTCACCGCGGACGAGAAACAGAAGATCTCCCTCGGCCGCGGCCTCGTCCGCCCCGATGTCAGCGCCATCCTGTTCGACGAACCGCTCACCGTCGTCGACCCGCAGATGAAATGGCAACTCCGCGCCAGCCTCCGCGAGGTCCACCGCCGCAGCCGCGCGACAATGATATACGTCACCCACGACCAGACCGAAGCGCTCACCTTCGCCGACAAGGTCGTCGTCATGCACGCCGGCGAGATCGTGCAGGTCGGCACGCCCGCCGAACTGTTCGCGCAGCCGAAGCACACGTTTGTGGGCTATTTCATTGGCTCTCCGGGCATGAATGTGATGCCGGTCACGCTCGATGGCGTCAGCGCCCGCATCGGCGGCCACGCCGTTGCGCCCGCCGCCGCGCCGCAAGCTGCAGCCACGTCAAAACTCGAACTCGGCGTCCGCCCGGAATTCGTGAAGCTCTCGGCCTCTGGCATCCCGGCGCAGATCATTCGTGTGGAAGATGCCGGTCGCTACCGCGTCGCCCACCTCACTATGGCGGGCCACCCCGTCGCGGCCATGCTGCGGGAGGGGGAGGATGTACCCGCCGATCCGCATGTCAGCTTCGATCCTGCCGGCGTGCATCTCTATGCCGACAGCTGGCGCGTCGACGTTGCTGGCCAAGCTGCCGCCGGAAAGGTTGCCCAATGAAGCCGGTCAACCAGAGAGCCTGGTTCCTCGTTGCGCCCGTGCTGCTGCTCGTGGCGTTCACCGCGATCATCCCGCTGATGACGGTGGTGAACTACTCCGTCCAGTATGTCGGCATGAACACGCAGTTCCACTGGGTCGGCGACCTGTGGTTTCGCGAAGTGCTGGCGAGCGAGAAGTTCTGGAATGCGCTGTGGCGTAACCTCGTCTTCTCCGGGATCATCCTGATGATCCAGATCCCGCTCGGCGTGCTGATCGCGCTCAACATGCCGCGCAAGGGATGGGGCGTGCCGGTGTGCCTCGTCGTTATGGCGCTGCCGCTGCTGATCCCATGGTATGTCGTCGGCATGATCTGGCAGATGTTCGGCCGCGTCGACATCGGCCTGTTCGGCGTGATGCTGCGCGACTTCGGCTACAACTACGAAAACGATCCCATCGATGCGTGGTTCACGCTGGTGCTTATGGATACGTGGCACTGGACCAGCCTCGTCGCGCTGCTCGCCTATGCCGGCCTCGTCTCGATCCCGGACGCCTATTATCAGGCCGCCCGCATCGACGGCGCGTCGCGCTGGCAGGTGTTCCGCCATATCCAGCTGCCCAAGATGGCGCGCGTGCTCACCATCGCCGTGCTGCTGCGCTTCATGGACTCATTCATGATCTTCACAGAACCCTTCGCGGTCATCGCGGGCGGCGATCCCGTCTTCCTTTCCACCGAGCTGAAGCAGACGGTGGAGCTGGGCCAGAAGGCAGCGATGTCGTTGATCTACTTCCTGATCATCCTGCTCATGAGCTGGGTCTTCTACACGGTCATGACCCGCGACGACGGCGAACCCCGGCAACGGGGAGGCGCATCGTGAAACAGTCCCGCTTCGCCTGGATCGTTCCTGCGATCTACATCCTGTTCCTGCTCACGCCGATCTACTGGCTCGTCGCGATGAGCTTCAAGACCAACGTGGAAATCACCACGCGCTTCACGCTGCTGCCTGAGACGTTCAATTTCGACAACTACATAAAGGTGTTCACCGATCAGAAATGGCGCGACGTGTTCGCCAACTCGATCATCTATGTCGGCCTCAACACGATCATCTCCGTGGCCGTGGCGTTGCCCGCCGCCTATGCGTTCTCGCGCTACAAGTTCTTCGGCGACAAGCACCTGTTCTTCTGGCTGCTGACCAACCGCATGGCGCCGGCGGCCGTGTTCACGCTGCCCTTCTTCCAGCTCTATTCGGCGTTTGGCCTGTTCGACACGCACATCGCCGTCGCGCTGGCGCACTGCTTGTTCAACGTGCCGCTGGCGGTGTGGATTCTCGAAGGTTTCATGAGCGGCGTCCCGCGCGAGATCGACGAGACCGCCTATATCGACGGCCATTCCTTCCCCAGCTTCTTCGTGAAGATCTTCATGCCGCTGATCGCCAGCGGCATCGGCGTTGCCGCGTTCTTCTGCTTCATGTTTTCATGGGTCGAATACCTGATCGCGGACTCGCTCGCCCGTTCCACCGTCATGCCCATCACCACCCGCCTGCAGGCGCTGTCTCAGGCCTCCGGCACCGACTGGGGCGTATTGGCGGCCGCAGGCACGCTGACACTGATACCCGGCGCCATCGTGATCTGGTTTGTCCGCAACTACATCGCCAAGGGGTTTGCGCTGGGAAGGGTGTGATTCCGGGCGCTTTATGCTATCAGGAAGTCGCGCCAATCGCGGCGAATGGAACAGTCTGATGGCTGATACCAGCGTGAATACGGCAGTTGAGGTGGGGGACCTCTATCTGATGGCGAACGTGCATCCACGCCGCAGCGGCTTGCCATTCGTCGTCTACATCTCGGAGAAGCAGGGCCAGCACGACGTCCGCGTAAAGGTAGGCGATGGCGTGCGCGCGCCTCCCTTCGTAGCGTCTGTGAGTGTGCGCCCGGAGATCGAAGTTGTCGCGGGAAGTTTGTCAGCCGGCGATCTAGCGCTCGTCCGCCAATGGATTGAGCTGAACCGCGATGTGATCATCGGTTACTGGGATCGCACGATCGAAGACACGGCAGACGCGCTGGGCCAACTCAAACCGATCGCGTCCTAGCGCCGGGCATGGCCACGCTCGCTGACGTCCGCAAAGTCGCGCTCGCCCTCCCGGGCGCGGTCGAGCTGAACGACCATGGCGGCAACTGGTTCAACGTCGGCACGAAGACGTTCGTGGTCTACGGTTTTCCCAGCGCCCGCTGGATCTTCAAACTCCCCAAGCCGCGTCAGGAACTCCTCTTCGAAGCCAACCCGGATGTCTTCCAGCCCTACCGCGCCGGCACCATGCGCTGGGCCTATGTCGATGTCGCCGCCCTGACGCCTGCAGAGATCGCCAGCCTCGTCACCGACGCATGGACCGAGGTTGCGCCCAAGAAGGCGGTGAAGGCGCACCTGCAGCAAGGCCGGTAAGTCCCGGGTTCCACCCCCCCTCTGTGACTCTCCCGCAAATCTGCTATCCTCCCCGGGTCAAACGCCCCGATACGGCACAGAGGGCGCAGGGCAGATACGAGTAGAAACGCGATAAAAATCAGAGCCAGGAGAAAAACATGGCCAGATATGGTTACACCCCTCCCGAAGCCACCAATGCCCGCAAGGAAGCCCAGGGCCGCCAGATGACGCTCGTCGGCGCCGTCCTCGTCGGTTTCGGCGGCATCGGCATCCTCCTTTCGACTGTCCTCAAGGCCGTGTGGCTGGGCATCCTCGGCGGTCCCATCGGCGGCCTGTCGTGGCTTGCCCTGCTGGTCGGCGCCGGCGTGTTCTGGTGGGGCTTCACCACCATCCGCGACGCCCGCGCCCAGCGTCACTGACCCGAATGACGGCTGAGCCCGCTGCTGAAACCGAACGCCTGAAAAAAGGCCAGCGCCAGTTCATGACTGGTCTGGCCCTCGTCATGTTCGGCATGATCTTCGGCGGCGGGCTCGCCATGGTCTTCTACTTCCTGAACCAGCGCACAGGCGCGATCATCTGCGCCGCGACAGGTGTCGCCGTGATGGGCGCCGGCATCGTCATGCAGGCTGCCGCCGCCAAGGCGCTGCGGAGCAAGCCGCAATGACCTTCGCCTGGATGGGATGGACGCTGCCGACCGCGCTGTTCTTCGGCTTCATCGCGCTGGCGTTGCTGACCCTCGGCATCCTCGCAAAGCTGGCGCCCAACAACGAACCCCGCGTCGGCATCCTCCGCGTCGCCACCCAGCGCGGCGACCGCTTCTTCCTCAGCCTGCTCGGCGCCGCCTTCATCCACCTCGCCTGGATCGGCCTTGCCCCCAAGGATCTCTCCCTCTGGTTTGCTACCCTTGCGTCAGTGGTTTACGCTGCGCTCGTTTTCCGGTTTGCTTGAAGCCGAAATGACGAATCCGGCGCCGTGAGAGCGTCGGCAGGGAGGACTTGATGCTGGTATCGCGGTCGCGCGGGCTTCTGCTCGCCATGGTTTCTGCATTGGCGTTGGCCGCGTGCGGACCACAGCAGCCCGCTGCAACCAAGGAGCCAAACCCCAACGCGGGCGCAGAGATCAAGAAGTTCCTCGACACCGAGATCAACGGCCTGTCCACGCTGGATCGCCCCGCGCAGGAAGCCGAACTCAACTGGTTCGCGACGGCCGCCGCCCCCTATCAGGGCATGGAAATCACAGTCGTCTCCGAAAGCATCGCCACGCACGACTATGAGTCCCGCGTGCTCGCTCCGGCCTTCACCGCCATCACCGGCATCAAGGTGAAGCACGAGATCATCGGGGAGGGCGATGTCGTCGCCAAGCTCGAGCGTCAGATGCAGTCCGGCGAGAACATGTACGACGCCTACGTCAACGACTCGGACCTCATCGGCACGCACTGGCGCTACCAGCAGGTGCGCAACCTCACCGACTGGATGACCGGCGACGGCAAGGCCGTCACCAATCCCGGCCTCGACATGGCCGACTTCGTGGGCGCCAGCTTCACCACCGCGCCCGACGGCAAGCTCTACCAGCTGCCCGACCAGCAGT
>JAOATF010000009.1 GCA_030158285.1 Hyphomonadaceae bacterium
TTCAACACGGTCGTGATGGTGGATGCGGATGGCTCGCTGATGGGCATCTATCGCAAGAGCCACATTCCGGACGGGCCGGGCTATCAGGAGAAGTACTATTTCCGTCCGGGCGATACCGGTTTCCGTGTCTGGGACACGAAGAAGGGCAAGATCGGCGTCGGGATCTGCTGGGACCAGTGGTACCCGGAAACCGCGCGCGCCATGGCGCTGATGGGCGCGGACGTGTTGCTGTACCCGACCGCGATCGGTTCTGAGCCGCATGACACGTCGCTGGATACCGCTGCGCGCTGGCGCCGGGCGATGCTGGGCCATGCGGTGTCGAACGTGACGCCAGTGGCGGCGGCCAACCGCGTGGGCACCGAGAACGGACAGGTGTTCTACGGCACGTCCTTCATCTCCGACCATACGGGCGAAATCCTCGGCGATCTCGATCGCAAGGAGGAAGGTGTCGTGATCGCGACCGTGGACATGGACGAGGTGGATCGCGCGCGCGCCGCGTGGGGCTTCTTCCGCGACCGGCGAACGGATCTCTACGGCCCGCTCACCGGTTCGTTGAGCGAGAAGGGCTGAGGTTCAACCGATGACCCGCGCGCTTGTCTTTGACTCGGGCGTGGGCGGGCTCACGATTGCGGATGCGTTGCGCAAGGCGGCGCCGCACTGGATCGTCGACTATGCGGCGGACTCGGGCTTCTTTCCCTATGGCGTGAAGTCGGACGAGGAGCTGCGGGCGCGGCTGCCGGACCTGTGCGCGACGCTGGTGAGCGTGGCGAAGCCGGATGTGCTGGTGATCGCGTGCAACACGGCGTCGACGCTGTCGCTGGCGGATATCCGCGCGAAGATCTCCGTGCCGGTGGTGGGAACGGTGCCGGCGATCAAGCCGGCGGCGGAGCAGACGAAGACAGGCGTGATCGGGATACTGGCGACGCCGGGGACTGTGCGGCGGGCGTATCTCGATGATCTCGAGCGGCAGTTTGCGGCGGGCAAGATTGTGATCCGGCGCGGGTCTGCGGGGCTTGTCGATATTGCCGAGCGCGCGGTGCGCGGGCAAGCGATCGACCAGGAGCAGGTGGCGTATGCGGTGAAGCCGCTGTTCGATCCGCCGGACGGGCCGCGGATCGATACCGTGGTGCTGGCGTGCACGCACTTTCCGTTGATCCGCGAGGCGATTGCGGCGGCGTGCCCCGATGGCGTCAAGCTGGTCGATACGAGCGAGGCGGTGGCGCGGCAGGCGATACGGGTCGCGCCGAAGACCGAACGTAGCACGGGCGAAGCCATCGCCTATGTGACGGGCGGTGCGGCCAACAAGGCAGCGATGACGCCGGCATTTGCGCGTTTCGGCTATGACGTGATCGAGATCATCGACGTCTAGCTAGAAGAATTCCAGCTCTTGCGGATCGCCGCCTTGCCAGGCGCGCTGGATTTCTGCCGCGAGGAAGAGACCGCCCAGCGCAAGGACAGTGAGGCCGTCGCGGGTGGCGCGTTCGCGGGCCGAGCGGGCGGCGGTGGCGGTATCCGGCGAGATCACCACGTCGGCGCTCTGTTTGCGGAAGATGGATTCGAAGACGGCCGGGTCGGCGCCGGACTTGTGGGCGCGGGTCAGGATGAAGCGGCTGAACCGGCTGGCGACGATTTCCGCGATGCCTTGCACTTCCTTCGAGGCGGAGACGCCGAAGATGACCAGCGTTTCGTCGCGCTGGGAGAAGTCGAGGAAGGTGCGGGTGACGGCGTCGAGCGCGCGGGGCGTATGGCCAACGTCGATCCAGAGATCGGGCGTGGTCGATACCTTTTCCAGACGGCCCGGCCAGCGCGCGCGGCCAAGACCGGCGAGCATGGCGAAATGGCGCTCGGCATTCTCTTCCGGCTTGAGGCCGAGCCAGACCTCGGCCGCACGAAGCGCGGTGACGGCGTTGTAGACCTGGTGCTGCCCGGCGAGCTTGAGGCGCACGGACTGGTCGGCCTCGGGTGCGACCTGTGCGAAGCCGTAGGTGAAGCGCGCGCCCTTGTGCGTGTTGGTGACGGCGGAGATGCGACGGCTGGCAAGGGCAGGCAGCGTCGCCTTGCCGGAGAGGCTGGCGTAGGCGGCGATGCGCAGGGCGAGCGCTTCGGGGATCGAGGGCGAGAGGACCACGCAGCCGCCGGGGGCGAGGGCATCGACCTTGTCATAGGCGATGAGTTCTTCGGTGGCGCCGAGGAGTTCGGTGTGTTCCAGTTCGATCGAGGTGAGCACGGAGACGCTGGCGCGGACGGTGCGCACGGGATCGTAGCGGCCGCCAATGCCGGCTTCCCACACGATGGCGTCGGGCTTCTCTTCCTGGAACCAGAGCACGGCGAGCAGGAAGAGGAATTCGAACCCGCCCATGCGATCGCCCTGTGGCAGCGCATCGGCGAAGGCGTGCACGGTGGCGGCGTGGCGGTCGAAAGCGTCCTGCGGGATCGGGGTGTCGCCGATGGTGAAGCGTTCGCTCACGTCGAACAGGTGGGGCGAGGTGAAGCAACCGACGCGCATGCCGGCGGCTTCGATGGCCGAGGTCATAAAGCGCGCGGTGGAGCCTTTGCCGTTGGTGCCGGTGACGGCGATGGAGCGGCGGGCCAGCGCGGCGCGATCGATGCGATGCGCCTGAAAGAACCGCTCGATGCGGTGCAGGCCAATGCCGTCGCCGAATTTCGGAAGGCCAAACATCAGCTGTCCAGGCAGGCGTTCAACATGTTGGTCCAGATCGTGCGGATCAGGTCGCCCCGGCCGGCCAGTTCGAGCGTGCGCAGGCCGGGATTGCCGTTCACTTCGATGACGACAATGTCGGTGAAGTCGCGGGCGGGGGAAAGATCAAACATGTCCACCGCGCCGATGTTGAGGCCGAGCGCCTGAACGGCGGCCAGCGCGGGTTGCGCAAGGGCGGCGGGTGCGTGTTCGCAGACGGATTCGATGCTGCCGGCGGCGCTGAGATTGCGGCGGCCGGGGAGCGGGATGCGGGCGCCGGTGGGCGGGATGGATTGCGGATTTTGGTTGCCGAGGACGGAAAGCGGAAGGGCGCTGACGCCGTCCTGCCTGACCAGATGGTTCAGCGCGGCGAGCAACCGTTCCAGCGTGGATGCGCCGTCGCCGACGAGGACGGGCGGAGTTTTGGTCGAGTGGAATATGGGGCGGCCGTCCTGAATGAAAACCCGGTGCTCCGTTCCATCCAGCACGGGTTCGATGAGGAAGGATTCGAAGTCGGCGGCGACGCGGGCGATGTAGTCGCGCAGGGCGTCGGCGCTGGAGACGATTTCGGCATAGGCGCCGCGCGAGCCGTGATTGGGTTTGCAGAAGACCGGATAGCCGTGCGCGTCAGCATGGTGAATCGCGTCGGTGGCTTCGCGGCCCGGCGTGCGCAGCGCGGCGCGGCGATCGTGGGCGAAGAACAGCGCGCCGGAGATGACGGGGATGCCGTGCGCGGAAAGGAGCGTCTTGGTATGCGCCTTGTCGCGCGAGATTGTGTATGCAGTCGCGGAGTTCGCCGGATACGTGCAGATATTGCCGCCGCCACCGAGAAGGCTCTGTTTGTTTCGCGAGATTCGAAACAGGTAGCCGTTGCCACCATCGAGATCCTCGAATCGCGCGCCGATCGCTTCTGCAGCGTCGCGGGCGTAGCGAGCGGAATCCGGAATCGACATCACATGCGCTTTAGCAGGGCGACATGCAGCCGCATACCACCGCTAGCCGCTGCGTCATGGGAAGGGGCGCGGCGGAGGGACACATTTGCTACTGGATAGGAGCATACTTATTGTCCGCGTACGGGTGGGACCGGATAAGGAAATTCATGAGCTGCGGTCACTCCCACAAAGTCCCCCTGCCTCCCGTTGGAGACAGTTCCAGCACCGCGCGCCTCGCGGACGATCTGGCGCTGGCGATCCACACCGGAAGGCTTTTCCCCGGCCAGCCTCTGCGCGAAGTCGAGCTGGCCGAGACGCACAATGTCAGCCGGACGATTGTGCGCGCCGCCCTGCAGCGGCTCGAGGCGCAGGGGCTTGCCGAGATCACCCTCAACAAGGGCGCACGCGTGCGCCAGCCGGACGTGACCGCGCTGGGCGACATGATCGAACTGCATGTGCAGCTGACCATGCTGGCGGCGCGGCATGCGGCGCGGCGGGCGACGTCGGACCAGTTGAACCAGATCACGCAGTTTGCCGGGCTGATGGCGCATGTCGCCGAGGACGGCGTGGCGGCGGACGAGTTCCAGCACCTGCGGGTCGGCTTTGCGCGCGCGCTGTTCAACGCGGCGGGCGGGGCGCTGGCGGAACGCCTGCCGAGCGCGGCGCCGGTGACGCCGCATCACGGGCGGGCGATGGCCGATGTCGAGACGCGTGACGGGCAGGCCGAAGTGGCCCGGCTGGCGCGCGACGTGCTGATCGCGCTCGAGGCGCGGGCGCCGGATGTGGCTGCGCTGGCGGCGGAGCGGATGGTGCGCCGGCATGCCGAACGCACGATGCCGCTGGCGGCGCGCCGCGAAATGGCGTGAGGGCGCGATCCCTGCGGCGGGGCCGCGGGGGTGTGCTTAAGCTGGGGGCCTGACGGTCAGGTCAGGCGGATTTTGCGCACGCATGAGTTGTCATTCCGGACGCGCGAGAGCGCGGGCCGGAAGCCAGGGGCGACATGCGACGGTGCGCGTGGCTCCCGGGTTCCAGCTCTTCCGCCTTCGCTACGCTACGGCGCGACAAGCCGCGCTGACGCGCTTCGGCTGGAATGACAGGTGAGAGTGTGCGTGTGGGGAGCGCGCCGCGCGCGCTGGCTGGATCCCCGCCTTCTCCCTGCGCTCTTCTCCCGACGCCCTTCGGGCTTTGGGAGACGGGTCGA
>JAOATF010000010.1 GCA_030158285.1 Hyphomonadaceae bacterium
CGGTCGGTTGCTTCCCGGCCAGCAAGCTCGGCCTCTACGACATGATCGGCAATGTGTGGGAGTGGACCGACACGCCCTATGCGCCCGGCAGCAACACCATCAAGGGCGGCTCATATCTCTGCGCCGAGAACTTCTGCGCGCGGTATCGCAGCGCCGCGCGGCAGGGGCAGGAGGTGGACTTCTCCTCCAACCATATCGGCTTCCGTATCGTGAAGGATGTGAACCCGAACTAGCACCTCAGTTCGGCCAGAAGACGTAC
This sequence comes from Hyphomonadaceae bacterium, assembly GCA_030158285.1. GTDB lineage: Bacteria > Pseudomonadota > Alphaproteobacteria > Caulobacterales > Hyphomonadaceae > UBA7672. Next base: position 260 of record JAOATF010000010.1, read on the forward strand.
TCATCCTCCGGCGTTGCCTTGTCAGCCGCCGTCTTGTCCACCGCTACCGGGCCTTCCGTCGTGTGCGGATAGAGTGGTGCGCGCGCTGTCGCCTGATGGTCCGCAAGCAACTTCTTCAGCGCGGCCACCTTGTCCGGGTTCTGCTCCGCCACATTGGTCTTCTCGGTGGGATCGGTTGCGAGGTTGAACAGCCATGTCTTGGCGGGCTTCTCCGTTACCTGCAGCTTCCAGTCGCCCTGGCGCACAGCCTTGTAGTAGGCGCTCTGCCAGAAGATCGCGTCGTGCGGTGTCTGGTCGGGCGCGGCCTCGCCCTTTGCAAACGGCATCAGGTTGACGCCATCGATTTCGACGCCGGCAGGTATCGATCCGCCCGCCGCCGCCGTGAAGGTCGGCATCAGGTCGATATGCGCGACCGGGGCCGTGATGGTGGATTTCGCTGGAATGTGCCCGGGCCAGCTCAAGAACATCGGCACGTGGATGCCGCCCTCGAACAGCGTCATCTTCCATCCGCGATAAGGCTGGTTCACTTCTGGCAGGCCGATATAGCCCGCGCCGCCATTGTCGCTGGTGAACACGATCATCGTGTTGTCGGCGAGGCCCTCTGCCTCCAGCGTATCGAGAATGCGCCCCACGCTGCGATCCAGCGCGCGCACCATGCTGGCATAGACGCGCAGCCGCTCCGGCTGGATGTCACCCACGGCGTCATAGTCTGCTTTCAGCGCCTGCAACGGCGTGTGCACGGTCCAGTGCGCGAGGTTGAGGAAGAAGGGCTGGTTCTTGTTCTTCTGGATCACCTTGATGGCTTCATCGGTCCAGTAGTCGGTGAGATAGCCGCCCGGCTCGAACCACGGACCCTCATTGTAGGAGGCCGCGAACTGCATGCGCGCCCACAGGAACGCATCGATCGGATCGAAAGGCAGCTTGGCGTTGACGACGTTGGGGTCGTTCTCCTTCAGGTGAAGCCCGCTCGCCATCAGGAGAGCTTCGTCAAAGCCCTGCGCGTTGGGGCCAAACTCCGGCCCCGTGCCGGTGTGCCACTTGCCGATATGCGCGGTGTGATAGCCGGCGCTACGCAGCACCTCGGCAATGGTCACTTCCGATCCCGGCAGGCCCTGCTTGGTATAGGTCGGCGCTTTTTCAGCCTGTTCCTTGTTGTAGACGATCGCTGGGAGGCCGGTGGCGCCGGTGTCGTCCAGCATGGAGATGATGCCGCCCATGCCATCCGGCGTCGGCGTGAACTCGAAGCCGGTGCGCGTGGGATAGCGGCCGGTCATGATCATAGCGCGTGAGGGTGCGCATGTGGCCGTGCCGGCATAGGCCTGTGTGAACACCGCGCCGCGCGCCGCAAGGCGATCGATGTTCGGCGTCGGCACGCGACCGCCCGCAACGCCGCCGCCTAATGTGGCGATGTCATTGATGCCGAGATCGTCCGCCAGGATGAAAATAATGTTGGGCTTGCGCTCGGCCAACGGCGCGGCGGCCTGCGCCGGGCCATCCTTCCACGGAACGGGAATGTTCGGCCCGACCTCGCGCTTGCCGGTGTTGCCGACGACATAAAGGATGATCGCCTTGCGATTGAGCCATGCCACACCGCCGCCCACGAGGACGACAACCAGCAGGCCGATCAGGATCTTCTTCAGCATCTGTGCGCTCGTTCCTCAGAGCCCGGCAATCAGGGCGTCGCACCCCGTGCCTGCAAACATGCCGCGCACATCGGCCTGATCGGCCGGGGATAGCGCAGCGAATTCATCGCGGATCCACTTCAGGCATTTGGCCTGGTAGGGGAAGGTCGGCTGCGTCCACGCGCGGCCATCGATCTCTGTCTCGAAAGTGTCGGCGCCCGACATCACAGCCCTGGCGTTGGCAAGCAGGAAGGGCGCATAGACCCGCCCGATTTCCACCAGCAGCGGTTTCAGCCGTTCCCGCGCAACCTCCCGCGAAATCCAGTCGCCATCCGTCGGCGAGACGCCCGAAAGATCCTCCACCCGGTCAAGCCAGCCCCGCACGCGGCGCGAGACCTTTGTCATGATCGCCGCTGATGTTGGTTCGATAATGCCCAGCTGCGTCAGCTGGCCATAGATCGCGAAGTCGGCGGAGGAGGGCCGTGCGCCCAGCACATAGCCCTGCGTCTGGACCAGCCCGTCGAGCGCGGCCAGCAGGCGCGCATAGCTGCTCTCGATCGTTTCCGCCGTCACAGCATTGGAGCCGACGACATAGAGCCGGTCGATCTGCCGCTTTGCGATGAAGGCGGCGGCGGGCGCGGCCTCGGCATCGCTGATCACCGGGTCGTGCCAGAAGATCAGCATCGGCCCGGCATTCTCGGCATCGGCCTGATGCGCCCAGCGGAAGTGGAACATGCACTTGGTCAGCCACTCGTCGCCATAGTCCTCGATCAGGTAGTTGAGGAAGGCGAGCACGGGATCAGCAGGGATCGCAGAGCGTCCCTGATGCTCCGCCTCAAGCCTGCGAATGATCGGCGTTGAATCGACGACCGCCGAATGGCCGCCCTCTGGCTTCGGGAAATAGAAGGTCGGCAGCAGCTTCACCGCGGGCTCGGGATAGCCCGCCGGCGGATTGCGATGGCTGGCCCAGATCACCGCATGCGCGATCCGGCGATAGCGCAGCAGCGCGATCATCTTGCGCGTATAGGGCGATCCTGCCGCACCCATGAGAGTCAGCGGACTGGCGGACGCGCTCATGTCAAAATCCCCGGCAACTGGAAATGGCATTTACAATGCCAAAACCGTCGCGCGTCAACCCGATCCGCGTTGAGGGAGCCTCACTTGCCCTTGAAGACCGGCTGGCGCTTCTCGAGAAAGGCCTGCCGCGCCTCTTTTGCATCTTCGCTGGTGAAGGCCCGGCGGATGTTGGCCAGCTCGTAGCGCAGCTGCTGTTCCATGTCGGTGGATTCCAGCGATTTCACCATGCCGCGCTTCAGTAGCCGCAGGGTGATCGGCGACCAGCGGCACAGTTCCTCGCAATATTCCGCCAGCCTGTCCGCGAACTTCGCGTCATCCACCACTTCGCCCGCCATGCCGAGCGCGACCGCTTCCTCGCCGAGCACCGTCCGGTTCTCCATCATGAACCGCATGGCGCGCTCATAGCCCATGGCTTGCGGCAGCGTGATGGTGAGGCCGCCGTCCGGCGATCCGCCAATACGCGTATAGCCCGCCATCAGGCGCGCGCTCTTCGCGACGAGGCGAACATCGGTCGCCATGGCAAGGCCAAGCCCCGCGCCGACCGCCACGCCATTGACCCCGCCGACCACCGGCTTGTCGCACCGCCTGCGGATGGACAGCAGGAAATGACCCACCCAGTTGATGTCATCCAGCTGTGCATTCTGCGGCGACAAGGGGGAGGTCCGCTCCGTCATGGTGAGGTCGAGACCGGCGCAGAAACTGTCGCCCGTGCCGGTGACAGCGACGACCCAGACATTGTCGTCCTTCGCCGCATCGTCGATGGCGTTGACGACGCCCCAGGCCAGCTCGTCCGACAGCGCGTTCTTCCTGTCGGGCCGGTTCAGCGCAATCGTGCGCACATGGCCCTTGTCGGTGACCTTCACCACGTCGCTCATCGAGACCTCCCTCAAGCGGTGCGCCTAGCTCTGCGCTTTCCGCCGCCTGCCACGAAGCCTCAGGATGACGAAGATAACAAGCGCTACGATCCCGATGCCCACCGCCGCCAGCGCCAGCCCGTAGAAGGCGAGCTGCTTGCCGATCGCATTGCGCAGGATCTGCCGCTCGACCTGATAGCCTTCCGGCAACGCCAGAACGCCGGCGCGCTGCGTATAGGCCTCGTATCCCGCCAGCATGGACTGGAACAGCTCGGGCTGGCTCCTGGACAGGTCATTCACTTCAGATGGATCACCCAGCAGGTCATAGAGCCGCCACGCGCCATCGCCCACCGGCGGCATGTTGCGCACGATCTTGTAGCGATCCCGGAACAGCGCGGCATTGCCCGACACCTCGATGCCGAACGCGTCGGCTTCGCCATAGACACGCTCCGCCGCGCCCGACAGCAGTGGCACAAGGCTGCGTCCCGTCATCGGCAACGCGCCCGGCGGATCGACTTGCGCTGCGCCTGCCAGCTCCAGCAGCGTCGGCGTCACATCGGTCACGAACGCGAGCGCCTGACGTTGCGCGCCCGCGGGAATCCCCGGCCCCGACAGGATCATCGGCACGCGCAAGCCGCCATCGGACGCATAGAATTTGTAGAGCGATCCCGGCGCCGAGATCGACGCCGCCCATTCCGGCCCGATGTAGGCGAGGCTGCCGGGCTCGCCCATCGTGTCGAGATTCCAGTTATAGCCGTTGAACCCCATCCAGATATCCATCCACGGCGCATGCACCGGATCGCTCGGCTCCGGCCCGTTGTCGGACGTGATGACGAAGATCGTGTTGCCGAGTTCGCCCCGCTGCTCCACATGCGTGATCAGGCGACCGATATGATGGTCCATCGCCTCGATCATGCCGGAATAGACTTCCATCGCCCGCGCGTATTTCTGGCGCTCCTCGTCCTTCAGCGACGCCCATGGGCGCAGCGTGTCGGGCATCTCCGCATAGGGCGCATCCGCCGGCACGACGCCATTGGCCTTGGCGCGATCCCACCGCGCGCGGCGCACGGCTTCCCAGCCCTGATCGAACTGGCCTTTGTAGTGATCGGAAAATTCCTTCGGCGCCTGAACCGGGATGTGCACGGCCTGAAACGCGAGATAACCAAAAAACGGCGCCTGCCTGTCGCCCGCATCGATATAGCTGATCAGCCGGTCGACCAGCAGTTCGGACGAGTAATAGCTCTCCGGCATCTGCGCCGGCTTGCCATCCTCGAACCACGGCGCTTCACGATAATAGGGCATGTAGGGCTTGGCCGCCCAGTTGTCGGCGCCGGAGGCATCCAGCGCCAGCGAGCGGTCAAAGCCGTGCTCGTTCGGCAGGTCGCCCGGCCCATGGCCCAGATGCCACTTGCCCGACATCAGCGTGCGATAGCCGTTCGCTTTCAGCCGGTCCGCAATCGTCACGACGCCCGGCTCCAGCCGCAGCGTATAGCCCGGCTTTCCCTTCAGCTCCGGCGGCAGCACTTCCTCAATGGTCGAGACACCGGTGCGATGGCTGTCCATCCCCGTCAGCAGCATCGCGCGCGAGGGCGAGCACAAAGGCGAGGTGTGATAGTTCGTCATCATCGCGCCGGCTGCCGCCAGCCGGTCGATGTTCGGCGTGCGGGCCTCGCCGCCGAACGCGCCGAAATCCATGAACGCTGCGTCGTCCACCAGGATCACGATGATGTTGGGCTTGCGCGGCGCTGTTGGCGCTGGCGGCGCCGGCTGCGCCAGCGCGGGTGTCGCGGCCAAGGCCAGCGCAATCGTCGCAAGACGCCTTGTCCACCCCATTAGATACTCCGTTCGCGCAACGCCATGGACGCCAAGCCAAGGAGACATTATGACATGCCCGGTGTCAATTTAGGGGGCTAACTTGACCTGGATGCTCATTGCCGCCGCCGTTGTGCTGGCGCTTGCCGTAATCTGGCTTGGCTTGCCGGTCCTGCTGCATGCGCTTGGCCTGCATCGCGACAAGCGTCTGCCGAAGCGCAGCCTCGCGGGCCGCCGCGCGCTGATCATCACCACCAGTTGCGACAAGCTCGGCGATACGGGCCGTAAGACCGGCGTCTTCGCCTCCGAGATGACCGCGCCTTATTATACCTTTCTTGATGCCGGCATGAGCGTGGACGTCGCCAGCATCAGGGGAGGCGACATCCCGATTGAGTCCGTGTCACTGAAATGGCCGCTGCGATCCAGGCACGATACGCGCTTCCTCCGCGACACCGCGTTCCGGGGGAAAGTGAAAGCCAGCACCGCCGTGCCAGCGGTCGATGGCGCCGCCTATGACGCCGTGTTTCTCGCCGGCGGCTGGGGCGCGGCCTATGATTTCGAACAGTCGCCCGAGCTGGGTCGCCTGCTGCTGCAAGCGGACAAGCGCGGCGCTGTCATCGGTGGCGTCTGCCATGGTCCGCTCGGCCTGCTTGCCGCGCGCGCGGGCAATGACCTGCCGCTGGTAAACGGGCGCAAGCTGACCGCCGTCACCGACAAGCAGGTCCGCGAACTGGGCATCACGCTTACGCCGCGCCATCCCGAGCGCGACCTGCGCGCGGCCGGCGCGGTTTTCGAAGGCAGCACCGGCTTTCGTGATATCTTTGCGAGCCGCGTTGTTGCTGACGGCCGTTTGGTCACCGGCCAGAACCAGAATGACGGCGCCGAAACAGCCGACCGCATGATGCAGGTTATCCTCGAAACACCGAACGGAGCGAAAAGCTGATGCAGATGGTCTCGCGACTGCTTGTCGGCATTGCCGGATTGCTCGGCGTGCTGGTTGCCCTTCGCCTCTGGATGGCGCCGGAGGACGTGGCCCTCCAGCTTGGCGTGCAGCCCATTGGTCCGTTCGGGCTTGCCACCATCCGGGCGGATGTCGCCGGCTTCTTTGGCGGCGCCGGCGTCCTGTCGATCTTTGCCGCCGTCAGGAACCGCGCCGCACTGCTTGCTGCGCCGCTCATTCTCATCGGCCTCGCGCTCACTGGCCGGGTGATAACGGCGGTCTCCAGCGGCCTCACCAACGAGATGATCCCGCCCATGGCGATCGAAGCCACCCTTCTTGCGGTTCTCGCGCTGGGCCGCCTGCAGTTGGCGCGCTAGCGCCTACTTCACGTCCAGAAACGCCGTGATGCGGCGGACAAGCTCGTCCGCCACATCTTCCTGGATGAAGTGGTGTGCGTTCGGGATCATCTGGTGATCCTGCCCCTTCGCGCCGGGGATCTTCGCCTGCGCGCGCGTCTCCCAGCCGCGTCCCACCGGATCGAGTTCGCCGAACAGCGTCAGGAACGGCTTCTCGAATTTTTGCAGCCGCTCCCACGCGGCGAGGTTCAGCGGCAGGCCCGGATTGTCTGGCTGCACCGTGATCAGGCTCGGCCAGGTGATCAGGCAGTACTCATAATCGCTGGTGGGGTAGGGCGCGCGATAGGCGGCGATCTCCGCCTCGCTCAGCTTGGTCACCATGCCGCTTTCCAGCATCGGCCATGGAAACTGCGTTGCCACGGCCATCATGCCGACCCACATCTTCATGAAGTCGCTTTCGCCTTCGCCCGTTGGCATGCCCGTGTTGGAGGCGACGACGCGCGCGAAGCGCTCGGGATATTTTGACACGAGATAGAGCCCGATCGTCCCGCCCCAGTCCTGGCAGAACAGAGTGACATTGGAGAGGTTCAGCGCGGTGAACCATTTCGAGGCCCAGTCATAATGGCGCGCCAGCGTGTAGTCGCTGCGCTTCGCCGGCTTGTCCGACCGTCCCGTGCCGGGCAGGTCGATGGCAATGACGCGGCGGCCCGTGGCGAGCAGGCCGGGGATCATCTTGCGATAGAGATACGACCAGGTCGGATTGCCATGCATCAGCAGGATGGACTCCGCACTGCGCGGTCCTTCGTCAATGTAGGCGACGCGTAGCTCTGTTCCGTCCTCGTCGTGGATGGTCAGGTAGTGCGGCGCATACGGAAAATCCGGCAGGTTGCCGAAGCGATCGTCCGGCGTACGCAGCACCTTCATCGTCCAGTCTCCACTTCCGCGCCAGCCACACGTCCGCGCTGCACGTTCTGCTTCGACTAACTATTGGCATGAATAGTGTCAATTGGAGTCGCGGAAGGCCGAAGCGAGCTATGCTGTTGCGCAAACGCCCAGCCAATCGTATGTACCAAGCGGTATCATACGGGAATCAGCCACATGCGCGCACGTACATCCGGCCTGCTCCTGCTCGCGGCCCTGCTGGCCTCCTGCGCCGCACCGCAACCCGTTGAACCGCAACAGCAGGTTGCCCGGCGCCCGAACATCATCGTCATCATCACGGACGATCTCGGCTATGGCGACACCAGCGCCTATGGCAGCAAGCTCATCAACACGCCGAACCTCGACGCGATGGCCGCGGACGGCGTGCGCTTCACGCGCGGCTATGTCAGCCACCCCGTCTGCGCGCCCTCGCGCGCCGCGCTGCTCACCGGACGTTATCAGGAGCGGTTTGGCTACGAGTTCAATCCCGTCGGTCGTGATCGCGAAGGCGGCGTCGATGTCAGCGAGACCATGGCGCCTGCGCTGATGAAGCAGGCTGGCTATCGCACCGGCATGATCGGCAAGTGGCATCTTGGCCAGTCGCCCGGCTATCACCCGCTCGATCGCGGCTTCGAGGAGTATTTCGGCATCCTCGCTGGCGCCTCCAGCTTCATGCTCGACATGAAGGACGGCGACGATGCCTACGTCCCGCCGGGATCGGAAGCCAGCACGCGTGTGCCGGGCAGTTTCGATGAGTCCGTGAAGCTCACGCCGGTCGAGGAGATGCGCCAGATGCGCGTGAAGGCGCCTGTCTCGCGCGGCCGGGAGGTCGTGGATGAACCGGCCTATCTCACCGAGGCGTTCACGCGCGAAGCGGTCGACTATATCGGCCGGCACAAGAGCGAGCCGTTCTTCCTCTATATCGCCTACAACGCCCCGCACACGCCGCTGCAGGCGACGAAGAAGTATCTCGACCGCTATCGCCATGTCGCAGATCGCGGCCAGCGCATCTACGCGGCGATGGTCTCCGCAGTCGATGACGGTGTCGGCGACCTGCGCCGCAAGCTTGCGGCAGAGGGCATTGCCGACAACACGCTGATCCTATTCCTCAGCGACAATGGCTGCGCCGCCTACGTCCTCGGCGCCTGCACCAACGCTCCGCTCAGCGGCTTCAAGGCCGAACACCTCGAAGGGGGTGTGCGTGTCCCCTACATCGCCACCTGGCCCGCCGGCCTTCCGGCCCGCAAGGTGGACGATCGCATCGTCTCCTCGCTCGATATCCTGCCGACATCGTTGTCGCTCGCCGGCGTGAAGCCGCCGGCCAATCTCGACGGCCAGGACATCACGCAGCTGTTCGCGTCCGGCGTTACGGTCCCGCAACGCCAGCTCTACTGGCGCGCCGGCCCGACGCAGGCCGTGATCGATGGCGCCTCGAAACTCTGGGTCTCGGAAACCGTGGAGGCTGATGGCTCAGCCGGCACGCATACGATGCTGTTCGACCTCGCGAAGGATCCCGCCGAGAAAACCAACCTCGCCGCCGAGAACCCCGCCGAGGTCCAGCGCCTGGGCAAGCTGTTCGCCACCTGGTCCGCCACCCTGTCCGCCTCCCAATGGCCCAGCATGCGCCAGGCCGTCCGCGAGTACGACGGCAAGAAACTGAAGGTCTACAATTAGGGCGCACGCGTCAGCTCCATCGCCTCGTCAGAACATGCGATTGGAAATCGACTCGACAATGTTCGTGATATGTTCTTTGTTTGGGTTCTCGCGCTTCAGGCGGAGGGCCCATGCTTCTGGATACAGGTCACGATATTCCGTCGCCCGCGCAGCCGACGAACACGTTCGTTGCCCTTCGTCCGCCAAGGCATGTCGCCGAGCAGTTCTATTCGAGAGCAACACGGCTCTGTTCGCGCGCCGGGATTGCCGGACCCCAGCGGCCATCTTTCATTCTGCATATGACCCTGCTTCCGATCGGTGGATGTCTGGGCCGGCTCCCACACACGCTTCTCGAAAAGATCGATGTCGCAATCGGCATGGTACGATTTCCAGCGATCGACGTGGTGCTCGATGGGGCTCGCAGCTTTGAGACAAGAAAAGCGAGCGCGCCGTTCGTGTTGGAAGGAGCCGAACTGACAGGCGTTGTCGCACTCCGTTCGGTCTCACATGCTGCGCTGCGCGTGAAAGATCTCAATTTTCCGGCGCGAGTCGCCTCCTCGCCTCATATGACGCTTGCCTACGCACGCCACCGCTCTCCGCGCATGACGACTGATCCGTTCGGCTGGCGAGCGCGCGAATTCCAGCTCATCGAAAGTTGGGTAGGGCGCACAAAGTATGTCGAGTTGGGGCGTTGGAAGCTCATCGACGATGACGTGCCGCCGGAAGGCGCTTCGAGTCCAACCAGCCCTCTTCCAGTCAGCCTGCATCATCCGGATGCTGCCCCGTTCCTCCCGCCCAATCCGGGCCGCAGGCTCGACTTGGATTCGCGCTTGCGAACATGACTGCCGGCCCTGCAGATCGAGGCGGGCGAGGAAAACTCGTTGGGATGAGCGGGGAAGATGGTGCTGCCTAGGTGACTTGAACACCTGACCCCCGCATTACGAAATTACATATGTAATCTATCCTAGTGTTTCGTGCTGACAGAGCGCGTGGCAGATTCTGCCAACAAATCCTCGCGTTAGAGGCGACTGTCGCTCTCATGTGTTTCCTGCTGTTTCCTCAAATCACCCCGAGTTCCCCGCTCCGGTGTTTACTATGTGCTTCCAAATCTGACCCTCGCATTAGTTCACGACGGGCAAACGGAGGCTCGCCGTGAAGCTAACGAAACGCACCATCGAAGCGCTACCGGCGTCAAAGCACGCGCGCATTGTGTTTGACGAAGAGCTGCCAGGATTTGGCGTGCGGACAGCTCCTTCGGGGCGCAAGACTTTCGTCGTTCAGTACCGCGTAGGCGGCGGCCGTGGAGGCCGGCAGCGCCGCGTATCTGTAGGGACGTTCGGCACCATCACGCCAGAGGACGCGCGAACTGAAGCGAAGAAGATATTGGCCCGCGCCCATCTCGGTGATGACTTCGCCGACCAGCGCGACAAGACCCGCAACGCGCGGACGGTCAGCGAACTCATTGACGAGTGGTCCAAAGGCGGAGCGCTTATCAACCGGCGCACCGGCGCCAAGCGACAGCAGGTCAATATCAACAACGACATTGCTTTGGCCAATCACCATCTGAAGCCTCTGATCGGCAATCGCACGCTGCAAAGCCTGTCCAAGGGCGACATTCAACTCCTGCGTAACCGGATCGCTGGGGGCGATTCCAGCGTAACGCGAAAAGGCCGTCGACGCGGCAAGATCAACGTCACCGGCGGGGAGGGAACTGCGACCAGAACGATCCGGCTGTTCTCGTCGATCCTGTCCTACGCGGTCGACATGGAACTGATCCCGCGGAATCCTGCCCTTGGCGTCAGGCTACCGCCGGGCGGCCAGCGGCATCGCTACCTGTCGGCGGATGAGCTTCGCCGGTTGGGAGAGGTTCTCGAAACACCCGCGTCCACCACGACAGCGGGCACAGCGGCTATCATCCTGCGCCTGCTCATCCTTACCGGTGCGCGGCGCGGCGAGATCGAAGGCTTGAAATGGTCTGAGGTCGATTTCAACTTTGGCATGCTGCGCAAGAAGACCAGCAAGACGGGAGCGAAGGTCATCCCGCTGGCTCGGGTTGCGGTCGAGATTCTCGAAGAGCAAAGGCGCTGGATAGACCGCAGCCAGGTCTGGGTCTTTCCCGCGCACCGTGGCGCAGGACACTTCGATGGCCTGAATAAGGAATGGCATCGCGTCCGCAAGTTGGCCGGGATCGACGACGTTCGTATTCACGATCTCAGGCATACATTCGCGAGTGTTGGCGCCGGCGGCGGTGTCGGGCTGCCTCTGATTGGTGGGATCCTCGGGCATCGCCAAGCGTCGACGACGCAACGCTATGCGCACCTGGCCGATGGGCCTCTGCGCACGGCGGCTGATTTGATTGGTAGTGAGTTGGCAGCGGCGCTGGCCGGGGCCTCGCTCCGGTAAGGATACGCAGTCGCCTTGAGCGTGAACAAGCGCCAGATGCGGTCCCCTTGGTTTGCCGCGAAATCAATCTCGCAGCGCTCCTATCGACGCCCTGACTCCGCGCCGGTTCACGGTCCCGCGCCCGAAACACTCCGCCAGCGAATTTGCACCGCGTCAGTGGACGCCGACTGAGCGGCGCTATGGATCATCGCTCGGAGCCGCATCACTTAGAAGGTCGAGGTATCGACGATAGGCGTAGACGCGTCCGCGCTTCTTGCCAGTGACCTCGGCCACCATGCCCAGCTTCACCAACTGATCGAGCGCAGCATTGACCGTAGGCAGAGCCAGCCCACTTTTCTTCCGCGCTCCTGGCGCTGTCGCGTAGGGGCTGGTTTGTAGCAATTCATGTACGCGGAGGACGGAGTTTGGTGCGGCGGCTTCTGCGCCAATCCGCTGGCGGTCTTCTTGAAACAGCGCAACGATTTTGTTGGCAGTTTGGAACGCCTGGTTTGCGGTGTCGGCGATGCCCTCGAGGAAGAACTCGAGCCACGCCTCCCAGGCGCCTCGCTCGCGTACTTCTTGTAGCAGGCGATAGTAAGTCTCGCGGTGCTGCTTGAAGTAAAGGCTGAGGTAAAGAAGCGGCGCACGCAGGACACCGCGTTCGCACAGGTACAGCGTGATCAAGAGACGACCCAAGCGCCCGTTGCCGTCGAGAAATGGGTGTATGGTCTCGAATTGCACGTGTGCGAGGCCAGCCTTGATCAAAGGCGGTAAGCGATCCTTCTTTTCATACAGAAATGACTCCAAATCATGGAGCGCAGGCATTACCTCTTGCGGAGGGGGCGGGACGAACATCGCATTGCCGGGCCGTGTGCCCCCGATCCAATTTTGCGACGTGCGAAAAGCGCCTGGTTGCTTCGTCATGCCCCGGCCGCTCGCCATCAGCTTCTCATGCATCTCGCGTATCAGCCTTAGCGAGAGGGGCAGCTTGGACAGGCGAGCGAGTCCATGCTCCATCGCAGCGATGTAGTTGGAGACCTCGCGGATATCGTCGACCGGTGCGCCAGCTGCCGCGTCGCTTTCGAAGCGCAGGAGATCGTTCAGCGTGGACTGCGTCCCTTCGATCTGGGACGATAAGACCGCCTCTTTTCGCACGTACATGTAGAGGAAGAGGCTGGTGTCTGGGACAAGCGCCGTAATGCCGTCTAGCCGTCCCACCGCTCGATCGGCTTCGCTAAGAGGTCCCAAGAGTGAAAGGAGGTCGAGTTGCGGCACAGGCGGCAAGGGCGGCGGCACGAATGCCCGGACCTTCTCGCCAGCGACAGCAGTGCTGACATAGCGCCCTAGGCGCGGATTTGCGGTCTTTGGCACGCTGGCTCCGTAATAATCGGAGCCTTATTAGCGCGATTCACTAATAAAGAAAACCGCCATATATCTTATTAGTGAAAATGCTTACTAAAGCTAGCGTTCTTAAGCCCGCGAGACCGTCACACGGCTGACTCCTAGGTCGCCATTTTCGCGTTTTCCTTCGTCAGACAAAGGCCTGCAGACTTTCCAGCCCCGCATCAGTGTTGGCATTGCTGAAGGCGTCCGGCGTGGTCGATGGCCACTCCACCACCGACATTCCTACGCACTCGGCCAACCCGATCAGCGAAAAGCGCCGGCTTGAGACCTGCTGCTCAATCATTTCGGCCGCTGTCACCGTCCATATCTCTGGCGGAAGCCGCTCGGCGAGTATCCGCAGCTGGCGTCGACGGGGCAGGCGCCGACGGGGTGCGAGAACTATGGAGGTCCGGTCGCAACGGCCGGCGGGATCGTGGTGATTGCAGCCACAACCTGCGATCGCCTGATCCGGGCGGTCGACAGCAAGACTGGCGCGCAACTCTGGTCGGCGGGACTGCCCTTTGCGGGAAATGCAACGCCCGCCACCTACATGAGTGAGGGCCGGCAGTTCTTCGTTGTCGCAACAAGCGGCGGCAAGGATCTTCCTACGTGGCGTTCGCCCTACAGAAGTGATTGCCGTCGAGCGCGCTCCGAAAGTCGAGGGCTGATCCTTGGCGACCGACCGCTATCGGCGACGCCTCGTCGAGTTCTCTGGACCCGCGTGAGTGGCCGGAGTTGCTCGTCAAGGAGGGCCCGCGTGCACAAGATGCAGCCGAACCGACCTTCCAATAGTCCCTGACGTCGAAACAATCCGAGCACAGTATTGATGGCCTTGCGGCCGACGCCTGGCATCTCCGCGAGCTCGGGCTGGCGAATATCCAGTGGCAGACCCTCTTCGCGCTACCTCGCTGCCCTAAATAAAGCAGCTGGTTTTCATGTGATTCATGACGAGGTCCTACGTCGGGGATTGATCCGCGGGACGCGTCGCTTCAGCAATCCGCAGAAAAAGTAGTGCGCCTGCGGCGATGAGAGAACCGGCGCCCATCACGATGGCCACAGCCTGCAAGCCGTTTCCTGCCTGAAACAACAGGCCCGCAAGAATTGGAGCAAAAGCTGCCCCGCCGCGACCAACGCCAATGGCAAAACCCGTGCCGCCGGCCCGCAACTGGGTAGGGAAGACTCGCGCGAGGACAGAATAAAGCCCGACGATTCCCGCTTCGGTGAAAAAGCCTGCTCCGCCGGCCATCAGCGCCAACTGACCAAGATCATCCGGGCCGCGTCCAAACACGGCAACTGCGGTCGCGGAGAGAAAAAGCGCGGCCAGTGTCAGTGGCTTCAACCCATATCGCAATGTCAGCAATCCGAACAACGCCCCGCCCAACGCCCCGCCGACATTGGCCCAAACCAGCACCCCTGCCGCCAGCTCCGGAGCGAAGCCCATATCGGCAACGATCTTGGGCGTCCATTTCAGGATGAAGTAGAAGGTGGTGATGTGCCCGAAATACGCGATGGTTACGAGTAGCGTGGTCGCCATCAGGCTGGGCGAGAACAGCGCAGCGAGTGAGGCCTTGGCCGCTCCCGCATCGATCTTTGGCAGCGCATCGAGAGCGACATGGCGCATCCGCGCCAGCGTCTTGTTGATCCGTTCAAGCGCGTTTGCGGGTTGCTTCTTCGCCAGATAGTCGACCGATTCGGGAACGAAAAACAAAACGAGTGGAATGAACAGCGCGGTAACAATGGCGCCGAATTCAAACACTGTTCGCCAATGTCCTGCATCAAGCAATTGCGCAGCGACGGCCCCGCCAATCACGGCGCCCACCGGATAGCCGATCACCATCAGCGCAAGGCACAGGCTGCGACGGCGGGAATTGGAAAACTCGGCGGCGACCGCATTGGTCGCGGCAAGCATTCCGCCGATCCCCAACCCGGTCAACACGCGCCAGATCGAGAGGCTGGTTACATCCTGCGCTGTGCCTGCCATGAGCATGCCGAATGTCATCACGACAAGGCAACCAAGCATCGTCGGGCGGCGACCAATTCGGTCTGCCAGATTGCCAAGCAGAATCGACCCGGCCGCCATGCCAATCAATTCCATCGACAAAACGAATCCCAGTGCGGCGCTGTCAATACCCCAGTCGGCGGCAATGCCAGGGGACGCGAAACTGATGGCGAGAACGTCGAACCCGTCGAGCCCGTTCAGTCCCACCGTTGTCGCAATCGCGCCGACCTGCAGGCGCGACATTGGCCGAGGGCCGAGAATGTCGACGGCCCCATCGCTTTGCTCCGTGATCACCCCGGCCATGTTGCTCCCCTAACGCTCACGTTCTCGAGTTACTGAACGCCCGTGGGTGCGCCATCCTGGCGGACAACAGTTCCGCCCTTCATCACGAAACTGATTTGCCCCAGCAAAGCCGGCGACTGCAGCGGATTGCCCCTGACAGCCACCAGATCAGCGTAGCGGCCCTGTTGCACGGACCCGATATCGTTCGCAGCCCCCAGCAATTCCGCCGCGTTGCGCGTTGCCGACAGAATAGCCTCCATGGGAGACATGCCACCTTCGATGAACAGGCGAAACTCGGTGCTGTGATCTCCTTCGCCGAGGTCGGTGCCATAGACGATACGAACGCCGGACTTGAGCAACGCCGGGAAATTCTGCTTGGGAAGCAGATCGTTCGCCATCTCCTTCGCCGCCGTGCCTGGACGAAGCAATTCGGGCGTATCACGGGCAACCTTGTAGAACACGTCATAGACGGTCAGCGTGGGGACGAGGAAAGTACCATTGGCCTTCATCAGCGCCAGGCTTTCGGGTGAAGCAAAGGAGCCGTGCTCTATGGAATCGACTTGCGCATGTACGGCCGCGTCGATCGCGGCCGAAGGGTAGGCATGCGCCGCTACCTTCATTCCAAGGCTGTGCGCCGTGGTGATGACGGCGATGATTTCATCATCGTCCATAAGCTTGCGCCGCGGATCATCGCCCGCTGACGCGATGCCGCCCGACGGCATGATCTTGATCAGATCGGCTCCACGTCGCTTATGCTCGCGTACCCGCGCCCGCGCCTGATCGGGGGAGTCGACAATGCTGTTGGTCCAACCTGGATGGGAAAGCTGCGGGTCCATCCCATAGCGCGCATCGCCGTGCCCGGCGGTCGGCCCCAATGCTTCAAGCGAGACCCACAGCCGGGGTCCTGGGACTTTGCCGCTGTCGATGGCATTGCGCAGCGCCACCGTATCCGGTCCGCCGCCAACATCACGCGCGGCAGTGAAGCCTTGCTGCAGCATCGCAGCGCCAAATTTTGCTCCATCAAACGCGCGATCGATGTCCGAATGGGTCAGCCAGTCTTCGACCATATTCGCGCGGCTTGGCAGTTTGGCGGCGATATGGACATGGGCGTCGATGAAGCCGGGCATAACCGTCGAATTCGAGAGATCAAGCACCTTTGCACCTCTTGGCGTGACGAAGCCTGGTGCGATGGATGTTATCCGATCGTCCGTGATCAGGATCGACACCCGCTGACGGGGGGAGGATGAGACCCCGTCGATGAGCGTTCCGGCATGGATCACGACATCAAGAGCCATGGCCTGGCCTGCAGCAGCGAAGAACAGGCCTACCCCCAGAAATAGTTGTCGAAGCCGCATGCGTCTCCCCATGAGATTTTGCTCAGTGTTATAGGATACCCGGCAGATCGAGCTTGTGTTCGCGCGCGTAGTCGAGCGCTATGTCGTAGCCGGCATCGGCGTGGCGCATCACGCCGGTGCCGGGGTCGTTCCACAAAACCCGTTCGAGGCGCCGCGCGGCGTCGTCGGTGCCATCGGCGACAATCACCATCCCCGCATGCTGCGAATAACCCATTCCGACTCCGCCGCCATGATGCAGCGAAACCCAGGTCGCGCCCGATGCGGTGTTGAGAAGCGCGTTGAGCAATGGCCAATCGGACACCGCGTCCGAACCGTCTTTCATCGCTTCAGTTTCCCGGTTGGGACTGGCGACCGACCCGGAATCGAGATGATCGCGACCGATCACGATCGGCGCTTTCAACTCGCCGTTCCTGACCATTTCGTTGAAGGCCATGCCGAGCCGGTGGCGCTGCCCCAGACCAATCCAGCAAATGCGAGCTGGTAGTCCCTGGAAGTGAATCCGCTCACGCGCCATGTCGAGCCAGTTGTGCAGGTGCGGATCGTCTGGGATCAGCTCCTTCACCTTGGCGTCGGTTTTGTGGATATCCTCGGGATCACCCGAAAGCGCGGCCCAGCGGAACGGCCCCACCCCCCGGCAGAAGAGCGGGCGAATATAGGCGGGTACGAAGCCCGGGAAGTCAAAAGCGTTCTCAACGCCTTCGTCTTTGGCCACTTGGCGAATGTTGTTGCCATAATCGAAGGTCGGTACGCCAGCGGCCGCGAAATCCAGCATTGCGCGGACCTGGGTTGCCATCGACGCTCGGGCTGCCTTTTCCACGCCGGCAGGATCTTGCTCGCGCCCGGCCCTCCATTGGTCGAGGGTCCAGCCTTGTGGCAGATAGCCGTTGATCGGATCATGCGCGGAGGTCTGATCGGTCACTGCGTGGGGGCGCACCCCGCGTGCATAGATTTCGGGAAAGACCTCTGCTGCGTTGCCAAGAAGGCCAACAGAGATTGGCTTCCTAGCATTTGCGATGATCTCCAGCGCCTCATCGAGGTTATCAGTCTGCCGATCAATATAGCCGGTTCGCAACCGCATCTCGATGCGCGAAGGCTGGCATTCAACAGCAAGGCAGGATGCCCCCGCCATCGTCGCGGCCAGCGGTTGTGCGCCGCCCATGCCGCCCAGCCCACCGGTTAGAATCCACTTGCCTGCGAGGTCACCGCCATAGTGTTGGCGGCCCATCTCGACGAAGGTCTCATACGTGCCCTGCACGATGCCTTGCGACCCGATGTAGATCCACGAGCCCGCCGTCATCTGGCCATACATCATCAGCCCGGCGCGATCCAGTTCATGGAAATGCTCCCATGTCGCCCATTCAGGCACGAGGTTGGAATTAGCGAGCAATACACGCGGCGCATCCTTGTGGGTTTGGAACACGCCGACCGGCTTGCCCGACTGGATCAGCAAGGTCTGGTCATCCTCCAGCCGCATGAGCGTCGCCACGATCTGGTCAAAGCATTTCCAATTGCGCGCGGCGCGGCCAATGCCGCCATAAACCACCAGCGAAGCTGGGTCCTCGGCAACATCGGGATCAAGGTTGTTCATCAACATCCGCAGCGGCGCCTCTGTCAGCCAGGATTTGGCGCTGAGAGCAGCGCCGTGCGCGGCGCGAATCACGCGCGCGTTATCAAGACGGTTCATGTCTGATCCTTCGCAAAGTCGAGACAGGTGGTAAGAATCGATCGGAGCTTGGCCTGCAGTGGTGCAGCGCGGTCAGCCTGCCAGACGGGTGGCCAGGGGCCCGCCTCATCCGCATAGCCCCGGATCGCCAGCTCCATCTGCACCGCATGGATGCCGCGCGCTGGATCGCCATAATGTCGGGTGATCCAGCCTCCCTTGAAGCGGCCATTGACTGCACAACTATCGCTTCCGCAGATTGCTACCATTGCAGCGGCCAGCGCTTTGGCGCAGCTCGCATCGTCGTAAGTGCCGACGTTGAATTGAGGTAATTCGCCTTGGAACAGGCGCGGCACATGGCTCCGGATGGAATGCGCGTCGTAAAGGACAATCGCAGGGTGCCGCTCGCGCAGTCGAGCAATCTGCTCGCGCAGCACAGCGTGATAAGGTTCAAAATAGACCACGCGCCGACGCTCAATTTCCGTAGCATCTGGCTCAGCCCCCGCCGCATAGAGCGCCTCGCCGTCAAAGGTTGTGACAGGACACAGCCCAGTCGTCGCCTGCCCCGGATAAAGCGACTGCCCCGATGGATCACGGTTTAGATCGATCACGGTGCGCGAGATGCAGCTATGCACGACAGTCGCGCCCAGGTCCGCCGCAAAGGCATAAAGGCGGTCAACATGATGGTCCGCATCCCGCCGCGCCAGATCGAGCGAGAGCAACCCGGAAATCTCGTCGGGAATGATGGTCCCGGCGTGGGGAACGCTGACAATCAGCGGCCCGTCGCCTTGCGTGACGGCAAGCCAGCTGGTCATTCGACCTCCGGCAATGTGGCCAGCGCCGCAAGTTTCCCAGAAGATATCAGTCTCTGCGCGTGGACAATATCGGGATGAAAATACCGGTCTCCGTCGAGAGCGGGAACGGTCGCGCGCAGCAAGGCGCGCGCGGATTCGAGCGTGTCGCTTGATTTGAGCGGTGCATGGAAATCACAGCCTTGCGTCGCCGCCAGATATTCGATTGCCAATACACCCGAGACGTTGTCCGCCATGTCCAGCAATCGCCGCGCGCCGTGGGCGGCCATCGAGACATGATCTTCCTGATTGGCCGATGTCGGGATCGAATCGACGCTCGCTGGATAGGCGCGTTGCTTGTTTTCGGAAACCAACGCAGCAGCGGTTACCTGCGGGACCATGAAGCCAGAATTGAGACCCGGACGCGTGGTGAGGAAGGCAGGCAGGCCGGACAGCGCCGGATCGACCAGCATGGCGATCCGACGCTCGGCAATCGAGCCGATCTCGCACAGCGCAATCGCGATCATGTCGGCCGCAAAGGCCACCGGCTCGGCATGGAAGTTGCCGCCCGAGAGCGCCTCGTCGGTTTCGGCAAAAATCAGCGGATTGTCGGATACGCCATTGGCTTCGATCAGCAAGGTTGTGGCCGCCTGGCGAAGCATGTCGAGCACCGCTCCCATCACTTGCGGCTGGCAGCGCAGGCAATAAGGGTCCTGCACGCGGCTATCGCCGTCCAGGTGCGAGGCGCGGATCGCCGAGCCGCTCATCAACTGGCGGAGCGCCGCCGCCGTTTCGATCTGACCTTTGTGCCCGCGCAGGGCATGAATGCGGAGATCGAATGGCGCGTCGGACCCTTTGGCGGCCTCGGTGGAAAGCGCGCCGGTCAGCAGTGCCGAAGCAAACAGCCGTTCGGCCTCGAACAATCCCGCCAGCGCGTAGGCGCAGGAGAATTGCGTGCCATTTAGCAGCGCCAGGCCTTCCTTCGGGCCGAGCACAAGCGGCGACAATCCGGCGTCGGTCAGGGCCTGCAAAGCGGGCGTGCGGACCTCGCCCACCCAGATCTCTCCGACGCCGATCATCGCAGCAGCCATATGGGCCAGAGGCGCCAAATCGCCAGAGGCGCCGACCGAACCTTGCGCGGGGATAACCGGGACCAGGCCTTTTTCCAGCATGTCCGTGAGCAACTTGACTGTGGTCAGCTGCACGCCCGACGCGCCTTGGGCGAGGCTGGCCAGCTTCAGCGCCATCATCAGCCGCACAATAGGCTTCGGCATCGGCTTGCCCACGCCTGCCGCGTGGCTCAGCACGATATTACGCTGCAGCGTCAGCAGATCGTCGTCGCTGATCCTGACGCTGGCCAATTTGCCGAAGCCGGTGTTGATCCCGTAGACAGGCTCATGTCGCGCCAGAATGCGCGCGACCGAAGCGGCGCCGGCAATGATTTTTGCATGGCAGGACTGATCGAGCACCGGCGTTTCGCCGCGATGGATGCGCCGCCAGTCGGCCAGTGAAACGGCTCCGGCTCTTACGATCGTGCTCAATGCCGCCTCCAGACGCGTTGATGGAGCGGGTTGGCGCCTATACGGTAGACCAACTCCGCCGGGCGCTCGATGTCCCAGATTGCGAGATCGCAGGATTTGCCCACTTCAAGCGTGCCGACCTGATCGAGAATCCCGAGCGCGCGGGCGGCCTCGCGGGTGATCCCGGCGAGGCATTCCTCGACGGTCAGTCGGAACAGCGTTGCGCCCAGGTTCATTGCCAGCAATAGCGAGGAAAGCGGCGAGGTGCCAGGATTGCAGTCGGTGGCCAGCGCCATTGGCACGCCCGCTGCACGCAGCTTGGCGATGGGCGGCGGCAAGGTTTCTCGCGTGAAGTAATAGGCCCCCGGGAGCAGGACAGCGACCGTTCCTGCGCATGCCATCGCCGCGACTCCTGCATCATCCAGATGTTCGAGATGATCTGCCGACAGTGCGCCATAGCGCGCTGCAAGCGCCGCCCCGTGGCTGTTGGAGAGCTGCTCGGCGTGGAGCTTCACCGGCAAATCGTGTGCTTTCGCGGCCTGGAACACGCGTTCGATCTGGGCTGGAGTAAAGCCGATCGATTCACAAAATCCGTCGACCGCATCAGCTAGCCCGGCCCGCGCAGCCGCGGGGATGATCGCATCGCAAATATGGGCAACATAGCCATCGGCGTCGCCTGCAAACTCGGGGGGCAGGGCGTGAGCGGCGAGCAGGCTGGTCTTGACCATCACGCCTCGCGCTTCACCCAAGCGGCGGGCGGCGCGGAGCATCTTCAGCTCGTCATCGAGCGAAAGGCCATAGCCCGATTTGATCTCGATGGTTGTCACGCCCTCGGCGATCAGGGCATCCAGCCGAGGCACGGCGGCTTCAACGAGCTCCGCCTCGCTTGCCGCGCGCGTTGCCTTCATGGTCGAGACTATGCCGCCGCCTGCGAGAGCAATCTCTTCATAGCTTGCCCCTGCCAGCCGCAGCTCGAACTCATGTGCGCGGTCGCTGGCGTGAACCAGATGGGTGTGGCAATCGATCAGCCCCGGGGTGATCCAGCGGCGCGCGCAGTCGACCACTTCCGCAGCGCGAAACGCAGGGGCCTCCGTTCTGGAGCCGACGTATACGATCTGGCTGTCCTGGCAGGCGATCACACCGTCTTCCACGACACCCGAAGCGGCCATGGTGGCGAGCCGGGCGTTCTGCCAAAGGCGGTCACACGAGAGGACAGACTCGCTGTTCATGCGCTTAAGAGTTGCAGATAGACCATATTATGTCTAGACATAATGTGATCCTTCGTAGGGAGTCTTGATGTCCGCTTTCTGGTCCACAACGGCACTGCTCCCCAGCGGGTGGGCGAAAAATGTCCGTTTCAAAGTGGCGGACGGGCTGATTGCGTCGATTGAAACAGATGTGCCCGCCGGGAGTGGCGACGAAATCCACCAGATCACTCTGCCTGGCATGGCCAATGTTCACAGCCACGCCTTTCAGCGCGGCATGGCGGGCCTGGCCGAACACCGCGGGGGCAACAGCAACGACAATTTCTGGAGCTGGCGCGAGGTTATGTACCGCTTCCTCGATCGGCTGACCCCCGACGACATGGGAGCAATCGCTGCAATGGCGTATGCGGAGATGCTCGAAACGGGCTACACGCACGTCGGCGAATTTCATTATCTGCACAACGATGCCGCTGGACGGGCCTATGATGACCCAGCCGAACTCGCCGCGCGAATTGTTGCTGCTGCCCAAGCAACTGGCATCGGCCTGACATTGCTTCCCGTGTTCTACGCCCACAGCAATTTCGGCGGCGAAGCGCCGAACCACGGCCAGCGGCGCTTCATCAAGGGCGTCGATGGTTTCGCGCACCTGCTCGACGCTTGCCGTTCGCTGCTCTCAAACGGCGATCAACTTGGGATCGCTCCGCACAGCCTGCGCGCAGTGACACCCGACGAACTTTCCGCACTGATCGCCATGCATCCTCAGGGTCCGATCCATATTCATGCAGCTGAGCAGCAAAAGGAAGTGCATGACAGTCTGGCTTTTTCAGGCAAGCGGCCGGTGGAATGGCTGCTTGATGCCGCCGCGCTGGATGATCGCTGGTGCCTGATCCATGCAACCCACATGACCGATGCAGAAACCGATGCGCTGGCCGCAAGCGGCGCCGTTGCCGGGCTTTGTCCGATAACCGAGGCCAATCTGGGCGACGGGATCTTCCCGGCCTTGCGTTTCCTGGAAGCGGGCGGGCGGATCGGTATAGGCACTGATTCGAACGTCTTGATCGACCCGGCCCAGGAATTGCGAGGCCTGGAATACAGCCAGCGCCTTTTGCATCAGGCGCGCAATGTTTTGGCAAGCGACACTCACCCCTCCGTTGCGCGGCGCCTATTCGAAGAAACGATCGCGGGAGGAGCGCAAGCCATGGGCATCGCGCCCGGGCTGGCCGTGGGTCATGCAGCCGATTTCGTGACCCTGAACTCCGGTCATCCGGCGCTCTATGGCCGCCACGGTGATCAGCTCCTGGACGGTTGGATTTTTGCGGCGCGCAACAGCTGCATCGACACGGTCTGGAAGCGCGGACGACAATTAGTATCGCGGGGCCTTCACAAGGATAGCGCGGCCGTGACGGCGCGCTACCTAGAGGTGGTGGAAGGGATCATGGCCGAATGACCATTGCGGAACGAATCCGCTCGGAGATCGAAGAGCGCATTGCCTCAGGCGAATGGTCGCCGGGCCATCGCATTCCCTTCGAGCACGAGCTCGTCGCCCAATATGGCTGCGCACGAGCAACCGTTGGCACGGCGCTTACCGCGCTCGTCCGCACCGGCCTGCTCGAACGACGGCGCAAGGCGGGAACTTTTGTAGCCTATCCGCACGTGCAATCCGCCGTACTCGACATTCCAGACATTGGCAAAGCCATCGCCGAGCGCACTGGCAGCTACCGCTTTGACCTGCTGGCCTCAGACATCCGCCAGGACGACGGCCTCAGCGGAAATTTTGCCAGCGGAACCCGACTTCGGCGCCTTGTTGGCATACATCAGGGCCAGGATGGTCCGTTCGCGTTTGAAGACCGTCTGATCAGTCTTGATAGCGTGCCAGCAGCGCGCGATGCAGACTTCACCGTCCAATCCCCCAGTTCCTGGCTGATCCAGTCCGTGCCCTGGACACAGGCCAGGCACCGGATCAGTGCGGTCGGCGCCAGTGCAGAAGTCAGCACCCATCTCGCCATTCCGCGCTACACGCCTTGCCTGCTGGTCGAACGCTGGACCTGGCGCACCGGGGAACCGGTCACCTATGTATGCCAGACATTCCGTGGAGATCGGTTCGATCTGGTTGCGACCTTTACGCCGGAAGGGCGCTGAGATGAGAGAGCGGTGAAGGATGACGGCATGAAACCATTTGGCCATTCATGCTCGGCATACTCATCACGTCACGGCGCTCGAATGGCGACCACACGCCGCCTCCAGCTCCATCAGCCCCTCGGCCGCGAAGGCGATCATGTCGCGCAGGAATTGGGCGTCGGGGCTCTTCTCGAGGAGCGTACGAAGCGCCATCGAGTCGCCTGTCAAGGATGCGTGCTCGGTTCAGGTTGCTGGCGTTGCAACCCAACCCTGACGGCGATTTCCGGTGACGACCCAGCGCAAGGGTCGGCGCAGGTAGACTCTTGTGGTCCGCGCCCCGCCGCTCGCAAAGCTCCTACGCCCCGTCCGGGGACACGACCCATGCTTACGTCGGCGCATTTGTACTCGCAACAGCGGCCTTTCTCGGCCTGTTCTGGCGCGGCTAGAGCCAAAGGCGCAAGCAAAACACTGCGCAACCATACCAACGACGCCTTTTGGGCGACGTGCTGCCTGATCGGCGGGGCATCAGCGACCGGCAATTCACGCGCGCCGCTGCCATTGGTAACATCCTGTCTGGCTCGGCGAAGTTGGGGCCGTCTCAGGACGATCCGATGTGCCGCTCTTGCTGAATCAAGGCGCTGTTGCTGGTCTTCGGCGCCAGCGGAGTGCCACAAACGCCGCGACGATGATGATGACGGCCCAGCCAATGAGCAGGCCAGTCAAGCTCGATGTCACCTCAGACAGCACGGTCAAGACATCGACTTGCCCAGCATTCCAAAAGACCCATTCGCCCCCAATTTCCGTCGCCAGAAGCCGCGTGCCAGTCTCGAGGACGATGATGCCATTGCCGGTGTCCGGATCGACGCGGGCAGTCGTGTTGATCGCTGGAGAATTGTCGCCGTCATGACCGACTATGAGGCCTCCCGTCGGGTTCGGCGCATAGAGTATCTGGCCGAGTCCCCAAATCGGCGCGCCGTAGCGGCTGGCCTCCACAGCGCGCATCGCCAACACTGTCTCAGGCCTCAACACACCCCGACCGGGCAGGGCGCCGTCAGGGCCCGAGCCTTGTGCCTGGACAAAGAGCACCAGGTCATTGACCGATGTGTAGAGCGACGCCGCCGCGAGAGCGGTAAAACTGAAATGCGTGGCTTCGGCGCCGTCGGGCGCATAGAACGTTGCGACGCGCGGCCGCGTGGCGTCGTCGAGCACAAACGTCGACTGCGTCATGCCCAAGGGTATCAGCACGGCGGTCCGCATGTAGTCGTTGAAGGATTCACCGGAGACTTCTTCAACAAGCAGCTGCAACAGCGTGTATCCGCCGCCGGAATAGCGCCAGTCCGTTCCCGGCTCGTATCCGACAATCACCGCGCCATCCGCGCCGGGGGATCGATCCGCGGCGCGTGTGAGTGATTGCTCCAGCGTCTGGATCGGTTGACCAGGTGCGAAGCCACCGTACCCAAGACCGTCGGTCAATCCGGCTGTATGGCTCAAGATCCGTCGCACGGTTACATCGCTATTGTAGGGGCTGGCTGGCAGCGCCCAACGCTTAAGATACCGCGAGACTGGCGCATCCAGGTCGAGACGACCTTGCTCAACCAGCTTCATGACGCCCCACGCAGTCACCCACTTGCTGAGCGAAGCGACCTGAAAAAGGCTGTCGCCGTTGACCGGTGCGCCGATCGACTGGAAGTGGGTCGCCACGACGCGGCCGTGTTCGACCAGCGCGAAGGCCGCGTTGCCCCGGCTTTCCTTGTCGAGTTTCGCTGAAGCGGCCGCGGCGAACGCCGGGGCATCGCCGCGCGGCGCCAAAGGCTGACGAAGCCAGCCGCCTAACGCGTTGCCTCCGACAAGCACAGCCCACAGCAAGAGGGCAACGATCGTCAGTCCGCCTGCGACCAGTATCCTTCTCATCGCCAGACTCATTTCACGGCAACCGAAAGGTGGCAATCCGAGCGCCGCCGCGGGCGCGCTGTCGGCGACGTCTGATGTTACCTGCAGGGAATGGGCGGACGGCAACTGACGTGAGCAACCTCGCCATAGGTAACGCTGTTGCCGGCTCGGCGTTCGTGGCCCACAGGTATCGTTCGTCATTCAACGTTGGGGAGGCCCGAAATCCTGGGGCAGGTCAATTTCGGCGACGCACCTCGATATGCCGCAGCGTGTCGACAGCATCACGACTACATCGCATAAGTGAGACGAAGGTTTTAGGGGTCTGATTGCACGCTGCGCGACGCTTCCGCAGAAGTAAGGGGAAATTCAGTTGGCGAATAAACCATCCGCACGTTCCTCCGGGGCGCTGCTCAAGTACTGCGCGGCTGGCCTGTTCCTGATCTTCGCTGGCCTGCTTGCCCAGTCGGGGCTCGCTCAGTCGCCGCTGAATTTCGAATCTGCGATGGCGCGCTACAATCAGGGAGAATTCAACAGCGCGCGCACCGCCCTTGAGGCGCTTGCGCAAGCTGGCGATCCGCGGGCGCAATACACTCTCGGTGTGATGATGCTTGAAGGCAAAGGTGGTGCGAAAGATCTATCCGGCGCGCTCGGCTGGTTTCACAAGGCAGTTGAACAAGGCAACGTATCAGCCGCCAAGGGGCTCGCCGGCATGTACGACGAAGGCATCGGCATGGCGGAAGACAATGTCGAGGCCGCCCGCTGGTATCGCATCGCCGCAGACAAGGGTGACGCCGACGCGCAATACAATCTCGGCCTTCTCTACCTGGCCGGCGAGGGCGTGGCGAAGGATGCTGCAACCGCCGTCAGCTGGTGGCGTAAGTCCGCCGATCAGGGAGAAGCCAACGCGCAGTACAACATGGGCATCGCCTACGCAAAGGGAGTCGGCGTCGCCAGCGATCGTGCGCAAAACCTCTACTGGATGCGCCGCGCGGCGGCTCAAGGCTACCAGCAGGCAGTCGAGGCCGCGGCGCGGCTCAGCGCCGAGGCAACCGCAGCGGAGCTGGCGGAAGTGGCGAAGCTCGAAACGGCCAGAGGGCCGATCCCAAAATCGGAAACCGCACGCGTAGACGCTGCAAGACTGGCGACCTCGAGTGCAGCGGCCGCGCGTGCCGGATCAGTGCGTCTCGACGCCGCGAAAGACGGAAGCCAGGCGACGACTGCAGCTTCGGGATCGTCCCCCGCAGCTTCACGGTTATCCCAAACGGCCCTTAGTCCGACCGACAGCGCGATCGCAAGTTATCTGAATACTACGCTCCCTGCGATCGAGCGGATGAAGCCCTTTATCGGCCAGCCCGAGGCCGCGCGCGCGGCGGCCTTTGCAGGGATGGGGCTCCCGGAAGCGGCATGCAATGCAGCGGCGCGCGATGCGATCTATGCCAGGGAAAAGCTAGCTGAGGGTGCGGCCGAAATCTGCAGCGGCCTGATCGCCTGGATGCAGGCAGACGAAATCTCCGCCTGCAGCGAAGTAAAACACTCGAAGTCCGATCTTGCGACCACCGATCAGGCGAATCCGGCCATCCTGAACCGGCACATCGAGACCGACGTGCCCGGCACGCGCCTGCAACTTCAGCAGGCCGCAGGCTGCGCACAGAAAGACATCACCTATTGGGGCGGCGCGGTCATCCAGATCTATGATGAACTGTCGCGGAGCGTTTCTCTGACGGGAGACATGGTTGTCTCAGCGCCCGGCAACGCGCCTTTGACCACCAAGCAGTTCGATCACAAGCTCTTCCAGTGTCACCTAGCGAGGAACCTCGACGACACCCGGAAATCGGCAGTTGTGGAGGCGGCCAACGACGGTTGCTATGTGATGTATGATCTCGCGGCCAGGAATGTGCAGGGGGCGTGCGAGTCGATCGAAACGGGCCTGAAGACAATCGACGCCATCGGCGCCGGTGACCCATTCGCGCGCGAGGCTCCTGCCGTGAGAACGTTGCTCATCGACAGTTTCAGCGACCTGACCTGTGGGCCGATCCTGACGGCCGCTCATGCAGAGGCAAGAGCGGCAGCCGCGAAATTGAAGCAGGCGGAAGAAGCCAAGGCGGCGCAAGCGGCTTATGACGCGGCATGGGCGACCTACAACGATCTGCAAATCAAGATCGCCGACATCTATGAAGAACTGAGCCTGTGGGGTGACGGGTATGTTCCAGCGACTGCTGACGACATTGAATACGCAAGTGTTGAAGACGGTTATTGCCAAATATATTTTCGTCTTAGCAGCACGCAAGGACATATTATGGATACGGCTAGAAAAATACACCGAATGCTGCCCAACGGCGACAATGCCACCATGGTGAAGTCTGAAGAAATTTTAAAAGACGAGCTCAACATTGCTCGCGTTGAGTGGTGTCAGCTGGGAAAAGAATAGAATAGCTTTGTACGAGTGACAAAGTATGTGCTCGTGTTTGTATTGGCGCCTGCATGTGGCAAAAGAAGTTCCCGACTTTGTTGTCGTCGATAAAACGAAGACTTATCCCATTCCTTAGAGTTTTGCAGACCGGTGTCTCGGTGGGTGCCCGCCTCTGACCGATGGCGGTCGGGAGCAACCTGCGCAGTGTCGCGTATTGGGCGATGACCCGCCGCAACGCGACGCGCGCCCTGAATGTCCGATCTGGATCGACTCTGCCGGATCGCCACAATTTGGGCGTGGCCGATTCAGGGCCCGAACCGGACGGTCGCGGTGCGCATAGTTCGGAAATCTTGGAGCAAGTCACACGGCATGCTTAGAGATCTGCTGGAGTGCGGCATTGCCTGCGCCGTCAAAGCTCTCGGCCAGCCGGCGCTTGAATTTGCTCTGGAACGTCGCGCCTCGGATCTAGGACGCCCGGCATATCCCACTCACCTTCGGGCCTGAGCAAAACAAAAGGATCGGTGTCGAATGCGATCGCCTTCGGATGTTCGGGCAATGGAATTTCGATCGTGCGGTAGGCAAAACCTGAGAACTCGAAGTCGGAAGCGTCGTCGACGTTGCAGGTCATGACATGCCGCCACATCCCTTCCAGCCTAGCCTGCATGTGGGCCAGCATGCGCCGGTACCCTTTGCGTGATGCGATTTCGAATGCATTCGCCATAAGGTGCGTGAGGACGGGGCCGCCGCGCCGCTGCGGATTTATGCAGACGCGCTCGACCTTACAAAACGCACTGAAAAAGCGGAGCCGCAACGATCCGACGGGTTCGCCGCCTTCCGTCGCCAGCAGATGTAAGGCGCAAAGGTCGTTGCCATCGAACTCTTCGTCGTAGGGGCATGCTTGCTCCGCCATGTAGCTGAGGGCGCGCAAGATCGATACCCGTTGCAGATCGTCCAGCGTCCGGACAACGGCGACACGAATATCATTCTGATTGTGTCGCCGTTCGGTGTTCTTGAGCGGCAGACATCCGATGGACGGGAGCGTCATCGGTCCTCGCTCCTTTGCTCGCCGAGAATGAACAGATCCGGGCGTTCGGGCGCCAATCGCCTGAAGCCAAAACCGGCCATAGCCTCCGCCCCGGCAAGGCTGGCGGCGCGTCCGTAGATGCGAAGGCCGGACATCGGGCCTTTGAGCCAAGTGTCCGTCGTCCGCATGATTGCGCGCCGTGCCGCCTTCGATGTTCCTCCTGCAAACCAGAGGTATACCGCCGAAATCTCCTGGCCCGGTTCGCATAGCTCGTCGAGACGCGGTGTTTTGTAGCCAAAGCGTCCCGAACGCAGCGACGCTTCACCATCCCAAGAAAGCGGCAATATCAGCCAGACCCCCGTGATCCTCGTCAAGACTTCCGGTTCACGGTGGATCCACGCCGTTCCATGCGTATGCCCGTGCGCGCTCGCCAGCGCCCAAAGCGGCGCAAGCTGCATTTGCATGAGGTCCTCGCAGAACCTGTGTGTGGCTTCGAGCTCGCCAAGTTCGGCCGGACGAAAGCCATGTGCGCCAGCGTGCGCCGAAGCCGACTTGAGGTCCCACATCCGGCAGCTCAAGTAGTGCTCGTTCGCTTTCGCGCCAACAAGGGCCGCCTGCGGCAGGGATGGCGTCTTGATCGCAACTGCGGAATCTATAGTCATCTTCTATGTCATCCTGACGTGAACGACCTTAGTGTGCTGCTTCCGATAGACTTATCCAGCGGTCATTGTTTGATAGGGGGACTGCAGAATGAGGGGTATTCGTGGATCTCCGGACGCTTGATTGGGCGCGCTTGAAAGTTTTCCAGGCTGTGGCCGAGCAAGGCAGCCTGAGTGCTGGCGCGGCAATCCTCTCCGTCAGCCAGGCAAAGGTCTCGCGCGACATGGAAGACCTTGAAATGACAATCGGGCAGCAGCTTTTCATTCGCTCTACGCGCGGGATACAACTGACACCGCTCGGAGCAGATGTTCTGCGTTCCGTGAGAAACATGGCGGAATCGGCGCGGGCCATCTCGGCGCGCATCACCGAAGTCGATCAAGTGCCTAACGTGGTGATTGCGACACACGACGCGATCGCGACTTACTGGCTGGCGCCTCGCCTTGCCGAACTCCTACTTCAACGACCAGACATCGATGTGACGATCAAGGTGGTTCAGGACACGCCAAACCTGTTCGCCGGAGACGCAGATATTTCGATCCAGTATGATGTGCCGACAGCTCCCAATTTGATTGCGCGCCAGCTTTGCTGGTTACACTACATTCTGTATGCCAGCCCCAGTTACCTCGCGCAGCGCGGCGTGCCGGAAGACATGTTTGATCTCGGCAAGCACAAATTCCTCACGCACGTTGGCTATCTCAAACAGCGCGAAGCCTGGGCGGCCAAGACGCCTGCCTGGCTAGAAATTCTGCGTCGGTCATTTCAGTCCAATTCGAGTACGGTGCTGCTGGAATCCTGTGCGGCGGGCGCTGGCATCGCGCCGATGCCGTCATATGTGTCGGACTTCGATACGCGTGTGCTTCCACTCGCTCATATACCGCCGCTTGCGAGCGCGCGCCTTTGGCTGGCCTATCCTGAGCGGATCAGGGGAATGAGCGCCCATGAAGCTGTTCTCGACTGGTTGCGGGACGCCTTCGACCCGCAGCCGTATGCCGCATTTCGCGAAACCTACGCCGCGCCGCAGGCCCGGGCGCTGCCGAACAGTAAAGCCCTGATCGGCAAGTAGACATCACTGCGCCCTCGCACCGCGCGGGAGAGAGTGAAGCTCTCCTCAAATTGTCATACCCGCCATAGCTATATGTATGAGGTGCGGCTCGTTTCAGGCTGCTAGCGTTTGGCATCCCGCCCTGGGTTGGGGCAACGGCGGGGCGGCTGCGTCCACGCGCTCTCGCAGCCGCCCTTGCCATGCCCGTGCGGCCAAGCGAGCAGCGATGTGACCATGACGGAGAAACTCAGTCGCAAACAGCGCGAAGCTGCTGAGTCTTCGATCGCCAAGAGCCAGTTTGTAGCGCGTATGAGCCACGAAATCCGTACTCCGATGAGTGGTGTCATCGGCATGCTTGAGGTCCTGTATCGCACCGAGGCGGATCAGGCGAAGCGAGCGCATGTCGCTATTGCCCTAAAATCAGCAATAGACCTCATGTGCGTGCTTGATACCCTTCTCGATGGCTCGCTGCTTGAGAGTCGGCATCTCTCGCTCGATCTCGAGATCTTCAGTCTTGGCGGGTTGGTCGAGGATGTGGTCGCGCTTTTCGGCTCTCGCGCGCGCGATAAATCGATTGCGCTCAAGGTACATGTTGCCCCGTCTGTGCCCGTCTGGGTACAGGGTGATCAACGGCGAATTAGGCAGGTGCTGACCAATCTCGTGGGCAATGCGCTGAAATTTACGGAGATCGGCGCAGTCAGCGTTTGGGCAACCTACGACGAAAATCGGCAGCGGGCGCTCTTCAAGGTTAGTGACACCGGGATCGGCATTGCCGAAGGCCATATCAGCGAGGTCTTCGATCAATTCTTCCCGAAGGATTCCACGTCCAAGCGGCAGCAAGGCGGATCAGGACTAGGTCTGGCGATTTCCAAGCAGCTCGTGCACATCATGGGAGGAGAGATCAGAGTAGAGAGCGAGCTTGGGCTCGGAAGCACTTTCCACTTTAGTGTCGACGCGCCAATAGCGGTCCATCCAGAATCGGAACCCGAACATAAGAATGCGGTCCGATCTGGGGCGCTCCGCATTCTGGTGGCGGAAGACAATGCTGCCATGCAGGAGATTCTCCGCGCCTTGCTTGAAGGTGAGGGACATCAACTGACGCTTGTATCAGATGGCCGTGAGGCCGTGGCGATGGCCGCAAGCAAGACGTTTGATGTCGCCCTGATGGATGTCATGATGCCGACGATGGACGGTCCGACAGCGACGCAGCGCATACGTGAGCTAGGCGGACGTGCTGGCGGAATCCCGATCATCGCGCTGACCGCAAACGCACTAGTTGGCGACCGAGATCGCTACATCTCAGCCGGGATGACGGATTGTCTGTCGAAGCCGATTGATGTCGCGGCACTGTTCGCAGCTCTTGGCAGAGTTCTCGTTAGAAGCTGACAGGCCCCACCGGCTAGGCCGGGTCTTGGTGCCCGTCCAAATCTCAGATTGTCCGGCGCGAATGTCGCTTTTTGGGCGAAGAACCGCCGCAACGCAGCACCGTCTTTGACTGGCCGGACTTTATCGACTCAGCCGGATCGCCACATTTCGAGGCACGGCTAACCCGGGGCCCCGTTCCGACTTTTCTCAAGTCCCTGAGCCTTCGCCCAGCGCGAAGTTCAACATGGTGTTCAAGGCTTCCCATGGCACGCTCATATGCGACTGACCCGGGAAAACCTTCGACTCCACCCGATAGCCTGTTGCGCCCTTCAACGCCACCAGGCGCTGGGCCAACTCCGTCGCATTGTCGACCATGCGCGCTTCGGCAGCCGCCTCGGCGGACCGGAATTGCAATGGGGACTGTTCCTCGCCGCCGACGCCGATGAAGAGGCGCGGCGCGGTGTTGCCGACTGTCACCTTCGCGCTGAAGGCGGCCTCGTCCTTGAGCACCGAGCGACCTGTCCAGTGGATCGAAGGACTCAGCGCCAGATACGTCCGGAAGGCGTTCGGGTGCCGAAACATCGTATGGAGCACAAACAGGCCGCCCAGCGAGTGGCCGAACAGCACATCCTTGCCAGGCGCCACCTGCGCGACGGCGGCGACACGCGGGCGGACTTCGGTTTCGATCACCTTGTAGAACGCATCGGCACCGCCGTACTCCACCGGGCCAGTCGCGGCGTCCCGCGCCTGCGTTTCGGCGTCGGGGGCGTTGTGCGTCAGGTCCAGCAGGCGTCGGGTTTGCGCGACCAGCATGCTCTCAGACGTATAGGAAACACCCACGATGATCGCCGGCGCCAGTTCCCCCGCCCCAGGCACGCTACGTAGCCTGGCCGCACCTGCGAACGTGCCGAAGTAGGCGCCGCCGTCCAGCACATAGACCACAGGATATCCGCCCTTGGGCGGCAAGGCGTAGGGTTTGGCGATAGTGATCCGATAGGTCTCGCCGTTGACGGCCGAAGTGAAGTCGATCTGCTGCGAGGCACCCACCGTCGCCGGGACTGGCGTCGCGACCGGCGCCTGGGCGCAGGCGGCGAGCGGCGCCGACAACAACGCCAGAAATAGCCCTGGGTGGCGGGACACCCGCCTGGCCCGCCAGAGGTTGATCGAAGAACGCGACATATATGGTCCCAACTTTACCAGTTGCCAAACTGCATAGAGAGAACTGCCAGGAGATCGGTCCCGGGCCTCGGCCTCCATGGCCCGGTTCTGAGTAGCAGGCCCGACCTCGGATCGCCAATCCGGCCTTAGAACTTCGAAGATTACGACTGTCGCATTTTGGGCGAAGAACCGACGGGTTCGCCAGGGCGAGGCAACTGGCTGGAACGGAGTGACTCAGCCGGATCGCCGTATTCTGGGTTACGGCGAACTCGCGTGCCCGTTTCAGCTGCTGGTTATCGGCCCGACTTTCCGAGCCGCTGCAGCAGCAATTCGGCATTGGCGCCGCGCACCTGCCATGACATGCAGCGCACACCGCCGCCCATCCGACACACCTTGTCCGACCGCACAGGCACGACCTCGCGGCGCGTCGCGGCGCGTACCTGCTGGAGTGCGACGGTGTCTTCGGGAATGCCGAATTGCGGCAGATAGATTCGATCCGGGGTGACAAGCGCATTGGTATAGAGCCCGCAGGCGGATCCAAAGTGTGCATCGTAGATGGCGGAGCCGTCATAGGGCGTGACAACCTCGTGGATTGCAACGCCCGGCAGACCCCTTTCGAGGTCAGCGCGCAAGGCGCGCGCGTACGCCTGGTCTTCCGGGTAGGAATTGATGATGAGCGTGTTCGTATCCACAAAAGCGACCACGCCATCGGCGTGTTCCAGGCCGCCCTGTTCGTCGGCTTCGATGAAGGCGATGTTGGTCAGACCAAGTTCGCGCAGCTTTGCTCGGGCTGCCTCCTCGCTCAGCCGGTTGTCGCGAAGGAATTTGCGGCTGAGGACGGCGTTACCGGCATAGTCATCGACGAAGTTTCCGCCGTCGTTGAGGAGCGCGCTGGCCTTGAACGTGAGGCCTGCGGCCCCTGCAAGTGAAGCTAGTGTAGTTTGCACGCGGTCCGCATCACGCTGTGCGCGTGCGCCACCGCCTTGGCCTGCGGCGGTGTAGCGGAACAGGATCGGGTCCGCGGCGTTCGACAGGCCAAAATCGCGCGCCCAGATGTCGTCCATCGGCGCGACGGCGACGCGGTTCTCACCAAGCGCCTCAAGGTAGCGTGGGTACGCGGCGGCGTCGACCAGAACCAGCACGCGATCATGCAACGCAACCTGCCGGGCATAGGCGACGTGAAAGTCAAAAATGCCCTCCACGGCCTTGGCGTAATAGGGATCGCGGCTGCGAGGAGCCGCCAGCACGATGAGTTCGCCGGGTCCCGCCGGTGCGGCAGGCAATGAAGGAGCGGCAATTGGCGATGTCATGTCTCCTCCGCATCCCGCAAGCAATGCGGCCGTTGCCAGAGTTGCGATCATTCCCTTCGGCAGCAAGGCCACGATCACCCCTATCGCTCGAGTAACCACACCAGCCCCCCGGCGTTGGCCCATCTCGCGCTCTGCGCCATGCGCGGCCGGGCAGGGTTGGCCATGTTCGGCGAAGCGTAGAGGCGTCAAGCTCGTCCGAATGGGAGTCGGAATCGGCCGACAGCAGTGTTGCTGTCGAGAATGTCGGGCAAAATGATCCACGCAGCCTGCTAGCCGCTCATTCGCGCGCTTCAGGCGAAAGCGTGCGTTGTCGCACGTAGAGAGGCTACTCGCATCCATCGGGCTTGCAAACGCCTCCTCGCGCTGCGTTCGCGTGGGCCGTGGCGCTGGCGCCTGCCATCGCCATCATGATGGCGGCGCCTAGACGCATGTCGTCGACATGACCAAACTCATGCAGGCGCAAATCTCCTGTCCGGTCATAGAGCAAGGTCGTCGGCGTCCCGCGCATGCCGTAAGCGCGCATAGTGACCGGACCGTCTCGATCTTGCGCGTCGATGCCTACGGGGAAGTGCACGCGATACTCGTGAAGAAACGCTTCCAGCGCAGCCACAGATCCCTGTGCCTCGTGATGCTCGAACACGGTGTGCAGGCCAACCACGACCAAGTCATTCTCCCGAAAGGTGGCGCGCGCCCGCCGCGCCTGTGGCAACCCCTCAGAAACACAACCTGGGCACAGCATTTGAAACGCCACAGCAAGCACCGCCCGCCCGCGCAGACTTTCGAGTGTGATCGCGCTGGGCGTGTTCAACCAGTGCGCCATTGTCCATTCGGGCGTGTTCATAAGCGGATGATAGCGAGTCCGTACCCACCCATCCAGCCGCGCATTGGAAATCTCTGCCGTTGAGCATGCAACGGCGCGGATTGGCGATCACCCGCCTAGCATGCAGGGAAGGGTCGAACGGCAACTGACGAGCGGCTCGGCCGTAAGGAAGCAAGTGGCGGTCTCGGCGATGGGCCCCCATTACCGACGATCTCGCCGCTTCTTGTGATGAAGGTCTTCTCAGGTTAGCGCCGAGCGGACGTTCATCTCGATCGCTACGACGCACAGGCCGGCTACCGATCTCGGGTTTCTTCTGATGAAGCACCCCGAGCGGGTGCGTGAGCAGGAGCTTACCTTCGGCAAGGGGTTCGTCTTCTATCCGGAAGCGAATGAGACGCGCTGTGAAGCCATGCTGACGATCGATGTCGACCCGGTGGGACTGGTGCGCGGGCGTGGCGAGGGCGAAGGGCTGATCGACCGCTATGTCAATGATCGGCCTTGAGTGAGGGCCGGCAGTTCTTCGTTGTCGCAACAAGCGGCGGCAAGGATCTTCCTACGTGGCGTTCGCCCTACAGAAGTGATTGCCGTCGAGCGCGCTCCGAAAGTCGAGGGCTTATCCTTGGCGGCCGACCGCTATCGGCGATGACTCGTCGAGTTCGCTGGGACAGGGTGAGTAGCCGGAATGGATTGGCCCCGCGCTAGGTTTCGATTGCGGCTAGTGAAGCAGGGCCCGCTTGCACA
The DNA here is from genome assembly GCA_030158285.1 of Hyphomonadaceae bacterium. GTDB lineage: Bacteria > Pseudomonadota > Alphaproteobacteria > Caulobacterales > Hyphomonadaceae > UBA7672. The sequence continues at coordinate 36,610 of JAOATF010000010.1, forward strand.
AGATGTGGCCGAACCGGCGCTCCAGTAGCCCCTGACGTTGAAACGATCCGAGCACAGTATTGATGGCTTGACGACTGACCCCCAGCATCTCCGCGAGTTCAGCTTGGCGAAGATCCAGTAGCAGACCATCCTCGCGCCAGCCAGCCGTTGTTGACTCGCGCACGAGCTGGCGCAAGCGGCTGAGCGTGCGTTGCGGCAGGGGCATCAGCACCAGTTCCTCAAGCGCTGTGAGCAGGCGTCGTAAATTCCCTGACGCCGCAATTGCGAGGGCCGCTTCAATCGCCCGATGGGTGCGCCTCAGCCTCGTCAACCGCGCCGCCGGGACAAAGCGCGTGTTCAAATCCGATCGCGCCTCGACCGAGATCGGCGCGGGGCGGCCATCGAGCGCGACGGTTTCCCCGATGATTTCGCCGGGACGAATGATCCGCAACAGTAGACGGTTGCCAGTTTCCGAGTCGACGAAGAAGGACGCTGTTCCCTGATCGATTACAAACAAGCCCTCTGGACTTTCCGCGCGGTTGAAGATCAGCGCGCCCCTCGCGAAGATACGCGGTTGCATCGCGCTTTTGATGGCGGAACGGGTCTCCAGAGGAAGGGTGTCAATCCAGGACATAAATGTCATCTAGGCGACAAAGGAGACTCTGGCGATATGATAGCTGCACGAAGGATTGATGGAGATTAGGAGTCCTCGATGCGGCGGAGTTTTTGGCATTGCCTGTCGGTATTGGCACTCGTCGCGTGTTCGACTCCTGCGGGCCGCACGGTCGAGACAACGCAGGGCATGCCGGCGACGGCAACAGAGGATTGGCGTGAGACCTGGGCCTACATCACCGGGATGCAAGCTGTCGTCTATGGTTATCCTGCGGTCAAGAATGCCACGGCGCGCTATGGCATGATCGAGCGGCCGACCGGTCAGACCGACATGCCTCTGAACACCTTCTTTCATTCGCGCCGGGCGAGTGACCACACCGACAAGTTGCACAGCTCGGTTATTCCGGACCTGCTCTATTCCGGAGCGTGGTTCGATCTGTCTGGCGGACCTGTGGTCATCACAGTTCCGGGCAGCGGTGACACCTATTTGAATGTCCAGTTCATGGAGATGTATTCCGATATCTTCGCCTATCTTGGTACGCAGCAGAATGGGCGCGAGGCGGGATCCTATTTGATCGTCGGTCCGGGCTGGGAGGGCGGCCCCCCCGAAGGGATCGCAGGCCTGGTCCGTTCGCCAGGGCCGGTGGGATTTGTGCTTATGCGTGTTGGGTTCTCTGACCGACGCAACCTTGACGACGCGCACCGGCTGCAGGACGCCACCAAGCTTGTCAGATTTGCAAAATGGAAGACCGGTGACGAGACTGCGGAGACCGCACGCGACGTGATCGATCCCGCCACGCCGGCCAACTCACCATTACCTTTCTTTGCCACGCTCAATCGCGCGATGACCGAGTCCCCACCCCCCACTGCGGATACGCCGCTATTGTCCCAGTTCGCCAGCGTGGGCATCGGTCCGGGCAAGAGCGATGATTTTAGCAGTCTTGATGTCGCAACGAAGCGAGGTCTGCAGCGCGCCATGGTTGATGGCCAGGCCTTCCTGAAGAAGGTATCCATCGCAGGCGGAGACACAAAGATTGTGAACAACTGGGCCTATGGCCAGATGAACTGGGGCCGCACCGCCACAACGCATGATTACCTGACTCGCTCCGCAACGCAGAGCCTGTCGGGGATGATGGAGCACTGGGTCGAAGAAGTCGTCAAACTCCGGGCCCACCGTGATGGCGATGGACAGCTGCTCGATGGAAGCAAGGCGACCTATAAGATCCGATTTTCGCGCGAGCAGATACCCGTGGCGCGTGCATTCTGGTCCCTGGCCGTCTACAATGACGAATATGATCTCGTTGAGAACCCGATCGGCCGCTACTCCGTGGGTAGCATCGACAAGGATCTGAAATTCGATCCGGATGGCGGACTGACACTGCATCTTCAAGCCGATCGCCCTGAAGGCGAGGCGGGCGCGAATTGGCTTCCCGTGCCGCGCGGGCCGTTCAATCTGTTCCTGCGCGCGTATCTGCCGGGGCAGGACCTGATCGACCAGTCTTACGTCCCGCCCCCTGTCAGGAGAGCGCCTTGAAGCAGTACACGGCACGAGCTTCAATTTCGTGCCGGTGTCTCGATGCTTGAATCGGCAAGCAAGTTGTCTGCCAGGTCGCCGCTGACCACCGTGAATTTGAAATGTCTTTTGATGACTGGGGGCTCTCCGAGGATTCCGCCTCGAAGGCGCTTGGGCATTCAGACAAATTGATGCCCCCCTGTTGTGGGTTCTGGGGCGGCTTAAGGAAGTGTCTTTGCCGTCGCGGGGGCGGAGCATCGTCCCCTCGATTTTGAGGAGGAACTTGTCGGCGGCAATGACGTCGAGACCTGGCTCCAACGTATAGGGATCGTCCATGCTGGACTTGGCGAGGATGCCGGGCTGCACGGAGCCGCGTACCTTGCGTCCAATGTCAGGGGGTGAGGTCATAAACCGGCGGAGCTCAGGTCGCCGATACGCCCTCCAACATTTCACTTGATGGCGACCGGACACGTCCTGTTGAGCGCTTACAATGTGCTGACCGATGCCGGCTTGCGGACGCCGTCGTCATTGCAATTCAACTGTTTGAACGAATGACCCCCGCACTATGATTTCAACAACGGCGATGCCGAGGTGTGCACACTTCCGCGTGTAGATTCCAAACTACTAAATATAAACGGAAAAGCCCGGAGTAGCGGTGGTGCTGCCTACGTGACTTGAACACGTGACCCCCGCATTACGAAATTACACATGTAATCTATCATGGTGTTTCGTGCTGACAGAGCGCGTGTCAGATTCTGCCAACAAATCCTCGCTCTAGAGGCGATTGGCGCGCGCATGTGTTTCCTGCTGTTTCCTCAAATCACCCTGAGTTCCCGTAACCGTCCGGTCTGACCGACCTTACGGCGGGGTGGATAAGGGTCATTCTGGATGGATCGGGGCGGATCGTGTCCGCTTGTCTATCGTGGACGCGATCCCACCATGTCCGACCATAAGCCTGTCAGGGTGCGCCGCACCTACCCCGATGCGTTCAAGCGCCAACTGGTGGCAGAGACGCGTGAGCTGGGCATGTCGATTGCCATGGTCGCGCGGCGGCACGGCATCAACGCCAACGTGGTGTTCGGCTGGCTGCGGGATCCGCGATTTGGCGGCAAGGCCGTTCCGGCAGAGTTCCTGCCGGTGGTGGCCAGCTCGACCCCGGTGATGACGGTCAGCCCGGACAAGCGGCCTGACCCGCTGGACCTGACCGTCGAGTTTCCCGGGGGAGTACGCGTCCATTGCCGGGATGAGCCCTCCTTGATCGTGGTGTTGCGAGCGGCACGACGCACATCATGATCCCGGTTCCAGTCTCGACGCGGGTTTGGCTGGCGGCGGGCGTCACCGACATGCGCAAGGGGTTCGATGGTCTGAGTGCGCTCGCCGAGAAGGTGCTGGAGCAAGATCCGTTCAGCGGTCATCTGTTCGTCTTCCGCGGCCGGCGCGGTGATCTGATCAAGGTCATCTGGTGGGATGGACAGGGAGCCTGCCTCTTCGCCAAGCGGCTGGAGAAGGGGCGCTTCGTCTGGCCCTCACCAGCGGATGGGCGTATCGTCATCACTCAGGCGCAACTCGCCATGCTGCTGGAAGGGATCGACTGGCGCGCGCCACAACGCACCTGGCAACCGCTTATGGCGGGATGATCATCAACCGTCGGATTCACAAGCTGGACGAGGCATGGCAGAGTTCAGCTCATGTCCCTGGCCGCACCTGATTTGCCGGATGATGTCGAAGCGCTGAAGGCGATGCTGCTGTCCGCGCGCGAGGAGATATCCCGCAAGGATCAGGAGCTCGCGCATCGCGATCTGATGATCGAGAAGCTGCAGGCGAGACTCGACAAGCAGCTGCGCGATCGGTTCGGCTCCTCCGCCGAGGGCATCGAGCAACTCCAGCTGATGCTGGAAGACCTCGAGATCACGCGCAGCGCCGATACGCCACCCGTTGCAGCGCCGCTAGAGCCGAACGACAAGCCTCACCGCAAGCCGCTGCCTGATCACCTGCCGCGTCGGGACCAGACGCTCGATCCGGGCGACGCCTGCAACGCCTGCGGCGGCAAGCTGAAGCGCGTGGGCGAGGATATCACCGAAGAGCTGGAGTATGTGCCCGGAAGGTTCGTCGTGAACCGCATCATCCGGCCACGCATGGCCTGCGCCTGCTGCGAGGCATTTCAGCAGGCATCGCTCCCCTCCCGGCCGATCGAGCGCGGCCGGCCGGGACCCGGCCTCCTCGCGCATGTGCTGGTCTCCAAGTACGCCGACCATCTTCCCCTTTATCGCCAGAGCCAGATCTATGCGCGCGAAGGGATCGACCTTGAGCGCTCGACCCTCGCCGACTGGATGGGCAAGACGGCAGCGCTGCTCGCACCGCTGGCTGAAGCCATCGCCGACCATGTTCGCGTGGGCGAAGCGATCCATGCTGATGATACGCCGGTCGATGTGCTGAGCCCTGGCCGTGGCAAGACCGTGACAGGCCGGCTCTGGACCTATGTGCGCGATGAGCGGCCATGGGGCGGAGCAGCGCCTCCTGCCGCGTTCTACCGGTTCTCCATGGACCGCAAGGGCATCCGGCCGGCCGAGCATCTCACCGGCTATCGCGGGTTTGTGCATGCCGATGGGTATGCCGGATTTGGGGAGATGTTCCAGGCCGACGGCATCCACGAGGTCGCCTGCCTCGCACACGTCCGCCGCAAGTTCTTCGATCTCGCCAGAGATGACCGCTCTGCCACAGCCGCCGAGGCTGTCGCCCGCATCGCCCAGCTCTACGCGATCGAAGACGAAGCGCGCGGTCAGCCGCCAGACATGCGAGCCGCCATCCGGCAAGCCAAAGCCCGGCCTGTGTTCGATGATCTCGCAGCGTGGCTGCGCGCCCAGCTGCAGAAGCTCTCTGCCAAGTCGGATCTCGCCAAGGCGATCCGCTACGCCCTGACGCGCCTGCCGCGACTTGAGGTCTACTTCTCCAGCGGCTGCCTGGAGATCGACAACAACGCCGCTGAGCGGGCGATCCGAGGGCTCGCTATCGGACGCAAGAACTGGTTGTTCGCGGGCTCTGAAGGTGGGGGACAGACGGCTGCTGTGGCTTACACCTTGATCGAGACCGCCAAGCTCAATGCCGTCGATCCGCAAGCCTGGCTCGCTGACGTCCTCAGCCGCATCGCCGATCACCCCGCAAGCAAGGTCGACGACCTCCTGCCATGGAACCATGCCGGCTGAACCGCCAAGGTCGCCTTCAGCGGACGCTTACGAGTTCCCCGCTCCGGTGTTTACTATGTGCTTCCAAAGCTGACCCTCGCATTAGTTCACGACGGGCAAACGGAGGCTCGCCGTGAAGCTTACAAAACGCAGCATCGAAGCGCTCGCGGCGCCGAAGGAAGCGAGCATCGTGTTTGATGAAGACCTCCCTGGATTCGGTCTGCGTATAGCTCCTTCTGGCAGGAAAACCTTCGTCGTCCAGTACCGCGTCGGCGGCGGTCGGGGAGGCCGGCAGCGTCGCGTTTCTGTCGGAGTGTTCGGTACGATCACGCCGGAAGATGCGCGGACCGAGGCAAAGAAGATTCTGGCGCGCGCGCACCTGGGAGACGACTTCGCGGATCAGCGGGACAAAACTCGCAACTCGAAAACCGTAAGCGAACTCATTGACGAGTGGTCCAAGGGCGGAGTGCTCATCAACCGGCGCACTGGGACCAGGCGACAGCAGGTGAATATCAACAACGACATTGCGTTGGCCAATCATCATCTGAAGCCTCTGATCGGCAACCGCACGCTAGAGAGTCTTTCCAAAGGCGACATTCAGTTGCTGCGCAACCGCATCGCTGGCGGTGACACCAAGACAACACGCAAAGGCCGTCGACGCGGCAAGATCAACGTCACCGGCGGGGAGGGAACTGCGACCAGAACGATCCGGCTGTTCTCGTCGATCCTGTCCTACGCGGTCGATATGGAATTGATCGCGCGAAATCCCGCCCTGGGCATCAAGCTGCCGCCGGGCGGTCAGCGGCATCGCTACCTGTCAGCGGATGAGCTTCGCCGGTTGGGGGAGGTTCTTGAACGACCAGCGTCCACGACGGCGGCGGGGACTGCCGCCATCATCCTGCGCCTGCTCATCCTTACCGGGGCGCGGCGCGGCGAGATCGAAGGGCTGAAATGGTCGGAAGTCGACTTCAACTTCGGCATGCTGCGCAAGAAGACCAGCAAGACCGGAGCCAAGGTCATACCGCTGGCCCGGGTTGCGGTCGAGATTCTCGAAGAACAAAGACGCTGGATAGACCGCAGCCAGATCTGGGTTTTTCCCGCGCACCGGGGCGAAGGACACTTCGATGGTCTGAACAAGGAATGGCATCGCATCCGCAAGCTTGCCGGCATCGAAGACGTTCGCATTCACGACCTGCGGCACACCTTTGCGAGCGTGGGTGCAGGCGGTGGCGTGGGGCTGCCGCTCATTGGCGGAATTCTCGGGCATCGTCAGGCTTCGACGACGCAGCGATATGCTCACCTGGCTGACGGGCCTCTGCGAACAGCGGCCGACTTGATTGGTAGTGAGTTGGCAGCTGCGCTTGCTGGGGCCTCGTCTCGGTAAGGCTACAACGCCGCCTTGAGTACTCCAGCGCGCGCGACGACGAGGTCTTCGAAAGGCTGCATTAAGGTCTTAAAGGACGCGTCAAAGCTGGCGCGTGCTCGAGGCGCGTCAGCGATGACGCGGTCCGCTAGACTTGCCGCCCGGCGCTTGATGTACGGCTCTGTAAGCCCGGTCTCTTCTGCGAACTTCGCCCAGTCGCGCGGCAACAAATCCTCAAGCCGGGGCCGCTTGGCGATCTTCATGGCAAGGTTGGGGCTCAGGTCCGGATAAGCGACCGTCGACAGGAGGTCGTAGAGGGGCGCCATCACAATGGCATCTGGTTGGTACAGAAGGCTGTAGTTCTTGCCGTGAGCGTCCGCATTGCCGATGATCAGATTGAACAGCGCGGCATCCATCATCTTGAGGACTTCCACTGCGGGGCGTGTCGCTGCGCGTCGCAGGAGGGCAAAGCAATCGCGGAAGACCGGGCCGCCATCAGCCGCGTATTTCTGGGCGGAGGTGTATCCCATCGCTTGGCAGAAATCCTCCTGGTGCAGCCGGTGCATCTTACCGTCTACGTCCGCTGTCCGGTCATACCGCTTGATCAGAAGGAAGCTTCGACCGCTGACCGTACGTATCTCCACGTCGGCGACATCCAGCCCGATCTTCTGGGCAAGGCGCATGGCGAATGCCTCGTTCTCGGTTGTGCCCGAGAAGCGTGCGATGGGCGGCTTGAGGATGTGTGTGGTGGGCTCGCCCGGACGGGGGAGGGCGAGGCCATCGCTGGTCGCTATCAACGGAACTTTCGCTTGGGCGCCCGCCAGCGACAGACGCAGTCCTCCTTCGCCAGCCAGGAGCGGTCGTGTCGGAAGACGGTCGAGCAGGGCCACGACAGCTTGGTCAGAGAGTCTCTCGGCAGGCGAACCCCATGTCGTCTCCGGCGGGGTCACATCCTCCGGCCAGAGTGAAAGCGCACCCGCAACTTCACCACCGATTGCCTCCAGCAATCGGAACTCGTTCTGCTGTGAGATGCCGAGCGCTGCCGCCACGGCGATGCGCTGACTCTCCTCCGGCAGCAGGCCTTCGAAAAATGGGCGGCATTGGCGGCGGGAAAACGTTTCTGCCTGGAGAGGAAATGAAACGGAAATAGCGCGTGTGCCGGGAGCCTCGCACCAGCTCTGGGCGTAAGTGAATTCTGTGTCGCCATGGCTGTCGATGGACAGGACGCCGACGCGATGCTTGTCCCACCAGACATTGAGAGATGCGGTCATCGCCGGTCGCCCTCTGGCGTCGTGATGTGAAGTTTGCAGCCGAGTGCATCCAGAACCGCGAGAGCCTTCGCGAGTTGCGACGATCCCTTGCCAGCTTCTAGCTCGACGAGGAAACGCAGGCCCACGCCGGAGGCGGCGGCAAGCTGCGGTTGTGTCAGCCTTTGAGCCTTGCGGGTGTCACGGACGAGTTCGCCAATCTGGATCGCGGTCATGATGGATTTCCCGATCGGGAAAGTATGGTACGAAAGGCTGAAGATCAAGTCAAAATATCCCGATCGGGAAAGTGTAGCGCCTTATCTCAGCAATTTTTGAAGAATATCCCGATCGGGATATTTTCTACTGGTCCTTGCCGGATATCCTACCAGCGTAGCAAGCGCCAACCTGCGACGGCGCCCAGTGCTGTCGAGAGCGCAATTCCTGCCGTGTACCAGATTGCCGTGAACGCGGCGGACGTCTCGGCGCAGTGCAGGCCGTAGACGGTGGCGGCGATGCCGCCGACGAACAACCCGGCGCCAGCGCCGGCGAGTGCGGGTCGGGTCGGTGCGAGGCTGCGCACGGCGACCAGGCTGAGAGCGAGGCCGGGAATAGCGAGCGCCACGATGCGCCAGGGGCAGCGATCCCATGTCGAGCCAAGGAGGGCGTCGCGCATGTCTTCAGCGGGCGTAGAGAATAGCTGGACGGCGGCGATCCCCAGCATCAGGGCTATGACAGCGACCAGCGCGATGATCCCACGCGTTGCCTTTGTGCCGGGGCGGGAGAGACGTTCAGCGAGAAGGAATCCTGCGATGGCAAGAGCGAGAGTATAGATTGTCTTCATCCAGTAGCTGGGCGAGGCGACAGCTTCGGCCATGTCGCGCAGGCCAAGCCAGGCGACCAGTAAGGCAAACGCAACGACGGCGCCGACGAGCGCGGCCGGACCGAGGCGGCGTGTAACGGGGAACGGCGATGCAGGCTTTTTCGCATCGGCCGCCATCAGGGCGATGAGATCATCAGTTTTCATCGCGAACCCTCCGCATCAGGACTTTCAGCGACCGGTGAACACTGACCTTGACCGCGCTTTCGGACATGCCGGACTTCCTCGCGGCCTCCGCGGTGGAAAGGCCGCCGAGCTTCACGTCAGACAGCACCTGCCGTTGGCGGTCCGGCAATTCACCGAGCAGACGATCGACATCGAGGCGTGCGGAAGGATCTTCATCGTCCGACGAGAAAAGACTGTTAGCGGCTTCAAGAGGTTCGGCGCGTCTGACCCGGCGGCGGCGGAATTGATCGATCAGCTTGTAATGCGCAATCGCGTAGGCCCATGACGTGAAAGGTTGGGCAGCGTCCCAGGTTTCGCGCTTGAGATGGATGGCGAGAAGGGTTTCCTGCACGAGGTCTTCCACATCGGCATCGCTGCTGCCGAGTTTTCTTGTGAAGTAGCGTCGCAGATAAGCGCTCATGCGCGACAGCAATTCAGCATGCGCGGCTGCATCACCGGCAAGTCCGCGCAGCATGAGCGCTTTAAGCGGTGCGTCGATCTCACCCAAGCCATGACCCCGGCGTCCGCCCCCGATTGGAGCCATGGCTGTTTCTAGCCGGAAGCGCCGCCCGACGCCATGCCCGGCATGGACGGGCACGGCGAGATAAAAGGGCTGGACGGCAATCAGGGCAGTTTCAGCGCGCGATCGAGGGACAGCGCGCCGCCTCCGCGAGCGACTAGGTAAAGCATGGGACCGGCCCAGCTGAGATGCGTGGGCCAGGCGTCGGGATAGACGAAGAGCTGGATCACCAGCGTCATTCCGATCAGGCCGGCAGCGGACATGCGTGTCAGCAGACCGAGGACGAGCAGAATGGAGAAGGCGTGCTCGGCATAGGTGGCCAGGTAGGCTGCAATCTCGGGCGGCAAGAGCGGGACATTGTACTCGTAGGTGAACAGCGTGAAGGTCTCGGGCTTCAGCGTGATTAGGCCCTCGACCTTGGTGCGGGCGGAGAGGAAAAACACTGCCGCGACGCCGAAGCGGCAGACGAGCGCAATCAGCCATTCGGGGATGATCGTATCTGGCGCACGCAGCAGAGCTATGACTGGATTGGTACGGGCTTCGGCAACGGCGTTCATGTGGGCACATCCGGGATCGGGTTGATGGTGCTGAAGAGACCGAGGGCGATGCCGCCGGTCAGGATATGCGGTAGCGAGCAGGCGGGATCGGCAGCAAACGCGTGCTCGGCGGCAGCGACGATCGAGTCGTGGCGCCGGAGGGCTTCAAGGAAAGCGAAGGTACCGGCATCAACGAGGTGTGATTGCACATGCGGGCCCGTACGGATGAAAAGAATCCGCTCCGGCATATCGGTGAGCTGATGCGCTTCGCCTCGCAGAGGTGATTGGTGGGCAAGCCACAGCGAAGGGATGCCTGTGTCCAATGCCGCAAGACGCAGCGTGGGGTGAAGACCCAAGCTAGTGCTGTCCAGAATTTCCGGCGGAAGCATCGAAAGGCATGCCGCGTCAAGTAAGGGAGCGTCCGCGGCCGACCAGGACTGCCACCATAGCCAGTCGAGGTGCGCTGCGCCGGCGAGGTAGGGCGTGTCCGCAGCAGGCGGAAAATCCGTGAGCCATTGTGAGAAGTCGGCGCCATAGCCGATGAGCGCGGGATCGTCCGGCGGATGAGCGCGGGTAAATTCGCGAGCAGCGCCGCGGAACCATTCCTCGCCGACCATCAACTGAACGGTGGCAAACGTAGCGGCGAGCGCGTCGATGGCGCCGCTGGCGATCGTGTTGCGATACACCTCAATGCCTTGTGCAGGTCGCGTCAGCCAACGGGACAGCATGGTCACATCGCCTGCTATGGCCGCGTCGAAAGCATCGAAAAAGTTGCTTTCTTCATGCCGAGACAAGGGCGGCCTCCTGTGCAACTGCGAGAATTCGTGCGGCAGCGTCGCGCTCCGCGACGAGGTCCGCGTAGGCCGGAATATTGTCGTCCCGTTCGATCAGGGTTGGACGTGGGCCTGTCCGCGCAATGAGACGCCTGTAGAGGCGCCAGACGGCGTCATCGATCGGCGCGCCGTGGGTGTCGATCAGCAGGTCCGCGCCGAGTGTGGGGTCAGGCGCATGACCGGCAAGATGGATCTCGCCAATCAGATTCGCAGGAATTGCGTCGAGATAGGTCTCGGCTGAGTATCCAAGATTGTTGGAGCTTACGTAGACGTTGTTGACGTCGAGGAGCAGGCCGCAGCCGGTGCCCCGGCAGAGGCTGACCAGGAATTCCGCCTCGCTGTAGTCGTGACCCTTGAGGGCGAGATAGAGCGACGGGTTCTCGATCAGGATGCGGCGGCCGAGGGCTTCCTGTGTTCGATCAATGTGACGGGTGATCCGTGCAAGTGCGGTTTGCGTGCGCGGGAAGGGCAACAGATCCGGGTGATAGACGCCGGCGCGACGCGACCAGGCGAGATGTTCTGAAACCACAAACGGCTCATAGTGATCGACGAGCTGGCGCAGGCCCGCCAGGTGCGTTTCGTCTGGCGCCTCATCCCCTGCCAGAGACAGGCCGACGCCATGGAGAGAGAGCGGATGGCGGTCCCGGACTGCGGCAAGGGCCGCGTGGCGTGGACCGCCATCGCACATATAGTTCTCGGGATGGACCTCGAACCACGCGCCAGCCGCCGTATCGCTGATCGCATCGGCGTAGTGCTGAGGCTTCAGGCTGAGACCGGCGGCTGGCGCGATGGTCATGAGGTTACATCTTCGCCGTGAGCGAGCCCATGCCGTTCGGCGTCTTGATCGTGGTGCACGTGCCGGCCTTCACCAGCGACCAGGCATTCGCCTGATAATCCACCGTCGAGGTGCCGGCGCAGGAGGTACCGGCGCCTGCCTTGCAGTCATTCTGGTGCGCCTTGGCGACGCCGTAGCACTTTTCCATGCCAGCTTCCTGAGCGGCGGTCGGCGGCTTCTTGGCGGGCATGTTCTGGGCTGACGCAGCGCCTGCAAGTGTGCCGGCGACGGCAAGTGCGCCAACGAGCGCGGAGATCGTGGAAGCGTTCTTCATGAATACTCTCCTGAGCTTCGCGCCGCTGGACTGCGAGCGCGAGTGCGGCGTCGGGGCCGCGTACAGGGCTATCCGTATGAAGCAGGCCGCCGGTTACATGACCGCGCGGGATTTGTTTTCGGAAAAATTGGCCATGGTCGCGCTGGGGTCGTTCAGGAGCGCGCCAGGTTCATCAAGTCAGATCGCGGATGTTGCCTTGGCGTCCGGGCTCTGCATGAAGGCGAGGAAGTCGTCGACCGCCAGCGGCTTTGCAATGAGGTAGCCCTGGATCATGTCCGCACCCATTGCGCGCAGGATCGCAAGAACATCCGCGGTTTCGACACCCTCAGCGGTGAGCTTCATGCCGAGGCTGTGGGCTAGGTCGATCGTCGACTTGACGAGGAAGGTATCGCTGTTTCCGTTGCCCAGGTTTTCCACGAAGACCTTGTCGATCTTCAACTCTTCCGCGGGTATGGCGCGCAGATAGGACAGCGAGGACAGGCCTGAGCCATAATCATCAATGGAAATTCCAACGCCTGCCTGTTTGAGTTCGTTCATCACGTCCAGCGCCAGCTGGGGATTGTCGATGACGGCCGTTTCGGTGATCTCGAAACAAAGCCTGGCCCCGGAACGCCGGACCTGGCGCAACGCCCGCTCGGCAAACTGCTCGTTCGCGATCAGCCTCCCGGAGACATTCACGGACACTGTTACGTCATGACCGGCCTTCTGGAAGATGCGCTGGTCTGCGATCGCGCGATCGATGACCCAGTCGGTAAGGGGCCGGATATGGCCGGTTTCCTCTGCCATGCCGATGAAAGCATCCGGCCGGATCATGCCGCGTTGCGGATGACGCCAGCGCAGCAACGCTTCGGCGGAATTCACTCTATCTTTTCTCAGGTCGAGTTTTGGCTGGTGCGCCAGGAACAGCTCGCGGTTCGAAAGCCCGTGGATCATCGAGCTCATCAGCGAAAGTGTCGTGGCTGGATCTCCATAGGCCGCCGGATCGAACCATCCGGTGATCCTGCGTTGGGCGCGGCTCTGTTCGACGGCGACTTCGGCGCGCTCCAGCAGTTCGAGATGCGCTTTCGCATCCTCCGCATCGCAGGCAAGCCCCGCCGTCACCATCACATCGATGCGGTCGCCATCCAGCGTCACCGGACTGGATACCGCCTGTGCGGTTGCGCGAATCGTGGTCTCGGCGGCATCGCGACTTTCGGCCGTGAAGATGATGGCGATGGTGCCCGTGGTTGCGCGTCCCACATGAAGACCTTCGCCTGAATGCGAGGCCCGGGTCGCAACTTCGGCGACCAGGCGCGAAAACAGACCATGCCCGATTGCGCCGCGTATCTGGTCGAAGCGATTGATGCTGATGATCGCGCCGAATATGTTGCCCGGTGATGTCCCGCCGCGCAGTGTCGCCAGCGTCTCTTGCAGGGCGCGCAGGTTCGGCAGTCCGGTTTCCTGATCGTGCCGCGCCAGATGCAGGATACGTTGTTCGCGCGCGGCGATCTCGGAGGACATGACGTTGAAGTTCGCCGCCAGTTCCGCAATTTCGTTGCGGCCCTTGACCGCGACCTCGGCAACTTCGCCGCGCGTCAGTTGATCAGCCGCCGCCCGTAGGCCGGAAATCGGCCCGGTCACGCGGCGCGAGACAAACCAGCTGCCAAGGACAAGCGCAGCAAGGCCGATTGCGCCGATCAGCGCGATGGTCGTGAGCATGTCGCGGTAGTGCGCCTGGTTCATGGTGAGCGAGTATTCGAGCAGAAGCGCTGCGGAGGCTCCGTCGGCAAACACCTGCAATGTCTTGACGCCCCCGATCGAGTTGCGTTCGGGCATGTTGATCAGCAAGTCGCCGTCCGTCTCGATTGCGCGGCCTGCAAGCTCGTCGCCGGCAATGCCAATCGCGCGTCCGGGTCTGTCTTCTAGCGCTGTCCACGTTTGACCTTCGCGCCGTAGATATAGATGTGCGGACAAAGGGATGGCCGAAAGTTGCTCGAGCTCTCCCAGCTGTTCGCCGCCGAGCCGCTGGCCGAACACGACCCAACCGATCAATGTGGGCGCGCGGACGGGCGCTGACACGGCTTGATAGGTCATTCCTCCCAGCGTGAGTACGCCGGATGCGTCAGGGTTGGTGGTGACAGCGGTGAGAAGGGTGGGGTCCACCCGTCCGGTCAGTTCCTCATCAAGCGAGATGGCCGATCCATCCGGGCGAATGATCAGCGCCGTTTCAAAGCCAAATCGCGACTGGATATTGTCGAGCGCGGAAAGCATGGTTTCGTCATCGCCCGTGGCGACCGCTTCCCGGAATCCAAAATCACGCGACAGGATTTCTGCCGTTTGCTGCAACTGGTCGGCGCGCAGTTTCCAGATGCGGTCGAACACGGCGGAGGACGATGTCATCTCCGCACGCACGGCTTGCCTGGAGTTCGCCTCGACCGCTACCCAGACCGCACCCGCAATCAGCATCAGTACGACGCCAAACAGCGCCGCATAGATGAGCGTGAGTTCTGATGAGAGGCGTTTGAACATGTCGATGCGCCGCCCGCTCTATTTTGGGCGCGCGATGTCGAGCACAACCGTCACCGTGGTGGTTCCCGCAGAAACGGTCAGGGTTTGCGTGACGGTCTGGTCCTTCGCTGTGGCGTAGGGATGCCAGACATCGATGCGACGGCTGCCCTCTGGCGCGGCAGTCAGCCTGGCCACGCCATCAGCACCGGACTTCGCTGCCCATGGTGTGTCCACCACACGGATGAAGGCCACCATCTGGTCGTGGATGTTGCAGCCAAGCGCGGCGACGCCGGCCGTCTTGAAGGTAATGACACGCTTCTCTTCGCGACCGTACAACTCCAGCTCGAACTTGTTGCCTTTGGAAAACGAGTAGACGTGATGCCGGAACTTATCGAGGTTCGGAAACTCGACGGTCGATCCAACCGGCGCGATCAGAACGAACGGCGCGAACTGCTTGGACGTTTGCGCCATCCTGAGGCCATCGGCCGGAGCAGGCTTCGGATCACCTGGATTTGCGGGCATCAATACCACCGCGTCGGGTAGGGGCTTTCCATCAGGCGTAGTCACGCGGATGACGATGTCGCCGGCCGATGCCTGCGCCGCAAACAGAAGCGATGTGATCGCGGATAGAAGGAACCTGTCGAGCATCCATCTCCCGTACCACTGCACACTGAAGATGCCGTAAAGCCATGCGGGGTCTGCCCCGAGGTGTTCGGTGTTGGTTAAACCTTCCATGCAAACTCACTGCATCGCGCGCGCACAAGTGCGAGCGCGTTGCGGTGGGATTCTGAATGTCACGATTTGGCGTTGCCTGCGTCGCTCTTGCTATGGGGATGCCGTTGGCGGCCCATGCGCAGGAAGACGCGCCTGCTATAGACGTCGAGACCGGCGGCAAGCTGAAGCTGACACGCGGCATCTCGACGATCGAAGGGCAGGGCGGTGGCGGTCTAACTCCGTGGGCGCTCATCAACGGCAACGAAACAGATCGCGGCGTCGGCGGCACGGCTCATGTTACCGGGGTTGAACTTCCGGATTACTCCCTTCTCTCTTATGGCGCAGCGCTCGGCCTCTTCGATCGAGTGGAGCTCAGCTATACGCGGCAGGAGTTCGATACACAGGATGTTGGCGCCGCACTTGGCCTGGGCCGCGGCTTCACTTTCGGCCAGGATGTCTGGGGCGCAAAGGTGCGCGTGATCGGTGATGCGATATACGATCAGGACACATGGCTGCCGCAGGTCGCCGTCGGCGCAAACTGGAAGAAGAATGATCAGGGCGCTGTCGTTTCCGCTGTGGGCGGGACAGACGACGAAGGTTGGGAAACCTACGCCACTGCCACAAAGATCCTGCTCGACAGCTCGCTGCTGCTGAACGGCACGCTGCGCTGGACCAACGCGAACCAGACCGGCCTGCTCGGATACGGCGGCAACCTCAATGACGACCACGAACTGATGGGTGAGTTCTCCGCCGGCTGGCTTCTGTCGCCCGATGTCGTTGTTGGCGCGGAGTACCGGATGAAGCCGGACAACCTCGCAATCGCGAAGGAAGACGACTGGGTGGACATCTACGCCGCCTGGGCAGTCAACCACTACGTCACGCTCACCGGCGCCTATGTCGACCTCGGTTCGATTGCGACGTTCGACAATCAGCGTGGCATCTATCTTTCACTGCAGGCGGGGTTCTGATCGTGCGAATAGCCCTTGCTTTCGCTGCTGCGACAATCCTCTTCGCCGCACCCGCTTTCGCTCAGCCGATTTCGCCCGTTCCTCCAGGGGAGGAAGAGGTCGATCCCTACACCGTCTCCGACGCTAACGCCGGCGCCACGCCGGTGGACGGGCAGGAACTGCTCGCTGCCTTCCATGGACGTGATGGGATCAGCCGGGTTGTGGATGATCTCGTCGAGCAGGTGCAGAAGGATCCCCGGTTGACGGAGATCTTCAAGGCGTCGGATTTCGTGCGGCTGAGACGTACGCTCAAGGAGCAGTTCTGCTACATCCTCAACGGCGGGTGCTCCTACACCGGGCGCGACATGAGGTCAGTCCACGCCGACCACGGGGTCACCCTCGCCGAGTTCAATGCCCTCGTCGAAGTGCTCCAGACCGCAATGGCGCGGGAGGGCGTAGCGTTCTCCGCCCAGAACAGGCTGCTCGCCAAGCTGGCGCCGATGAAGCGGGATACCGTGACCCGGTAGAGTGTACTGGCTGCGTTAATCGCCTGACTTCCGCGATCAAATTGGATTGAAGTATGGGCCACGAGGCGGGAAGGCCCCAAATCGAGCCAGACAAGCGGAGACGACCGTCTCTACCGCGGTGATTCCGAAACCTTCTTTTCGGCGCGTGCGGCATCCCGGAAGTGTTAAGCCGATGGCAATCCGGGACAGCCATGGTCAAGAATGCCGACACAGAGCCGGGTCATGATTCATGCCGCAAGCGCTATGGCGCCAGCATGCCTGATTGTCGTCTCCTTTAGCAGCGCCGCTACCGCGCAATCACAACTCCCTGGCGACGTGTCGGGCGTGGTTGTTGTCGGCCCGGTTGTAGGCGCCGGCGGTCCCTCGGTGCTCGACGAGGGGCTAGGCAAGCTCAGAGTGGGCGAGGACCAGATTTCGATCGCCGCAGATACGACGGTCGTCTGGGCCGGAGATCTTTCCGAGCGCATCCGCGCTGTTGCCTCCATCGACTTGGGGAGTGACTCCAAGCCTGTCGCAGGTCTTGGCGAGCTATACCTGAAGTTCAGGCCAGATCTCGTCGATACATGGAAGGTCTCCGGTCGCGCCGGATTGTTTTTTCCACCGGTTTCATTGGAGCATGACGGCGCAGACTGGTCTGTCAGTCGCTCTCTGACACCGTCGGCAGCGAACACGTGGATTGCGGAAGAAGTAAAAACGACCGGCGTTGAGGTCTCGCTCAGAGGCGCCGTCGGCGACCATCCCATCAGCTTCACCACCGCAGCTTTCGTAGGAAATGACACGTCGGGCGCGTTGCTTGCGTTTCGCGGATGGGCCCTGCACGATGTGAGGGCCACGGTCGGCGGCACGTTTGCCCTTCCTGATGTGCCTGCGATGTTTGCAGGCACGCAGGCAAACAGGACGCGACCGATAGACGAAGTCGACGGCCGGATAGGAGGCTACGGCCAGTTCGAATGGGCGCCGTCGGATACTCTTTCCGTGAACTTGTTTGCCTACGACAACAACGGCGATGAAACGAGCCTGGAGGACGGCCACTACGCTTGGCGTACCCGCTTTGCTCAGGCGGCGCTTCATTGGGACGCCTATGATGGCGCCGAGGTTCTGGTTCAAGTGATGACGGGCGAAACCCGAATGGGCGGACTCATCAGTGGCCAGTCTCCAGCCCACGTGGGGTTTATCGCCGCTTACGGGCTACTGTCTCAGGATCTCGGGACGGGGACAGCGACTGTTCGACTGGACTACTTCGCCGTCAGTGATCGCTCCTTCAAGGACCTGGACAACAACGCCGAAAACGGTTGGTCAGGTTCCTTGGCCTGGGTGCAGCCGGTTCGCGCCCGGACAGAGCTCGTGTTCGAAGGCATCGTGGCGTCGAGTGAACGCCCCGATCGCATGCGGCTCGGACTCGACAGGAATCAGACAAGTGCGCAGGCCCGAGTCGCTCTCCGCACCGGGTTTTAATGCTAGACTGTCGCTGCCCCGCGCTCGCCTAGCCCAGACCCTTGGCTGTTTCGAGAACAAGGCCGCTGGGCGGGCGGTCCTGATATCGCTGTTCGTATAGTTTGGCCTTAATCGTCCCGTCCGCG
This sequence comes from Hyphomonadaceae bacterium, assembly GCA_030158285.1. Lineage (GTDB taxonomy): Bacteria > Pseudomonadota > Alphaproteobacteria > Caulobacterales > Hyphomonadaceae > UBA7672. Next base: position 54,801 of record JAOATF010000010.1, read on the forward strand.
CCAATGAAGATGATAAGCGGATGCGGGATGCCGTTGAAACGGGCGCTGCCCTTCACGCTCTCATTACGAATTCCAAACGCATCAATGGCTTTGGAGCCTGGATCGGACAGGAGACGATAGTCGAGCTTGTTGGCGGTTGAAAAGCGTTCAAGCGTTTCCGTCGGATCATAAGACACCGCGACCATTGGCCAGCCGAGCGCATCAAGGTCTTTCGCAACGGAATTGAGGTCCTGCAGCTGGACCTTGCAGAACGGGCACCAATCGGCGGAGCGAACGAAAACCAGGACAAGCCCTTGCCGCCCCTTGAGAGTCTCGAAGGACTTCATCTCGCTCGAGCTTGAAATGACCGAGAATGCCGGAGCCTTCGCGCCAACCTTGGGGCCAAGCTCCATGCCGACAGGGACCTGCGCGAATGCGCTGGAGGCAGCGCCGACTAAAGCGGACGCCGCAAGTGCGAGGCCCAGCACGAACATCCGCATGCGTTTCATGGCGCTGATCTTTCCTGTCTAATGGACCAGTTGGCTTTGCATTCTGTATTCGCGCGGGGAGGCCAAGTGGTTACAGCGTGAGACCCGCGACTTTGTTCTGTTGATCGCGTCCACATTTTCAGACCATCGGTGTCGGGCATCGCGACTACCATGCGCGGTTCGTGGCAGCGGCAAGTTATACGCTAGCCTCGCGGGCATGAAGGGAAAACTGGCCGCTCCACTTTGGCCGCGGTGCCGTAGGCAGATGCGGGCGCTTGCTCGGTGATCGCAAGCCCTCGGAGGGGCCGGTTGAATCTACAAAACAGCGTCGTGCTTCCGATGTGCTTCCATAGCTTCCGAAGTTTCTCGGATTTGCTAGGGCGAGAATGACTGACCCTCGCACACGCGCTGGCGCGATGCATGGAACGGCGCGCAAATAGCCTAAATTTTATATTATTATCAATAAGTTAGATGGTGCTGCCTAGGTGACTTGAACACCTGACCCCCGCATTACGAACGGAGCCGGGCGGTATCACCCGCTGTTTCCACAACATAGCACGCGTGTCAGATTCTGCCAATAAATCCTCGCTCTACACGCGATTGGCGGACGAATGCGTTTCCTCGTGTTTCCTCAAATCACCCCGGATTCCCCGTCACGGTGCTTCCGATGTGCTTCCGGATTTGACCCCCGCATTGTTGTGCGGGTGTTGTTCGGAGCCGCCGCGTGAAGCTGATCAAGCGCAACATTGATGCGATCGAGAAGCCCGAAAAGGACCTCTACCTTTTCGACGATGACCTCGCCGGCTTCGGCCTTCGCGTTTATCCGACCGGGCGCAAAGTGTTCATTGCCCAGTACCGGGTTGGCGGTGGTCGAGGCAGCCGCCAGCGTCGCTACAGCCTGGGTGTCTTCGGGAAGATCACCGCGGACGAGGCACGGGCCAAGGCGAAGGATGTTCTCGCGCGTGCTCATCTGGGTGAGGACACCGCTGAAGAGCGGGACAAGGTGCGCCGCTCCCAAACCGTCGCGCAGCTGATCGACGCCTGGTCCATTGATGGCGCGCTCAACAACCGACGGACGGGCGTGAGGCGGAAGCAGGTCAATATCGACCAGGACGTCGCCCTGGCCAATCACCATATCCGTCCCCTGATCGGACGCCGAACAGTGGAAAGCCTGGTCAAGGGCGACATCCAACGCGTGCGAACCCAGATCGCAACGGGCGAGTCAAAGTCCAAACGGAAGGGCCGCAAGCGCGGACTCATCAAGGTCACGGGCGGGGAAGGCACCGCAACGCGGACCATCCGCCTCTTCTCCTCGATACTGTCCTACGCGGTCGATGCAGGGATGATCGAGCGAAACCCGGCGCTCGGCATCAAGCTCGCTCCGTCAGGACAGAGGCACCGCTATCTGTCGCCTCAGGAGCTGAAGCGCCTGGGCGAAGTTCTGGATCAGCCGGCTGCCTCGGAGACATCGGGTACGGCGGCTACCATCATCCGCCTGCTGGTCCTGACCGGCGCACGACGGGGCGAGATCGAAGGATTGAAGTGGTCTGAGGTGGACTTCAACTTCGGCATGCTTCGAAAGGAGACCAGCAAGACAGGCGCGAAGGTCATCCCGCTGGGCAGGGCGGCTCTCCAAATCCTGGATGATCAGCGCCAGTGGACGTCGAGCAATCAGGTCTGGGTATTTCCTGCTCAGAAGGGCGACGGGCATTTCGACGGGCTCAGCAAGGAGTGGGCGCGCATTCGCCGGTTGGCGAAAATCGAGGACGTCCGTGTTCACGATCTTCGTCACACGTTCGCAAGCATAGGGGCGGGTGGTGGAATTGGCCTTCCACTCATCGGCGGTATCCTCGGCCATCGGCAGGCGTCCACAACGCAAAGGTATGCGCACCTCGCGGACACGCCGTTGCGCGCGGCGGCCGACGTCATCGGCAGCGAAATTGCCGCTTCACTTTCAGGGGCGGGGTCTAAAGAGCAGCGACGGCCGGAGAAGCTCGCGCTCCTTTAACGCCGACGTCGCGCTGGAATCATGGTTAGCGCTCGCTGGCCGACTATGTACTCACCACATCGCTACCACCGCTCGCCTTGACGAGCTTCGGCCTGCGGATCATCGTAATAAGCTATGCGTCAGACGTGGCTCACCATTCTGCTTGCCCTTGCCCTCGCCTGCAGTGCGACAGCGAGCGCGTGGGCGGCGCAGGCGTGCCCTTTCAAGGCCACACCTATGGCGGCGGCGATGGCACACGACTGTTGTCCGCAGAAACCGGAAGTGCCGGATCAGTCGTCCCACCATTCGAAGAAGATGGATTGCCAGTTCGGACAGGCTTGCCGTTTCGCGCCCGCCATCGCGCCTCAAATCCCTATGTTGACGGTCGCAGTCGTCAGCGTCGTGGCGAAACTGCCGCTGGTTGAACAAACCGGCGCGCCGTCATCGGTTCTGACCGGTCTCTGGCGGCCTCCGCGATCAATCTGAGGACACGAGAGTCGCATTGCGCCTGCGTGCGCGATGCATCCGTTCCACATCAGACATCCGGATATTTACATGCGCACAGCATGGCTTTTGTGCTGCGCCGTCGGCTTGACGCCGGCAGCGTGGGCCGACCCCGTATCCTTCAGCGAGGCGCTCGCCCGCGCTGGCTCGGATGCACCCGCCATAGCGGCCCGGCAGGCTGCGGCGGACAGCGCGCGCCTATTGGTCAAACCGGCCGGCCAGCTGCCCGATCCCCAACTGGCGCTCAGTATCGACAACTATCCCATCTCCGGGCCCGACCGATTCAGGCTCAATCGCGACGAGATGACGATGCTCAATGTCGGCGTGATGCAGGATGTGCCGAGTGAAGCTTCAAGGCGCGCGCGGGAAGGGCTAGCGCGCGCCGAAGTCACGGCGTCTCTTGCGGCGATCGACATCACTCGCCTGGAGGCCCAGCTTGCGGCCGCGAATGCTTGGCTTGAGGCCTTCTACGCCGAACGGCGCGTCGCGATATTGATGAGTCTCGCTGGCGATGCAGCCGCCCTAGAGCAGGCGACCACCGCCAGTTTCAGCACGGGCGCCGGCAAGCCTGATGCAGTCCTCTCTGCGCGCCTGCAGTCAGCGCGTCTGGAGGACAGGATCTCCGATGCAAAGTTTGAGGCGGCGGCGGCGCGCGTAGAACTCGAACGCTGGATCGGCCCGCTGGGCCAAGACACGCTTGGGCCAAGTCCACCAGATTTCGTGATCGATCCGGCTGCCCTGCGGGCTCACATTGAGCACCACGTCGAGGTTGCAGGCTCTTCGGCCTCAATTGCGCGTGCGCAAGCAGAGATGGAGCAGGCCCGCGCCAGCCGCGAACCAGACTTGTCCTGGTCAGTGATGTATGGCCGTCGCGATCCGGCCTTTGGCGACATGCTTTCCTTCGGATTGAAATTCAGCCTGCCTTTGTTCCAGTCGGATCGCCAGAGCCCGACGATCGATGCGCGTCGCGCCGACGTGCGGCGAGCCGAGGCCGATCGTGAGACGGTGCTCCGCGAGCATCGCGCCATGCTGGAGGCGAAGCTGGCGGAGCACGACCTGCTGACGCGGCGCCTCTCGCGGTCGCGCGAGGTCGTCCTGCCGCTGGCGAAGGAGCGCGAAAGCGTGGCGTCGGCCGCACATGCGTCGGGAACGCTCGATCTCGCCGAACTGTTCGCAATGCGCCTTGAGGTGAAGGAGGTGGAATTGGAGCGGCTGGATCTCGAGCGACGTCTGGCGCTGGTGGATGTCTATCTCGCCCTCGAATACGGGGAGGCGCAGTCGTGACCCCGCGCACGCGAACATTCTCTCTTGCGGCCGCCGCGATCGCGGCGCTCGCAGCCGTGGGAGCGAGCGGTTACTGGCTCGGAACCAGCCAGGGGTCAGGTCCGACAAGCGCAGGCGAACGCGAGATCCTTTACTGGCACGACCCGATGGTCCCGGACCAGCATTTCGACAAGCCCGGTAAATCTCCATTCATGGATATGGAGCTTGTGCCTCGCTATGCGGGTGAGGCCGACGCCTCCACCGCCGTCCGGATCGATCCGGGCGTGGTGCAGAATCTCGGCGTCCGCTACGCAGTCGTCGAGCGTGGCGACGTCAGTCAAAAACTCAGCGTCTCCGGCACGCTGACCTACAATGGTCGCGCAGTTGCAGCGGTGCAGGCCAAGCAGGAAGGATTTGTCGAGCGCAGCCGCGATCGCGCGATCGGCGATGTCGTGAGAGCAGGGGATCCGATTGTCGATCTGCGCGTCCCAGCGTGGACGGCAGCCCTGGCAGAGTATCTGTCCCTCCGCAAAGGAGCCGATACCGCCCTCGTGGAGTCGGCGCGGGCTCGGCTCGGCATGCTCGGTGTTCCAGGCGAGGCGATGAACGAGGCCGAACGTTCGGGATCAGCGCCAGCGACCTTTATCGTTCGCGCGCCTATCAGCGGCGCCTTGGTCGCGCTCGATGCGCGTCAAGGAATGTCCATAGCTGCCGGTGCTCCGATCGCTTCAATCAGCGGCCTGTCGCCGGTCTGGTTGATAGTCGCGGTGCCGCAAGGCTCGCTTGGCGACATTGCGAACGGCGCGTCGGCGACCGCTATGTTCCCCGCCTTCCCCGGGGAACGGTTCAGCGGAAAGATCGATGCCGTTCTGCCAAGCGCCAATCTTGCCAATCGCACCGTCGAGCTCCGCATCGCACTGCCTAATCCGGACGGGCGCTTGCGCCCGGGCTTGACAGGCACAGTCGACATAACTGGCGACGGGGCGCGGCAGGCGCTGCTCATTCCCTCGGGCGCGGTGATCCGCACGGGGCAACGCACTGTTGTCATCGCAGCACGGTCAGATGGCGGGTTCGAACCAAGGGATGTGACACTGGGCGCCGCCGTAGGCGAACGGCAGGAAATTATCTCGGGTCTCGCCAAGGGCGAGCGCGTTGTCGCCTCCGGTCAGTTCCTGATCGATTCGGAGGCCAATCTTACCGGCGTGCTGGAGCGGTTGCGTGGCGGTTCAGGCACGGCGGCGTCCGACGCCTACGAGTCGACCGGCAAAATCACGGCTGTCGACGCCAGCGGCGTCACCATCGCTCACGCACCCGTCGCAGCTCTCAACTGGCCCGAGATGACCATGGCGTTCGGCTGGGGCGGCCAACCACTCGACTTCAAGGTGGGTGATGAGGTCGCCTTCTCGTTCCGGAAGGGCGGGGCCGGTTATGTCCTGATGGCGATCCGCAAGGCGGGGGCGTCAAGATGATCGGATACGTCATCCGCTGGTCGATCGCTAACCGGCTGATCGTCGTCCTTGCGACGCTCGCGCTCGCCGTCGCGGGTGCGTTCGCCGTGCGCGCGACGGCAGTCGATGCATTGCCGGATCTTTCTGACGTCCAGGTGGTGGTGCGCACGACTTATCCCGGTCAGGCGCCGCAAATCGTCGAGGACCAGATCACCTATCCGATGAGCGCAGCGATGCTGTCGGTCCCGGGCGCGCGCAGCGTGCGCGGCTATTCCTTCTTCGGCGACAGCTTCATCTATGTGATTTTTGACGAGGGCGTTGATCTCTACTGGGCACGATCGCGCGTGCTCGAATACATGTCCCAGGCGCGCGAGCGTCTGCCCGAAGCGGCACGATCAATCATCGGCCCGGACGCTACGGGGGTCGGGTGGATCTATCAGTACGCACTGGTCGATCGCACAGGCGGCCACGATCTCGGCGAACTACGCAGTCTCCAGGACTGGCTCCTGAGCTTCGAACTGAAAACCGTTCCCGGCGTTGCGGAAGTGGCTCCGATTGGCGGGATGGTGCGGCAACATCAGATCGTTCTCGATCCGCAAAAGATGGCGGCTTATGGCGTTTCGCAGAGCATGGTGGCCGGCGCCGTGCGCCGTGCCAATCAGGAAGCCGGTGGAGCGGCGATCGAGATCGGTGAGGCCGAGCATGTCGTGCGGGCTAGCGGATATCTTCGCACCGACGAAGACTTCCGCGCCATCCCGGTGAAGTCTGCTGGCGAGGGCGTACCAGTAACCCTTGGCGATGTCGCCTGGATCGAGATTGGTCCACAGATGCGCCGCGGCATCGCAGAACTGAATGGCGAGGGTGAGGTTGCGGGCGGCGTCATCATTATGCGATCCGGCGCCAACCCTCGTGAGGTGATAGCCGGCGTCAAGGCCAAGCTGTCGGCGCTCCAGGATCGCCTGCCTAAAGGCGTCGAGATCGTCACGACCTATGATCGGTCCGGCTTGATCGATCGCGCGGTTGAGAACCTCACCGGAAAACTCATCGAGGAGTTCATTGTCGTAGCCCTGGTCTGCGCTCTGTTCCTGTTCCACCTGCGCTCGGCGCTGGTGGCGATCGTCACGCTGCCACTGGGTGTCGCCACCGCCTTTCTGATCATGCGCGGGCAGGGGATTGACGCCAACATCATGTCGCTGGGCGGTATCGCCATCGCCATCGGCGCCATGGTCGATGCGGCAATCGTCATGATCGAGAACGCGCACAAGCGGTTGGAGCAATGGCGGCGCGAACATGATGGCGCGATGCCGGCCGGCGCCGATCATTGGCGGGTCATCACTGATGCCTCGCTTGAAGTCGGCCCAGCGCTGTTCTTCAGTCTTCTGATCATCACTCTGTCCTTCCTGCCGATCTTCACGCTGGAAGCGCAGGAGGGGCGTCTGTTCGCGCCGCTCGCCTTTACCAAGACCTACGCCATGGCGGCCGCGGCAGGGCTCGCGGTCACGTTGACGCCCGTCCTGATGGGATACTGGATCAGGGGTCGCATTCCCGAGGAGCGCGCCAACCCGCTCAACCGGGCGCTCGCGTCAGCCTATCGTCCTGCGATCGACGGCGCGCTTGCGCATCCCCGATTTGTCATCGCCGCAGCACTTGTCGCGCTCGCGACGGTAGTCTGGCCGCTGACCCGGCTCGGGGCGGAGTTCATGCCGGTGATGGACGAGGGCGATCTTCTCTACATGCCGACGGCGCTGCCCGGCCTCTCCGCGGCAAAGGCCTCCGAGCTGCTTCAGCAGACCGACCGCATGATCAAGATGGTGCCGGAGGTCGAGAGCGTGTTTGGAAAGGCGGGCCGCGCCGACACGGCGACCGATCCGGCGCCGCTCGAAATGTTCGAAACGACCATCCAGCTGAAGCCACGGTCGGAATGGCGGGCAGGGATGACGCCCGAGAGTATCGTCGCCGAGCTTGACCGCACTGTGCGCGTGCCGGGGCTGACCAATGTCTGGGTGCCGCCGATCCGCAACCGCATCGACATGCTTGCCACTGGCGTTAAAAGCCCGATCGGCGTCAAGCTCAGCGGCGCTGATCTCGCTTCGCTCGATGTAGCCGCGCGTACGGTCGAGCAGCTAGCGCGGAAGGTTCCGGGAGTGTCATCCGCGGCGGCCGAGCGGGCAGGCAGCGGCCGATATCTCGACATAGACATCGATCGCGCGGCGGCTGGCCGCCTGGGCCTCAACATCGCCGACGTGCAGGAGATCGTCTCAGGCGCGATTGGCGGTGAAGCAATTGGCGAGCTGGTGGACGGACGCGCGCGCTATCCGATCAGCCTGCGGTATCCGCGGGAGCTTCGAGATACGCCGGAGCGCATCGCTCAATTGCCGGTGGTCACCGACAACGGGCTGCTTCTAACCCTCGGCGATGTCGCGTACATATCGGTGAGCGACGGTCCTACCATGATCCGAAGCGAAAACGGCCGCCTGGCGACGTTCGTCTATATCGATGTGCGCGGCCGTGACATCGCGTCGGTGGTGAGCGATTTGCAGCGATCAGTCGCCGCAGCCGATCTGCCCGAGGGCGTAACCGCTGCCTACTCCGGACAGTTCGAGTACCTGGCGAGAGCGGCGCAACGGCTAGCGGTGATTGGCCCGGTCACGTTGGGCGTCGTCTTCCTCTTGTTGTTCTTCACATTCCGCAGACTGGACGAAGCCCTGCTCGTTATGGCCAGCATTCCCTTCGCGCTGATCGGCGGCGTCTGGCTTGTCTATCTGCTGGGCTACAATCTCTCTGTCGCCGTTGGGGTTGGGTTCATCGCGCTCGCCGGTCTGGCGGCCGAGTTCGGCGTCGTCATGCTGCTCTATCTCAGGAACGCTCTCGCGGAACGCGAACGGCACGGGCAATCGCTGGACCCTGCCGACGTGATCGCGGCGATTCGCGAGGGCGCTCTGCTTCGGCTCAGGCCCAAGACCATGACCGTTGCGGTGGTGCTGGCTGGCCTGCTGCCCCTTCTCTGGACGGGCGGGGCAGGCGGGGAAGTCATGCGCCGCATTGCAGCTCCGCTTGTCGGCGGCATGATCACGGCCCCGCTGCTCTCTCTCTTTGTCATTCCCGCGGCTTACCTCATGATCCGACGCCGCGGCGTTGCGCAGACTGCGCCTGTAACACGCCGGATCGCACCCTGTGGAGATTAAGATGCAGAAGATCACGTTGATAACGACATTGAGCGTTCTGGCGCTTGCGGCCTGTTCACCCCAGGCGCCGGAGCCGGCAGTATCGGCCCCCGTCGCGGAAACGCCCGCAGCGCCTGCGATGGCGGACATGCCCATGGCGGCCGAGCCGCAAGCAGCGGCTGGTCCCATCACCAGCATGGGCAAGATCATAGCGATTGATGCAGCAGTGGGTACAGTGACGCTGGATCACCAAGCCATTCCCGAAGTGAAATGGGATGCCATGAGCATGGGCTTCACCACGACCGATCCCGCCATGCTGAAGGACCTCAAGGTCGGCGACATGGTTGTGTTCGATCTCGTGAGCGCGGCTGAACCTTCGAAGATCAGCCGGATTGCTAAACAGTGAACGAGCGGGAGAAGGCCGTGACTGAAAACACAGGATCGCGACGACGCACGGTGCTCGGGTGGCTGTCCGCCACGACCGCACTCGCCACCACGGCTGGGGTCGCGGCCTGCCAGCAAGCGCCCCGCATATATGACATGCAGGTCAGCCGGGATACCGGCTGCCCCTGCTGCCATGTCTGGACGGAGTTGATGCAAGCGACCGGTCGTTTTCGCGTAACGATGGTGGACGCGCCCGATCTTCCGGCGTTCAAAAAGCAGCTCGGCGTGCCGGCTGGCCTGGGGTCCTGCCATACTGCAGTGGTCGATACCTTTGTTGTCGAAGGCCATGTCCCGGCCGAGGACATTCTTCGTTTGCTTGACCAGCGCCCCACAGGTGTCCGCGGAATTGCAGTTCCCGGGATGCCGAGAGGCTCCCCAGGCATGGAGCAGCCCAACGGCGCGGTCGACGCCTATGAAGTCATCGCCTTCGGTGTGGACGGAAGCCAGAGTGTCTTCAGTCGCTATGCCGGCAGTCCGTGAGGGCTCGACGCGCCACGTGCGTAAGAACGGTGAGTGAGGCGCCAGCGTGACGGCTGGCCGAGGGGCTTGTTCCCGCCATCGAATCCAAGGCGCCCGTCCCCCCAACTTAGGGCTGCGGATGGATCGGGCGCCGGGCCACCGGCGCCCGTTTTCGTTCACAGGATCGCGGCGCGTCAACGATAGCGCGGACAGCCGTCCCAAAATGCAATCCGCCTGTGACGAGGGATTCTCGGGCACGCTGCGTACTGTTTACAGCCGCGCAATCGCGCGACACTTTCCGGCGAGGAGCCACGATGGGCGACAGGGCGATGCGAGGCCTTGGCCGGCGCCAGTTTCTGATCGGGACGGCGCTTTCGAGTGTCGCCCTAGCGTCTGGACCGATGGCTTGGTCGCAACAATCCGTTGCTGCGGCCATGGAACCGCAGACTCTATCAGGTTCCGACATCTACCTGACGATCGGCCATGGCCAGATCACGATAGATGGCAGGACAGGGCACGCCGTCACCATCAACGGCTCCGTTCCCGGCCCGACGCTCCGGCTCAAAGAAGGTCAGACCGTTCGCCTGCATATCACCAACACCCTCGAAGAAGACACGTCGATACATTGGCACGGGCTCCTGGTGCCGTTCGAAATGGATGGCGTGCCCGGCGTCAGCTTTCCGGGAATCCGGGCTGGTGAGACCTTCACTTACGAGTTCCCCGTGAAACAGGCGGGCACGTACTGGTTTCACAGTCACTCCGGCTTGCAGGAGCAGGAAGGACACTACGCTGCGATGATCATCGATCCCGCAGGTCCCGATCCTGTGGCATACGATCGTGAGCATGTGATCGTGTTGTCGGACTACAGCTTCATCCACCCACATCGCCTGTTCCAGAAGCTCAAGCAGGAAGCGGGCGTCTTCAATTTTCAGAAGCAGACCATCGCGGGGCTTCTGGCTGGCCAGGACCAGTCGCATGCAGAGCGCATGGAGTGGGCCCGCGAGCTCATGGATCCGACCGACATCTCGGACATTACTGGGGCCGTCTATTCCTTCCTCGTCAACGGTCGCGGACCTGCCGACAACTGGACGGGTCTCTTCACGCCGGGTGAACGCGTCCGTCTGCGCTTCATCAACGCCGCGGCGCAGACCATTTTCAATGTGCGCATTCCCGGCCTGAAGCTCAGTGTCGTTGCGACCGACGGGCAGAATGTGCGCCCGGTCACGGTTGACGAATTCCAGATCGGTAACGCGGAGACGTACGACGTCGTCGTCACGCCGACCGAAGATCGCGCGTTCACGCTGGTTGCTGAGGCGGTTGATCGTTCGGGGATGGCGCGCGCAACGCTTGCGCCTCGCCTTGGCATGACAGCGGAAGTCCCACCGCTGCGGGAGCGCCCTCTCGGGACGATGAAAGACATGGGCATGGCCCACGACATGAGCGGCATGAGCGGGGCGGAACGCGCGGGCCATGCGGATGTGGCTGCGATGGCAGTGCCCGGCATGGCCGCACCACGCGTGCGCGGGTCGGACGTCATGGGCGATATGGCCGGGATGGAAGGCATGGACATGTCCATGCGAAACTGGATGAACGCCCCGCAGGTCGAACTCGGGCCGGGTGTGCAGTCAATTGCCCCAATGCCGATGGATCGCACGGGAGAGACCGGGCAGGGCCTTGAGAGCGTTGGCCATCGCGTTCTCGTCTACAAGGATCTTATCGCGCTTGAGCCGAACGCCGACACACGCGCACCATCGCGCGAGCTGGAGATCCGCCTCACCGGCAACATGGAACGGTTCATGTGGGGCTTCGACGGCAAGAAATACTCTGACAAACCGTCGCCCTACGCCTTCCGCAAGAACGAACGTGTCCGCGTCAGCCTCGTCAACGACACCATGATGGCGCACCCCATTCATCTGCATGGCCACTTTTTTGAATTGGCGCACCGGGCCCCTCTAGGCCACATGCCGCGCAAGCACACTGTCATTGTTGCTCCGGGCGGGATTGTGAAGTTCGACTTCACTGCCGAGCCGGGCGACTGGGCGTTCCACTGTCACATGCTCTACCACATGCATGCCGGAATGTTTCAGGTCTTCACTGTGCGCCCGCTCGATGGAGCTGCCGCATGAACCGGTATCTTTTTCTTGCTGCTCTATCCCTTGGCATAACAGCTCCGGCGCTCGCGCAGCACGAAGGCCATGCGACGCCACAGACGCCAGCTCCCCAGGTGCCCGCGCCCCAAACGCCTGCGCCGAAGCCACCAGTGCCGCAACAGCAACCTGCAGCGCCCGCCGAACAGCATGGAAATCATGATCACGGCGATAAACCCGCGGCTGCTGCGCCGGACCAGCATGCTGGCCACGACACGGCTGAGGAGTTCGTTGATCCGCCGGAGGCTGGCAATGATGTGCCGCCCGAGGCTCCAGCTGAATTTGCGGCCGACCGCTTCTTTGGAGCTGGCGATATGAATAGGGCGCGCGGCATCCTGCGCGACGAGCATGGGGGCGCTCTTACCTACAAGATCATGGGCGACATGATCGAGTATCGCATTCGGGACGGCGAGGATGGCTATGCCTGGAATGGCGAAGCATGGTTCGGCGGCGACATCGATCGCTTTGTCATCAAGACTGAAGGCGAAGGCAGCGATGAGATCGAGAGTGCAGAAATCCAGGCGCTCTATTCCCGGGCCTGGGATCACGTCACTGACCTCCAGATCGGCATCCGGCAGGACATCGAACCCAATCCTTCGCGTACCTACCTTGCGCTCGGCTTCGAGACGGTCCTGCCTTACTGGTTCGAGGTGGAAGGAGCGCTGTTCGTCGGCGAACGCGGCCAGATGCTTGGGCGTCTCGATGGAAACTACGATTTCCAGCTCACGCAGCGTCTCGTCCTCCAGCCACGCGCCGAGGTGAACTTCGCCGCCAAAGACGATGCTGCCATTGGCCTTGGCGCTGGTCTCTCCGACGCGGAGCTTGGTCTGCGTCTTCGCTACGAGTTTCAGCGCGAGTTCGCCCCCTACATTGGCGTCTCGTGGGAACGCAAGTTCGGGGATACGGCTGATTATGCGCGGGCTGACGGAGAGAACGCGGAGACGACGAGCTTCGTCATCGGCCTGCGGGCGTGGTACTGACGACCGACCTGGACAGGATTGGAGCAGGGCATGACCCGCAATTGCATTCGCTGGATTCTGGCGGCATCGTTTCTGGCGTCGATACCTGCTGTCGCCACGGCGCAGACCATCGATGCGCCTTTGGTGGCGCCGATGTCGTCGGAAGCGCAGGAGGCCGCGAAGGCGGTTGACGCTTTTCATGCCAAGCTTTCCGAGGGCGATGGCGCCGCCGCGGCGGCGCTACTGACTGACGATGCGCTGATCTTCGAGAGCGGTCATGCGGAACGCTCGAGAGCCGAGTATGCTTCGCATCATGCTGGGGCTGACGCCGCCTACGCTGCGGCTGTTTCGTCAAGACTCACGCGGCGCAATGGCCTTGTCGATGGCGATACCGCTTGGGTTGTCAGCGAAAGCCGCGCGACCGGAAAGTACAAGGACAAGCCCGTCGATCGCGTAACGACCGAAACGATGATCCTGCGCAAGACGGCCGAAGGCTGGCGCATCGCGCATATTCATTGGTCGTCGCGCGCAGCCACATAGCGGACGCTAAAGGGAGCCGATATCAACGCCGTCAGCTTTAAGCGCTTCCGCGAGCAGCTTGCGGGCGCGGTAGACGCGGGTCTCGACGGCCTTGGCCGAAATTCCGAGCGCTTCGCCAGCTGCCGCCTGGGACAAGCCTTCGAATGCGGTAAGGAGAAGGGGCTCCTTCAGCTGAGCAGGCAGGGCGGCTATCGCCCGGTCGAGGCGGGTCAGCGCGACCTCAGTATTGTCCTCGGAGTTTGCCGAGGCGCTGACGTGGGGCGCGGCGGTAGTTTCATCAAGCGTCTTGGCCGCATAGAAGAACTTCCGGACAACGCGGCGGCGGCCCCAGTCCCGGCATTTGTTGAGCGCGATTCGGCGAAGCCAGGTCGCCGCCGGACGAGCGGGATCATAACGTCCGAGCGCTTGCCAAGCCGAAACGAAGGTTTCCTGGAGGAGATCATACGCTTCATCGGCATCGCCAACGTAGCGGCGGATGAAGCGGTAGAGCGGTTCCTGGTGGCGCCGGACAATTTGGTTGAAGGCTGACCGATCGCCCTTGATTGCACGCGCCGCCAGCGCGGCGTCACTATCGTCCGGATTGGTCCCGCTCATTTGTCGTCGGCGGTCAACGCCTCGCCGATCCTGTCGTCGAACTGCCTGCGCTGTTCGGGGGTAAGCACGTTTCGCATCGCGAAGATGTGTGCGATCGTCTCCGTCTGAAGCGCGCCCATAGCATCATGGAAATGATGCACGGCCGCCTCGACGGCTGGTCCTGCCGTCTCGCTTGCCCGGATTGCCTCGGCCAGCTCGGCATTGGCCTCGCGCACCTCGCCTTCCAGGGCTTGCCGCCGTGCTGCGAAGTCAGCCTCGAGAGCGTGAAGCGCCTTTTCCTGTTCAGCTGTCAGCGAAAGTTCGTCATGCACCATGGCGTGCAGGGACCGATCTTGCGGTGGGGGGGAAAGCAGCTGGTGGCCTAGCCACATGCCGGCGATCCCGGCCGCGAAGGCGAGGACAACCGTGATGATGGCGCTGCGCACCGAAACCTTCACTCGGAAGGCTCCAGCAGGGTTGACGGCGCAAGGCTGGACCAGGCGGCAAACGGCGATGGCGAGGGCGCCACGGCTGATGCGGTCGACGCGCTTACAGCAGCGCCGCCCATAACGAGGAGCGCCATAGCGGCGGTGCGTAGCCGCCAGGTCTGGCCGTCAATCTTCGCACGCTCCGAGAGCTGCTCGCTGATCTCGACGGTTATGCCGCCAAGATCACGGTCCAGCGGCTGCTGGTTCAATTTGGCCAGCAAATGGTCGAGTTTTGGCGACATGCCGGTCTCCCAATAAGTCCGTCTCTGCAGTCTATACGCAGGGGAGGTGGAATTCACGCAAGGATTGGACAGGCCAGCGATTCCTGGCGGCTGGCTGCGGGATTGCCAGACCAGCGAACCAGCCTGCACGGAAGCCAAGTCTCAGTTACTCAGCAGGGCCACCAATCGTGGTGGCGGCGGAGACAACAATGATGGCCGCTGCGAACAGGGTCGCCTCGCACAATAGCGTAACGCGCAGCCACTTGCGGCCGATGGCCGGATCAGCTGCGACTTTGGCTGTTATGACCTGCTTGTTGAGGGCGCCGAGGCTCATCGCGACAATGCCGATCGCGAGCTTGGCGAGCAGAAGAAGACCATAAGTCGTGCCGAATAGCTTCTCTGGACCGCCGACCAACGTCCAGGCGAGCCATGCGCCGAGCGCGATCAGAACAGGAATGGCTACCACGGCGATTGAACTGAATCGTCGGAGACGGGAAAGAAGTTCAGAGTCTTCCTGCGTCGGGGCCGGATAGAGACTGACCGGAGCGGCCAACCAGAAACCTGCGATGAAGACATGCACGGCGACCGCGATCGGGGCGAGGCCAGGATCGGCCAGACCCTGCGCGTGTCCCGACAGGCCGAATCCAAAACTAAGGGCCGCTGCCCCAAGGGCGGCAGTGAGCCGTGAGCCTAACCAGACTCCTCCGACTGAGACGGCGGCTCCTGCAAGGATCGCAAGTGTCGAATCGCCGAGGACCATCCACGCCAGCGGCATCAGTTCGGGATCGAAGACATTCGTCCCATCCCCCATCTGCGCGATGAGGATGCCGAACCGCACCATCGTGAAGAAAGCGAGGGCAAGACCGGCCAGGGCGATGCGCGACCGCAGGCAGCGAAATGAATCACGCTCCACGATGCCCAAAGCAGCATGGAGCGCGAAACCGATCGTCAGGAGCGCAAAAAGATTGAGACCAATCCGGTCGGCGAACTGCAGTAGTGACAGTTCGTCCCCGGTCACGATGCTACTGGCCCGTCACCGTGAAACGCACGGCTCCCGGCATGGCATGGCCGTCCTTCGCCAAGGATTTCCACGACAGCGTGTAGGAGCCTTTGGCAAGCGTCGGCAGCGGGATCGTGAACTCCTTGCCCATCGTCCTTGAAGGCTTGAAATCGACCGCGATCATCTTCTTGTTCGCGTCCATCAACATGAGGCTGGTGATGGCGCTCTCGTGCTGGAAAGTCACTTTGAACTCGGCGGGGGCCTGCGCAAGGCTGGCTTTGTCGTGAATGCTGGTTTCCATCATGCCGCCGTGCGCGAGGGCGGGCGATGCGCCCACGAGTGCAGCCGCCAGCATGAGAGTAAGAAGCTTGTTTTTCATGGGATGCTCGTTGATCTAGCCGCATTTTTTGTGCGGCGGGGAGGGGGGTCATACTTAGTACGCAGCCCACGGACGGAACCCTCATGGTGGGCTCCGCCCATGGGGCGCTAATGGCCGCTGGCGCCTGATCGGGTTGGCGCCGGAAGCGGCGGCTGCGGACGCGGTCCGGGCGCTTCACCCGCTGATGTGGCTCCCAGCCGCAGGGAGTTCACGATCACCGATACTGACGACAGCGCCATGGCCAGCGCTGCTATCATCGGCGACAGTAGCTGACCGGTGAATGGATAGAGGAGGCCAGCGGCAACCGGGATGCCAAGGGCATTGTAGCCGAAGGCGAACACCAGGTTCTGCCGGATGTTTGCCATGGTGGCGCGCGACACAGCCCGGCCTTTGACAACCCCGCTGAGATCGCCTCGCAGCAATGTGACGCCAGCACTTTCGATAGCGACATCCGTACCCGTGCCCATGGCGATTCCGACATCAGCTGCCGCGAGCGCCGGCGCGTCGTTGACGCCGTCTCCCGCCATAGCAACGACGCGGCCTTCTCGCTTCAGTCGCTCGACGATCCGCGATTTGTCTTCGGGCAGGACTTCCGCCTCGACGCTCATTATGCCGAGTGTCCGGCCTACGGCTTCGGCTGTCGTGCGGTTGTCGCCGGTCAACATGACCAGTTCGATGCCCTGGGCGCGTAACGCTTTCAGGGATTCTGGCGTCGTCGCCTTGATGCGGTCTGCGATGCCAAGAACGCCAGCCAGTTTGCCGTCGATCGCAACGTAGATGGCTGTCACGCCGTCGGCGCGCAGCCGTTCTGCCTCGGAGTGAAGAGAAGAGGTCGCGATGCCCAGTTCATCGAGGTAACGTTCGGCGCCCAGCGCGACGGTCTTGCCGTCGATCTTGCCAATCACGCCCTTGCCGGTCGGCGAGTCGAACTCGGTCGGTTCGACCAGCGGGATGCCGCGTTCCTTCGCAGCAGCTACAACGGCAAGCGCCAGCGGATGTTCGCTGCGCTGCTCCAGACTTGCTGCGGCGCGCAGGAGGTCCACTTCAGCGAAGTTTGGAACGGTCTTGATCGCAACGACGCCGGGCTTGCCTTCGGTCAGCGTGCCCGTCTTGTCCAGGACGAGGGTGTTGACCTTTTCAAAGCGCTCCAGCGCCTCGGCGTTGCGGATCAGGACGCCCTGACGTGCTGCGCGACCGACGCCCGCCATGATGGACATGGGCGTAGCAAGGCCAAGCGCACACGGACACGCTATGATCAGGACCGAGACGGCAGCAATCAGTCCATAGGTGAAAGAGGGCTGCGGGCCGAAGGCCCACCAGCCGATGAAGGCAAGCACGGCGATGGCGATTACCGTGGGCACGAACCAGCCAGACACCTTGTCCGCGAGGCGCTGTATCGGGGCGCGGCTGCGCTGCGCGTCCGCGACCAACTGGACGATCTGCGACAGCATGGTGTCGCGACCGACACGCTTGGCCTCGATCACGAGTGCGCCGGTCTGATTGAGCGTGCCCGCGATGACGGAGTCTCCGACACTCCGCGTGACAGGCATGGATTCACCGGTCACCATGGACTCGTCGACCGTGGAACGCCCGTCAATGACGACGCCGTCAACCGGCGTTTTCTCGCCAGGACGGACGCGCAGCCGGTCGCCGACGATGATTGCATCCAGCGGTACTTCCGCTTCCTCGCCATCGCTGATCCGTCGTGCAGTCTTGGGTGCAAGATCGAGGAGGGCGCGAATGGCTCCGCCCGTACGCTCGCGCGCACCGAGCTCCAGAACCTGCCCTAGCAGCACAAGCACTGTAATGACGGCAGCCGCTTCAAAGTAGACAGCGACATCTCCATGTGGCCCACGGAACTCTGGCGGAAAGGCCGAGGGGAAGAGCAAGGCGACCACGCTGTACGTCCATGCCACGCCCGTCCCGAGCGCAATCAGCGTGAACATGTTGAGGCTTCGATTGACGAGCGATGCATAGCCTCGTTCGAAGAACGGCCAACCCACCCAAAGAACTACCGGGGTCGCGAGGCCAAACTGGATCCACGCATTGATGTGCGGAGGCACAAAGGCATCGACGTCGAATAAGTGACGACCCATCTCCAGAACGAGAACTGGCAGTGCGAGCGCAAGACCCACCCAGAAGCGACGCGACATGTCGCGGAGCTCGGGGTTCGGCCCTGCTTCGGCCGTCGGCATCATGGGCTCAAGCGCCATCCCGCAGATGGGGCAGGAGCCCGGGCCATCCCGCACAATCTCCGGATGCATTGGGCAGGTCCATTTCGCGCCGGCAGGAGCGGAGGCTGCTGCAGGTGCTAGGGATGGCGCGTGTGAATGGAGGTGATGATGGCTCCCAGCATCCTGACCGCCAGCGTGCGAAGCCTTGGCGCCATCCGCGGAGCAGCAACTATGGTCGGTTTGGGGGGCTGGCTTCAGATATCGACCAGGCTCGGCCTGGAATTTCGTTTTGCAGCCCGCGCTGCAGAACAGCACTTCGTGGCCGTCATGCGTTGTGCGATGGGGCGTATCCGCTTTCACCGTCATGCCGCAGACGGGATCCTTCAGTTCGTTTCCTTCAGGGTGGGTATGCGCCATGGCGCCCTCCGGGCTTGCATTTCGTCTCCAGCGTATATACCCTATGGGGGTATCAAATCAAGTACCCGGGAGGGGTATATATGGAAAGATCGGTTTCCGAGAAGGTTCTGAAGAATTTGAACCGGGTAGAGGGGCAGGTTCGCGGCATCGCCAGGATGGTCGAAGAGGACCGCTACTGCATTGATGTCGTGACGCAGATCGAAGCGGCCCGTGCTGCGCTCGCGCGCATCGAAAGTGACCTGTTGCGGCAGCACCTTGGCCATTGCGTGCATCGCGCCATGAACTCGAAGAACGCGTCAGAGCAGGCAAAGGTCATCGAAGAGCTCGTCGGTGTCTTCCGGCGCTGAGGCTAGCGAAGGGCCGTATCGACGCTTGATGTCCCCGGTATCGGAGCGGAACTTCACACGATGACGTGAAATCGCGTTCCTGCACGGCATAAACCAATTCCTGCCGCTGCTTATCTCGTCTAAGGAAAACCGTTCAGCAAAATGCAACAATTCGCTTCTAGCTTGTAAGCATGTCTTTCACCCGGCGCCTCGTGAGCCTTTGCCTGACGCTTGCCTTTGCAAGCTATGGCCTCATCGCGGCTGCTCCGGCGCATGCGCACGATCATCACGACGCTGCTGGGTACGCCATCCATGCCGTCGCTCTGGATGCAGGCCATGATGATCATGATGAACCCCACGGCCAGGACCACCACGAAGCCCTCGATCATCACGACGACGATCTCGGCAACGACACCGCGCCAGCCGAACATGGCGACCTGCATGTTCATGCGGTCGCGTCCTTCACGACCGTCAGCGGGTCTTCTGCAATTCCGGAACTGATCTCCACGGCGATTCTGAACCGGTCCGAACAATCCGTTGTTCGCGTCTCCGGCCACTTTGCGCCACTCAAAAAGCCGCCGCGCACCTTCCTCTGATCCAGACAACGCGTCCGCGTTTCGCGGGCACTGACGGTTTGCGACAGAGGAGTTTTCCGTGTCATCTCATCACTATGCAGCCCTTTTTGGGGCTGCGTGCGTAGCTTGCCTCGCATCGGGGCAGGTAGCGTACGGGCAGGCTGCTGCCGACGGCCCAATGATCAGCCTCGATGACGCATTTGCGCGATCGTTGGGCGATACGCCTGTCCTCAGGGCCAGCGAAGCCGCCCGTGAAGCGGCAGACGCCAGCGTTCGTCAGGCGGATCGCGGCATCAACCCCTCGATCGATTTCCTGCTTGAGAACGCGCTCGGCACGGGCCTGTACCAGGGCATCGACCGCACGGAAGCGACACTCACTTTCAACCAGACCCTCGAATGGGGAGGAGATCGTGAAGCGAGAACGCAGCTTGCCGTGCGCCAGGGGAGCCGCGTTCGCGCCCTCGGCGATGTTGCCCGTCAAGACCTGCTCCATGATGTAGAAGTTGCCTACGTCGATGTTCAGCGCGCGCAGGCTGCCCTTCAGGTCGCCGAAGAACGTCTGGCGCTGGCGCGTGAGGTCGCAGCCACGGTTCAACGGCGAGTTGAGGCAGCGCGAGACCCGCTGCTGGCTTCTTCCCGATCGAATACCCTGGTGGCGGACGCCGAGATTGCCGTAGAAAATGCGCGGCTGGCAGACGCCGCGGCCCGCGATCATCTCGCCACGTACTGGGGCGGTGCGAGCAATTTCCAGGTCGATACGTCGACGTTCAGCGCCGTGTCGGGACTCTTTGTGGACAGCGCATCGCTTGCCCCAGAAATTGCTGTCGCGCGAGCAGCGCAGCAGGAAGCTGAGGCCCGCATTGCCGTCGAACGCGCGCGGTCGACACTCGATCCCACAGTATCAGCGGGTCTTCGTTACTTCAGGGACGGAAGCGAGGCAGCGTTCGTCGTCGGCTTCTCAATTCCTCTGGGCGTCAACGATGACAACAGCGGGGCGGTCGCGAGGGCTTCAGCCGAAAGCTCCCGCGCTCGCCTCGAAGCTGAGGTGCTCCAGCGGAACATCGAAAGGCAAGCCGCGTCGGCCAGGTCTCAGATGAACATCGCGGCCCGGGAGATTGTCGCCATCGATGAGCGCCTGATTCCGGCAGCCGAAGAAGCGGTTGAGCGTGCTCGCGACGGTTACAATCAGGGCGGCTTTTCGTACCTGGATGTGCTGGATGCGCAACGCGTCCTGTCGACAGCCCGGCTCCAGCGCATCTCCGCTCTTGATTCCTATCATCGCGCCCGCACGGCGCTCAAACGCTTGCTCGGTGGCTATGCTGCCGGCGCGGCCCAATGAGGTCTGTCATGAATCCCTTCAAGATCACAATGTTCGCAGCCGTTGCAGCTTCCGCCCTGATGTCTGGAAGCTGCGGAGAGAAGCCGTCCAGCGCAGAGGGCCGGGCTGAAGCTGCCGCCGCTTCCGGAGAGTATGAGCGTGGGCCTCACAGGGGACGCATGCTTCGCGACGGCACGTTCGCAATCGAGATGACCATTTTCGAGGATGGCGTGCCGCCTGAATTCCACGTCTACGCCTATGAGAACGACAAACCGCTGCCGCCGAACGAAGTCCAACTCTCCGTTGAGCTCCTGAGGCTCGGCAACAAGGTGGATCGCTTCGCCTTCACGCCTCGCGAAGACTATCTGCTCGGCAACGGCGTCGTCACCGAGCCACACTCGTTCGCGGTCAAGGTAACGGCTACACGGGGCGGCAAGGCCTCGGAGTGGACCTACGAGTCTTTTGAAGGCCGCACAACGATCGCGCAGGACCAGGCGGCAGCCGCGGGTGTAAAGGTTGAGCCTGCCGGAGCCGCTTCGATCGACCAGATTGTCGCCCTCACCGGGCGCGTCGAGCTGCAGCCCGAAGGCAAGGCGGAAGTGCGCGCCTGGTATCCGGGGCGCATCGTGACAATGTCACGTTCAATCGGTGATCGTGTTGAAAAAGGGCAGACGCTGGCGACTGTCACATCCAGCGAAAGCCTTCAGACCTATGCGATCCCGGCGCCGATCAGCGGCATCATCATGGAGCGGAATGCAACGCCCGGCGATGTTGCCGGCTCTGCGCCGCTCTATGTGATCGCCGACCCCCGCAAGCTCCATGCAGAGTTCTTCATCTATCCACGTGATGCCGAGCGCCTGCGTGCGGGACAGCCCGTGACCGTGACCAGCATCGGTGGCGCGAGCACGCTCAAGTCCAAGATCGAAGTCGTGCTGCCGACATCCGACATGCTGACCCAGACAGTCATCGCTCATGTGGAACTTCCGAACCCTGACGGCGTGACATGGCGGCCGGGGCAGGCGGTCGAGGGCAGTGTCATTGTGGCGGCCGATGACGTTCCGCTCGCAGTCCGGACACGGGCGCTTCAACGCTTTCGGGACTTCACCGTCGTCTATGCGCGCGTGGACGAGACGTATGAAGTCCGCATGCTCGAACTTGGTCGCCAGTCGCCTGAGTGGACAGAGATCCTCGGCGGCATTGCCCCGGGCGAAGTCTATGTAAGCGACAATGCCTTCCTCATCCGCGCGGACATCGAAAAGTCTGGCGCGAGCCACGATCACTGAGGCCAGATATGTTGAAGCGCATCATCCATCTATCTATCGCGCACCGCTGGGCGGTGCTGGCGATAGTTGTCGTCCTCGGCGGGCTTGGCGTCTGGAGTTTCCAGCGCTTGCCGATCGACGCCACGCCCGACATCACCAACGTTCAGGTGCAGATCAATACTGAGGCGACTGGATACTCGCCCCTTGAGGCGGAACAGCGTGTCACGTTCCCGGTCGAGACAGCAATCGCTGGTCTGCCCGGCCTCCAGTACACGCGCTCAGTGTCTCGCTATGGCCTGTCGCAGGTAACAGTCGTTTTCGAGGATGGAACGGACATCTACTTTGCGCGTCAGCAGGTGAATGAGCGCCTGCAAGGCGTTCGGAGCCAGCTCCCGCCGGGTCTTGAGCCGCAACTCGGTCCGATCGCGACCGGACTCGGCGAGATCTTCATGTATGTGGTCGAGGCCGACGAGGGTGCGCGCAAGGCTGATGGAACGGCCTATACGCCGGAAGACCTCCGTACGCTGCAGGACTGGGTTATCCGCCCGCAGCTGCGCAACACCAAGGGGGTTACCGAGGTCAACACGATTGGCGGATTCGTTCGTCAGTACCACGTCACGCCATGGCCGGAGCGGCTGTCGGCTTTGGGTCTGACGCTTGGCGATGTGGTCGAAGCGCTCGAAAACAACAACGCCAATCTCGGCGCGGGCTATGTCGAGCGTTATGGCGAACAACTCCTGCTTCGCTCGCCGGGGCAGGCCGGAAGCATCGCGGATCTCCAGGGCATTGTGGTTGCAAACAGGAATGGCGTTCCGATCCGCGTCGCCGATGTCGCCGATGTTCTCATGGGCGAAGAGCTCCGGACGGGCGCCGCGACCGAGAATGGCAAGGAGATCGTGCTCGGTACGGTTTTCATGCTGGTGGGCGAGAACAGCCGCGAGGTTGCGCAAGCAACAGCCAAACAGCTCGAAGTGGCTTCTCGCGCTCTGCCGCCCGGCGTCACCGCCAATCCAATCTATGACAGGACCGAACTCGTCGACCGTACGATCAAGACGGTTGAGACAAATCTGGTCGAAGGCGCTCTCCTCGTTGTGGTGGTCTTGTTCCTGCTGCTTGGAAACATCAGGGCCGCGATCATCACGGCAATGGTGATCCCGCTCGCGATGTTGATGACCATTACCGGCATGGTTGCCAACCGTGTTTCGGGCAATTTGATGAGCCTCGGCGCGCTCGATTTCGGCCTTATCGTCGATGGCGCCGTCATCATCGTGGAAAACTGCCTCCGCCGCTTCTCCGAAGCGCAACATCAGGCAGGACGGCTGTTGACGAGAGAGGAGCGATTTGCGTTGGCCGAAGACGCCACTGTCGAGGTGATCAAGCCGTCGATCTTCGGCGTCATCATTATCACGCTGGTGTATGTGCCCATCTTCGCCCTGTCCGGCGTTGAAGGAAAAATGTTCCATCCGATGGCGTTCACCGTTGTGCTCGCGCTGACGGCGGCGCTGCTGCTGTCGCTGACATTCGTTCCGGCAGCTGTGGCCCTTTTCGTGACTGGCAAGGTCTCGGAAAAGGAAAGTCCCATCATGCGTGGCGCGCGCTCGGTCTATCAGCCGATGCTCGACCAGGCGCTGAGGCTTCGGACGTTCGTGGTCGCCGGCGCCGTCGCGCTGGTGGTGCTGGCCGGCTTCGGGGCCTCGCGCATGGGATCGGAGTTCATTCCGAACCTTGATGAGGGCGATATCGCCCTTCATGCGCTTCGCATTCCGGGGACCAGCCTGTCGCAAGCGATCGAGATGCAGTCCACGCTCGAAACCAGTATCAGGCAGATGCCGGAGGTCGAGCGTGTTGTAGCCAAGCTCGGCACCGCGGATATCGCCACTGATCCGATGCCCCCCAGCGTGGCGGACACCTACGTTTTCCTGAAGGACCGCAAGGAGTGGCCTGATCCCAATAAGCCGAAGGCTCAGGTCGTCTCGGAACTCGAAACCATTGTCCGCAGAATTCCGGGCAACAACTACGAGTTCACGCAGCCGATCCAGATGCGTTTCAACGAACTGATTTCGGGTGTTCGCTCAGACGTCGCCGTGAAGGTCTTCGGCGACGATACCGAACAGCTGATGGCGCTCGGTGATCAGATCGAGGGTCTGATCAACGGGATCGATGGCGCCCAGGACGCAAAGGTCGAGCAAGTGACGGGACTTCCCGTTCTGCAGATAACACCCGATCGTGGCGCACTAGCGCGGCTGGGGCTAAACGTTTCTGATCTCCAGGCCGTCGTCGGCGCCTCTTTTGGCGGTACGGACGCTGGCGCCATCTTCGAAGGCGACCGCCGGTTCGATGTCGTTGTTCGTCTGCCGGAAACGCTCCGGACGGACGTCGATGCGATCGGTCGTCTGCGTATTCCGCTTCCCGAACGCGCAGGCGAAATGCGCGGATTCGTGCCGCTGCAAGAGGTCGCCAAGATCGAACTCTCGATCGGAGCCAACCAGATCAGCCGCGAGAATGGCAAGC
>JAOATF010000011.1 GCA_030158285.1 Hyphomonadaceae bacterium
ACGGTCCGCGCGAGCGCGAACAGCACCGTGAACATCGAGGTCGGGAAGCCCATCGCGCGCAGCGTGATGCCCGAATAGAAGTCGACGTTCGGGTAGAGCTTCTTCTCGATGAAGTACTCGTCCGACAGCGCGATCCGCTCCAGCTCCATCGCGACTTCGAGCAGCGGGTCGTTGATGCCGACTTCCGCAAGCACTTCCTTGCAGGTCTGCGACATCACCTTCGCGCGCGGGTCGTAGTTCTTGTAGACGCGGTGGCCGAAGCCCATCAGGCGCACGCCGTCGACCTTGTTCTTCACCTTCTCGACGTGCTTCTTGACGTTATCGACCGTGCCGATCTCCTGCAGCATCTGCAGCGCCGCTTCGTTGGCGCCGCCGTGCGCCGGGCCCCACAGGCAGGCGATGCCGGCCGCGATGCACGCGAACGGGTTCGCGCCCGACGAACCGGCAAGACGCACGGTCGAGGTCGAGGCGTTCTGTTCGTGGTCGGCGTGCAGGATGAAGATGCGGTCCATCGCGCGGGCGAGAACCGGGTTCACCTTGTAGTCTTCAGCCGGAACAGCGAACGACATGCGCAGGAAGTTGGACGCGTAGTCCAGCTCGTTGCGCGGGCTCACGAAGGGCTGGCCGGCGTGATACTTGAACGCGCGCGCCGCGATCGTCGGCATCTTCGCGATCATGCGATGCTGGGCGACCTTGCGCTGGATCGGATCATCGACGTTCGTGCTGTCGTGATAGAACGCCGACAGGGCGCCGACCGCGCCGCACATGATGGCCATCGGGTGCGCGTCGCGGCGGAAGCCTTCGAAGAAGCGATCGAACTGCGCGTGCAGCATCGTGTGGCGCGTGATCGTGTTGTTGAATTCCTGGCTCTCGGCCGCGTTCGGCAGCTCGCCGTGCAGCAGCAGGTAGCAGACTTCGAGGAAGCTGGATTTCTCGGCCAGCTGCTCGATCGGGTATCCGCGGTGCAGCAGGATGCCGGCGTCGCCGTCGATGTAGGTGATCTGGCTTTCGCAGCTGGCGGTCGAGGTGAAGCCCGGGTCCAGCGTGAACATGCCGGTCTGGGCGTACATCTTGCCGATATCGATCACGTCCGGTCCGACGGTTCCGGCGTACACCGGCAATTCCACGGTCTTCCCGTTGGCGGTGATGCTCGCCTTGCCGTTGGGTTTCACCTTGTTTTGCATCGGCCCGGTCTCCTCAATATGGCTGCACGACGACTGGCTCAGGCAGCCGCCTGAGCATGGTCCCTGATACGTGCGAAAGCTTCATTACGTCCTAGCAACGCCAGCACAAGAGCAATATCGGGCGCGGGGGCTCCTCCGGTAAGCACAGCCCGGAGCGCCGGGCCGATTTTTCCCATGCCAATGCCATTTGCGCTACAAAAACGGGCAATTTCGTCCTTGATAACGGGCTCTGACCAATCCGTGAGCCCCTCCAGCCCGGGCAGCAACGCCGCCAGCCGGGCCTTCGCTTCGGCGTTCACCTGGTCTGCGGCTTTTCCACTCAGCTGGATCGGCCGGATGTTGGTCAGGAATTTCGCCTGCTCGCCGAGCCCCACAATGTTGGCCGCCCGCGTCTTGAGATGCCCGATGGCGTCCCGAATGCGAGCCGTCTCATCCGCCGACAGCCCTGCCGCTTCCGGCCGCGCCGCCCACAGGTCAAACACGCGCTGGTCATCCGCCAGCGCCATGTAGTGCTTGTTCACGGAATCCAGCTTCACGAAGTCCAGCCGCGCCGGCGCCTTGTTCAGCCCGTCGAGGTCGAACCATTCAATCGCCTGCGCATCCGAGATGATCTCGTCATCGCCATGGCTCCACCCCAGCCGCAGCAGGTAATTGCGCATCGCCTCGGGCAGGTAGCCCAGTTCGTCGCGGTAGACATCGACGGCCACCGCGTTGGTACGCTTTGCCAGTTTTTTTCCATCCGGCCCGTGGATCAGCGGCACATGGCTGTACTCTGGCTGCGCCCAACCCATGCCGTGATAGATCGGCAGCTGCCGGAACGTATTCAGGAAGTGATCGTCGCCCCGGATCACATGCGTCACGCCCATGTCGTGATCGTCCACCACCACCGCCAGCATGTAGGTCGGCGTCCCGTCCGAGCGCAGCAGGATCAGCTCATCGAGATCGGCATAGCTGCGCGAGACTGTGCCCTGCACATGATCGCTCACCGTAAGCTCGCCCGCATCCGGCATGCGCAAGCGAACAACCGTCGGCGCGCCCTCGGGCAGAGCCTTCGCCGGATCGCGCCACGGCGACCGGAACGGCTTCAGCAGGTCCGCCATCCGCGCCTGCTCGGCATCCGACAGCGACCCTTCAGCCGCTTTCTTTTTCTGCAGCGCTTCGGCCTCGTCCCGCCGCGCCTGCAGCTCCTCCGCCGGCACCGGGCAGTGATACGCCGCCCCGCGCTTCACCAGCTCATGCGCCACCTCCGCATGCCGCCCCGCACGCGTCGACTGCAGCACCGGCTCACCGTCTCCGCCCAGCCCCAGCCAGTTCAATCCATCCAGGATCGCGTCCACCGCCGCCTGCGTGGAGCGCTCCTTGTCCGTGTCCTCGATCCTCAGCAGGAACTTGCCGCCCTTCGCCCGGGCATATAGCCAACAGAACAGGGCCGTCCGGGCGCCTCCGATATGGAGGTAGCCGGTCGGGGAGGGGGCGAAGCGGGTGACGACCGTCATCAGGGTCCAACTTAGGAATTTGCCACGCGTCCGGCCAACGGAGCGCGGGCCCTGAAGACCACATCCGCTCCCGAACTGGCAACCCTTTCCACTGAAGCCCCGCGTCCGGGCTTTGCAGCGGCAATTGCGGGCTTCCTGAAGGGCGCGCTCTACGATCAGGCCCTGCGCTGGCCCCTGCTGCTGCCCCTGGCCCTGGCGGCCGGCGCAGCGGCCTACATGGTCGCCCCGGACGAGCCCGGCTGGGCGCTGCTGGCCGCCGCAGCCGCCATCCCCTCCGTGCTCTGGATGATCGTCCGCCGCCGGGGCGCAGGCCTTCTGGCGCTGGCAATCGCCTTCGCCGCCTGCCTCGGCATCGGCGCGCTGGCCGGGAAGATCCGCGCCACCCAGATCGCTGCCCCGATCCTGAAAGAACAGATCGGCCCCGTCCGCATCGAGGGCGTCATCGCCGAGATCGACGCCAGCGAGCGCAGCCGCCGCGTTCGCATCGACGTGCGCAGCATCGAAGGCCTCACCCCCGCCCAGACACCCCGCTTCGTTCGCTTCAGCTTCAAGGGCGAGCTTGGCTTCACGCCGGGCAGGGCAGTCGCCTGCCGCGCCATTCTCTCGCCGCCGCCACGCCCCGTCGTGCCCGGCGACTATGAATTTCACCGCGACGCCTGGTTCCAGCAACTCGGCGCCGTCGGCTTCTCGATCGGCCAGTGCCAGCCCCTCGCCATCCGTCCGCCCTCCCAACCCGCAGACACCGTGTTCAACTGGCTCGGCGCCGTCCGCCGCGCGCTGGCCGAGAAGGTCCACGAAGCCGCCGGCGAGAAAGGCGGCGGCATGTCCGCGGCCATGGTCTCCGGCGACCGCAGCTTCATCACGCCCGAAGACGCCGAAGCCCTTCGCCTCTCCGGCCTCGCGCACCTCCTGTCGATCTCCGGCGTCCACATGGTGCTCGTCGGCGGCATGATCTTCTTCCTCATCCGCTTCACCTGGCCGCTGGTTGAACCGCTTGCCCTGCGCATACCCGCCGTGCAGGCCGCGGCGCTCGCCGCCATCATCGCCTGCACGCTCTACTTCGCCGTCTCCGGCATGGAGGTCGCGACCCAGCGCGCCTATGTCATTGCCATGATCGGCTTTGGCGCAAAGCTGTTCGACCGCCCCGCGCTCTCGCTCCGCTCCCTCGCCATCGCCATGGCGCTCGTCGTGATCCTGCAACCCGAAGCCGTCGTCACACCCGGCTTTCAGATGTCGTTCGCAGCCTCCGCCGCCCTGATCGCGCTTTACGAAATCTGGCCGAAGCTCGAGCGCCCCGAACGCCCCGGCATATTCACGCGCATCGGCGGCTGGTTCATCGCCGCCACCGCGACCTCCTTTGTCGCGTCCTTCGCGACCATGCCGTTCGCGCTGCATCACTTCGATCGCGCGGCCCTGTTCAGCGTCATCGCCAACATCGTCTCCACCCCGATCATCACGCTCTGGACCACGCCCGCAGCCGCCCTCGCAGCCATCGCTGCGCCGCTGGGCCTTGCTGATCCCTTCCTCTGGCTAATGGGCAAGAGCCTCGAACTCGTCATCTGGATCGCGCACTATTCGGTGCAGCTCAGCCCCGACGTCGACCTACCGCGCCTCGACGGCGCCAGCATGGCGCTCGCCGCTACAGCCATCGCCCTGTTCTGCGTGCTCTACCGCCGCGGCCGCGTCTTCGCGCTGATCCCCGCCACCGCCGCCATCGCCGTCTGGCTCTCCGTCCCGCAAGCCACCGGCTACGTCGCCGACGACGGCACAGTGTTCCTGAAGCAAACCGAAGGCTGGACTGAACTCACCGACTGGCGCGCCAGCAACGGCCTCAACCCGCTCATCATCGGCGACGTCATCCTCAAATCCCCATGCCCCGGCAAAGGCGCCGCCTGCACGCTGGACGCCGAAGCCGGGCAGGCGACCCTCACGCCAACCACGCCACCTACCTCGATCCCGCAACCGGCGCCCCAGACGCCACCATCCGCCCGTTCGCCAACCGCGCCACCGCTCCCCGCTACGCAAGCCACGGCGCCCGTGTCTGCTCCGCTCCGCGCCGGCTGCAAATCCTCCACCCAACTCAGCTTGAAGCCGCCCGCCACCCCGGCGCTCACACTCAACCCCTGCGACTTCATCGGCCTCGGCGCCGCCATCGAGCGCACGTCAGACGGCCGCCTCGTCCTCCGCCCCGCCGATCCCCAACGCGACCGCCCCTGGACGCAGAAGCTCTACACGCCGGTCCCGAAAGCCCCGCCTGCCGCCAAGCCTCGCAAGACCGCTGCGACGACCGCGCCACCAGACGACACCCCAGACAGCAAAACGGCGTCCGCTGGGGACGCCGCTTCAACTTCTGTCTCAGAGCCTGAGCCGGCTCAGTGATACCGGCGCACCAGCGCCACCAGCTTGCCCTGGATCTTCACATGGTCCGGCCCGAAGATCTGCGTGCCGAAGGCCGGGTTCGCCGCCTCCAGCGCAATCGAGCCGCCCTTCTTGCGGAAGCGCTTCAGCGTCGCCGTCTCGTCATTGATCAGCGCCACGACGATATCGCCGGATTGCGCCAGCTCGGTCTTCTTCAGGATGACGATGTCGCCATCCAGAATGCCGGCATTGATCATGCTCTCACCCTGAACCTCGAGCGCGTAATGCGTATCCGGGTCGAACGCGTCGTCCGGCGCCGCCACGCGGTGCGTCTCGTGCTCGATGGCGTCAATCGCCGTACCCGCCGCGATCTTGCCCATAACCGGGATGTTGGCAGCCCGGGCCGCTGTCGTGGCCGCCTTGCGGGCCCCGCCATTGCCTTCCACCACGCTCGGGCGGAACGGCGTCCGGCCGATCGGCTGCGGCACGGCGCTTTCCGGCAGCTTCAGCACTTCCAGCGCCCGCGCCCGGTGGGCGAGGCGGCGCAGGAAGCCGCGCTCCTCAAGGGCCGTAATCAGCCTGTGAATGCCCGACTTGGACGCCAGATCCAGCGCCTCCTTCATCTCGTCGAAGGAGGGGGAAACGCCCGTCTCCTTGATCCTGTCATTGATGAACAGGAGCAATTCGCGCTGTTTCTTGGTCAGCATGACGGTCTACGTCTCCACAGTTGAGTCGCAGATAGTTCTACTACCGTTCACGTTTTGGGTCAATTGGGGCAACGTGCTTAAGCGCGCGCCTGCACCATCGATCTCACGGATTCGACGGGATTTTCGGCTCGCATCAGGCTTTCCCCGACCAAAAACCCGCGCGCGCCGCAGGCCCGCAACCGCAGGATGTCGTCCCGGGTCTTCACGCCGCTCTCGGAAATGAGAATGCGCCCCCGGGCGGCCAAGTCTGGCACCAGGTCGGCCATGTCCTCGGTCACGGCGAGGTCCGTCGTGAAGGTCCGCAAATTGCGGTTGTTCACGCCCAGCAGCGGCGAGGGCAGGCCGAGCGCCCGCACCAGCTCCGCCTCGTCATGCACTTCCAGCAGCACCGACATGCCCAGCTCGTCCGCCGTCTTGTGCAGCTCGTTGGCCAGCGCGTCGTCCACCGCCGCGAGGATGATCAGGATCGCATCCGCCCCTGCGGCCCGCGCCTCCACCACCTGGATCGGGTCGACCATGAAGTCCTTGCGCAGCACGGGCAGGGCGATCGCGTTGCGCACGCTCACCATGTCGGCCAGCGAGCCGCCAAAGCTGGGCCCGTCCGTCAGCACGGAGATGCACGCCGCGCCGCCCGCCTCGTAATCCTTCGCCACCGCCACCGGGTCGCGGCCCGGCGAGATGTCGCCCGCCGACGGGCTTTTGCGCTTCACTTCGCAGATCAGGCCGTTGCCATCGTGGCGCGCGATGCGGATCAGCGCCTCGGCAAACCCGCGCGGCTTCGAGGCCGTCTTCGCCTCGGCCAGCAGCGAGCTCATCGTGCGCTCGCGTTTCAGCGCCGCCACTTCATCATGCTTGTAGGCGATGATGGCTTTCAGCCGGTCAGGCAGGTCAGTCATTGCTGGCGCGCCTCACGGCATCGAGCGCGGCCATGGCCTTGCCGCTGGAAATCGCATTGCGCGCCCGGTCGATCCCGTCGAGCAGGCCATCAACCAGCCCCGCCACCAGGATCGCCGCGCCCGCATTCACCACCACGAGGTCGGCGAACGGCCCCGGCTTGCCGCCCAGCACATCCTTCACCGCCTGCGCATTCTCCGCCGCCGATCCGCCGCGCAGGTCGTCCAGCGTCACGCGCTTCACGCCCAGCCGCTCCGGGGTCAGGTCCTGCATGCGCAGCCCGCCATCCTTCAGCTCCGCCACCAGCGTCGCGCCCGTGGTCGAAATCTCGTCCATGCCATCAACGCCGTGCACCACCATCGCCCGCTCCGCGCCCAGCGCCAGCAGCGCATCCGCAAACGGCCCCACCCATTCCGGCGCGAACACGCCCAGCATCTGGCGCTTCACGCCCGCCGGATTGGCCAGCGGCCCCAGCATGTTGAAGATCGTCCGGATGCCCAGCGCCGCGCGCACCGGCGCGACGTGCTTCATCGCAGCATGATGCGCGGGCGCGAACATGAACCCCACGCCCGCCTTTCGGAAGCATGCCTGCAGCTGTGCATCGCTCGGCGCGAGATTGACGCCCAGCGCCTCCAGCACATCGGCCGAACCCGCCTTGCTCTTGGACCGGTTGCCGTGCTTCGCCACCACCGCCCCGGCCCCCGCCGAGACCAGCGCCACTGCCGTCGATGTATTCAGCGACGTCCAGCCCAGCCCGCCCGTGCCGCACGTGTCGATCGCGCCATCCGGCGCCTTCACCATCCGCGCATGCGCCCGCATCACGCGCGCACCGGCGACAATATCCTCAACCGTCTCCCCGCGCGTCCGCAGTCCCATCAGGAACGCCGCAATCAGCGACGGTTCCGCATCGCCGCCGAGGATCGCCTCGAACGCAGCCGTGATGCCGTCGGGCGAGGGGCGATTGCCCTCCGCCAGCTGGTTCACTGCGCGGCGAACAGCCTCGCTCATGTCAGCCCCGCCTTGCGCAGGAAGTTCGCCAGCATCGTCCGCCCGTGCTGCGAGCCAATCGACTCCGGATGGAACTGCACGCCATAGACCGGCCGCGTCGCATGGCTCACCGCCATCACCTCGCCATCCGCCGTCTCGGCATCCACCGTCAGCACGTTCGGCATGCCGTTGCGCCGGATCGCCAGCGAGTGATAGCGCACAACCTCCACATGCTCTGGCACGCCCTCGAACAGAACGCCGCCCAGCACTTTCACATCCCACGCCTTGCCGTGCACGATCTCCTGCGCGCCCTCGACAACGCCACCCATCACCGCGCCGATCGCCTGGTGGCCAAGGCACACGCCGAGGATCGGCAAGCTGTCGGGCGCAGCCGCAATAAGCTCCATGCAGATGCCCGCTTCCTGCGGCGTGCACGGCCCCGGCGACAGAACGATCGCATCCGCCCCCTTCGCCAGCGCGTCCTTCACGCTCAGCGCATCGTTGCGCACGACCTCAACCTCAACCTTCGGACTCACATCCTGCAGGTAGTGCACGAGGTTGTAGGTGAACGAGTCATAGTTATCGATCAGGAGGACTTTGAAAGCGGAGGACGCCATCACCGGTTCCCCCGGTCATACCGCGCCGACTCTTCAGCCGCCCGGAACAGCGCGCTCGCCTTGTGCACCGTCTCCATGAACTCGCTCTCGGGATTGGAATCGAACACGACCCCGCCGCCTGCCTGCACGTGGATCTTGCCGCCCTTGAACACCGCCGTGCGCAGCGCGATGCACGTGTCCATGTCGCCGCCCGCGCCGAAATACCCAACGCCGCCGGCATAGACACCCCGCGCATGCGGCTCCAGTTCGGTGATGATCTCCATCGCGCGGATTTTCGGGGCGCCCGATGTCGTGCCCGCGGGGAAGCCTGCCGCCAGCGCAGACACCATGTCCTTGCCGTCCTTCAGCACGCCCTGCACGTTGGAGACGATGTGCATCACATGGCTGTAGCGCTCGACAGTAAAACTCTCCGTCACCTCAACCGTGCCGCGCGCCGCCACCCGGCCCACATCGTTGCGGCCGAGGTCCAGCAGCATCAAGTGCTCGGCCCGCTCTTTCGGATCGGAGATCAGCTTCTGCTCGTTCGCGAGATCCGCCTCCGGCGTCGCCCCGCGCGGCAGCGTCCCGGCGATCGGCCGCACCGTCACCACGCCCTTGCGCACCCGCACCAGGATTTCCGGGCTCGATCCCGAAACCTGGAAGTCCCCGAAGTTCACGTAGAACATGAACGGCGAGGGGTTCAGCCGGCGCAGCGCCCGGTAGAAGGCAAACGGAGATCGCTCGAACGGCGCCGTAAAGCGCTGGCTCGGCACCACCTGGAAGATATCGCCCGCGCGAATGTAAGTCTTCGCCTTCTCGACCATCTCGAGATAGCGCGCCTTGGTCGTGTTCGACGCGAAGTCGATCTTCTCCGTCGGCGCATCGCTCGGGCGCGAGGGCGGCATCGGCTGATCCAGCGTCGCCTCGATCCGGTCGAGCAGGGCGTTCGCCGCGATCTCGTCCTTCCGCGCCGGGGCAGAGAGAATGATCTCCTGCTTCACCCCGTCGAAGATCAGCACCGCGCCGGGCCGCATCAGCATCGCTTCCGGCACGCCGTTCGGGTCCGGCTTCGCCGCCGGCAGCTTCTCGACATGGCGCACCATGTCATAGCCGAGATAGCCGAACGCACCCGCCGCCATCGGCGGTAGCCCGTCCATGCCGTCCACCTTGCACAGCTCGATAAAGCCCCGCAGCGAGCCCATCACGTCGTCGGATGTGGCCTCGATCTTCCTGAAGTCGGACGTCAGCGAGGTTTCCGCCTTGCCGTCCCGCACCCGCCACCACAGGTCCGGCGCCAGCCCGATAAAGCTGTACCGGCCGCGCGTTTCACCGCCGACCACGCTTTCGAACAGCACGAGCCCGGCCGACATCGGATTCAGTTTCAGCATCGCTGAAACCGGCGACTCCGTATCGTCGACCCGCCGCCTTACGATGAGGGGGGCGGGCTTGGACGTCACGGCTGCGCCTTGTCGCCGATCATGCCCCGCACGTATTGCTCGATCGCCGCTTCATCCTGCTTGAAGTCGACTTCCGCCCGCAGTCCGACCACGAACGTCTCGTTGAGGTCCTGCGTAAGCGACCGCGTAATGTCGCCCTGCAGCTGTGCCCGCAGCGCCTGCACGATCTCCGGTGTCGCGGGCTCGATCTTGTCGACCGTCGCGACCCAGGGTGTGCCATCGCGCCCGCGCACCACAGCCGTCTCGCCAGCCTTGAGCGCGAAGGCGCCATTGAGGACGGCCGGGTCCAGGTTCGCGGAAGCCTGGGACATCATCGCGCGCAGCATCTTGATCGGCTGCGGAAGGAGGCTGAGCTTCGAATCCGCCGCAGCCTTCTCGAACGTCGCTCCGGCTTTCACGGCCGCAACCATGCCTTCGGCTGCCTTGGTGGCGGCTTCATTCACCTTCTCGGTCATGATCGACAGCTTCACGCGATCCTTCACCTCGGCGAGGGGCAGCGTGTAAGGCGCAATCACCTCATCGAGACGGAACATCGTCCGCACATTGTCGCCCTCGATCACGTTGGTCATGTTGCCCGGCGACAGCGAGAACAGCTGCTGCAGCGAATCCTGGTTCTGCGCCAGCAATTGCGCCTGATCGCCAAACTGCGTGCGCGCCCGCGCGTCCACCGGCGCCAGCTGGATCACCGGAATGCCGAACTGCTTGCCCATGTCTTCCAGCGGTTGCCCCGCGGCGTCGAGGAACGGTTCGGCGGATTTCTCGTAGAGACCGATCGCGTCGTTGATGCTCACATCGCGACGCACCTGGTCCTTGATCTGCTCGAGCGGTGTTGGAATGCCCGGCGTGATCGCCGAGACCATCACCGTTTTCCACGGCTCGTTATCCGCGAGCCGGATCGGCTGGCTGTAGACCTTGCCCACGGCCGAGGCGAACACCAGCTCACGCAGGTCCTTGTCCTTCACATCATCGGGCTTCACCGCCGACTCCGTACGCGTCACGCTCGGCGACTGCGCCATCGCCTGTTCCGGCGAGATGCCTTGTGCAGTCAGGTCGATGAAGTTCTGCAGCGCGCCGCGATCCAGCGAGACGAACTCGACCAGCGTGCGCGTCTCCGGCGTCGAATACTGTGCGATACGCTTTTCGTATTCGGCCTTCAGCTGCTCGTCCGTCATCTTGACCTGGTCGAGGAAGTCTTCCGGCGAATAGGTCAGCACCGAGATGCGGCGGCGTTCCGGTTGCTGGAACGTGGCCTGGTGCGCATCATACCATGCCTGCAGCTCCGCCTCGATCGGTTCGGCGGGGCGGGGAATGGCTGAATTGGTCACCGCGGCGAGGCGGAATGTGCGGCCTTCGCCCTGAAAGCTGATCCACGGCTGCGACAGCACATCCGGCGTCGTCAGCGCGGCGCTTGCGGCGCTGCGGATATAGTCCTGCGTAAGGAAGTCGCGGATGAACGCCTCGAATTCCTTGGTCGTCTGCCGGCGCTGTCCCGCCTGATACAGGATCGCGTCGCGGCTCAGCTTGCCGAACTCGTTCACGAGGAGCTTGTTGCGCTCGAGGTAAGGCTTCAGCGATTCCGAGCTCGCCGAAATGCCAACCTTGTCGGCATAGGCCAGCAGCGTGTTGCGGACCTGCAGGTCCCGGATGATGGCTTCAACCTGGCCTTCGCGCGCAGCATCGGCCTGGCTGATCGTGCGGCCTTCCTGCGCACGCACCTCCTCGATCAGGCGCTGCACGTCGCGATCCACGTCGGCGACCTTGACCTCGCGCCCGCCGATCCGGCTCAGCGTGCCGCCGCTCAGCCGTCCACCAATGCCAAACGTGTCCGGCAGGAACATGCCGAGGCTGATGACCAGCGGAATGAAGAGGACGACCGCCGCCCACTTCGATTTCGCGAACTTGCGCATTCCGCCAATCATGCGGCGCAACTCCCTGAATACTGGGCAGACAACCGGGTCCGGTTGTCCGCTGGAACTGGGCTTGCTAGAGCATTTTGCGGCGAAGGGGAAACCGCTTCGCCACAGGAAAATGCGACATTGCGGCTTCCAGACGGCGCCCGGGGCTGAGGCCCCGCTTTCCGGCGTCCTGGCGGCCTTTCTGGGGTAGAAGGCATGACGGAACGCAGGAAGCTGGTCGCCGGCAACTGGAAGATGAATGGCCTCCGGGCCTCTCTTTCGGAGGTTGCGGCCATGGTGGAGGGCGCCCGCGCGATTCCCAACGCCGAACTGGCCATCTGCCCGCCCGCCACGCTGGCGGCTGCCGTCGGTCAGGCCCTGCAGGGCTCATCCATCGCCCTCGGCGGCCAGGACTGCGCCGAAAAGGCCTCCGGCGCCTTCACTGGCGATATCTCTGCCGAAATGTGGGCCGACACCGGCGCCCGCTACGTGATCGTCGGCCATTCCGAGCGCCGCACCCTCCATGGCGAATCCGACGCCGTGGTGGCCGCCAAGGCCTCTGCCGCCGTCCGCGCCGGCCTTTTCCCCATCATCTGCGTTGGCGAGAGCCTCGCGGAGCGCGACCGGGGCGACACGCTCGCCGTCATTTCCCGCCAGCTGGCCGGGTCGATTCCCCAGGAAGCCGGCGCCGCGACCACCGTGATCGCCTACGAACCCGTCTGGGCCATCGGCACCGGCCGTACCCCCACGCTGGAGCAGGTCGCCGAGGTCCATCAGGCCATCGGCCGGGCGCTGGAAGCCCGTTTTGGCGCGGCGGGCAGGGGGATGCGCATTCTCTACGGCGGCTCGGTTAAGCCCGAAAACGCTGCTGAACTGATGTCCGTGGCGGGGGTCGACGGGGCTCTGGTGGGCGGCGCCAGCCTGAAATCCGCAGATTTCCTGAAGATTGCTGCGGGCTGCCCATAACCAGATAATAACGCCGCACCTACATCAAAACGACATCTGAGGGCCGGTGGGGGCTTGGCCGCACCCCGCCAACGTGCTTTGAGGCGGTCCAAACGGCTAGCCGGCGTACCCATCCATGCTGAACGTCATCCTCACCATCCACATGATCGCGTGCGTCGCACTCGTGATCGCTGTCATGCTGCAGCGGTCTGAGGGCGGGGCCCTTGGCATGAGCGGTGGCGGCACCGGCGGCATCATCTCGGGCCGTGGCGCGGCGGGCGTTCTTGTCCGCACCACCATGATCCTGGCCGCGATCTTCTTTGTCACCTCGATCGTGATGACCCGCCTCAACAACGAGGCGGCCCAGGCCCCCTCGACGCTGGAGCGCCTGACCGAAGACACGGCCGATCCGTTCGACGCCCTCCGCAATGCCCCGGCCACCACCGCGCCGGACGCCCTCGGCGGCGCGACCACGACCCCGGCCGCTCCGGCCCAGACCGCTCCCGCGCCGACGACCGCGCCGGATCCGCTGGCTCCGGCTGCTCCCGCTCCGACGGCCCCGGCAACCACGCCGCCGGCCTCCACGGCTCCTGCGACAACTGCGCCCACCACGCCGGCTCCGACGCCGAATAACGGTGGATCGCCGAACTAGTCGACCAATGCCCCCTCGCTAGGGGCGGGCGAATCGTTAAACTGGGCATCCGTCATGAAGCGTTTCATCTTCATAACGGGAGGCGTTGTGTCCTCCCTCGGGAAGGGCATTGCCTCGGCAGCGCTTGGCGCCCTGCTGCAGTCGCGCGGCTACCGCGTCCGGCTGCGCAAGCTCGACCCCTATCTCAACGTCGACCCCGGCACGATGTCGCCGACCCAGCACGGCGAAGTCTTCGTCACGGACGACGGCGCCGAAACCGACCTCGACCTCGGCCACTACGAGCGCTTCACCGGCGTCTCCGCCCGCAAGACCGACAACACCACCACCGGCCGCATCTACAAGTCGATCCTCGAGAAGGAACGTCGCGGCGACTATCTCGGCGCCACCATCCAGGTCATCCCGCACGTCACCGACGCCATCAAGGCGTTCATCCGCTCGGACTCGGACGATGTGGATTTCGTCCTCTGCGAAGTCGGCGGCACGGTCGGCGACATCGAAGGCCTACCGTTCTTCGAAGCCATCCGCCAGTTCAGCCAGGATGTCGGCCGCGAAGCCAGCCTCTTCATCCACCTTACCCTGCTGCCCTACATCGCCACCGCCGGCGAGCTGAAGACCAAGCCGACGCAGCACTCGGTGAAAGAACTCCGTTCCATCGGCATCCAGCCCGACATCTTGCTCTGCCGCGCCCCCATGCCGATCCCGCCGGAAGAGCGCCGCAAGCTCGCGCTGTTCTGCAACGTGCGCCCGGAAGCCGTCATCGAAGCGCTTGATGCGCAGAACATCTACGAAGTCCCGCTCGAGTATCACGCGCGCGGTCTCGACCACGAAGTGCTGCGCCACTTCGGCCTCGAGAAGCAGACCACGCCCGATCTCAAGAGCTGGGTGCAGACCTCGCAGACCCTCCGCAATCCGGACGGCGAAGTCCGCATCGCCATCGTCGGCAAGTACGTCGCGCTGCACGACGCCTACAAATCGGTCGTCGAAGCCCTCGGCCATGGCGGCATCGCCAACAAGGTGAAGGTCAACCTCACCTGGATCCCGTCAGACCGTTACGACGATCCCAACGCGGATCTCTCCGAACTCGACAGCGTCGATGGCGTCCTTCTCCCGGGCGGCTTCGGCGAACGCGGCGCCATCGGCAAGATGCGCGCGGCGGGCTACGCCCGTCGTCACAAGCTGCCGTGTTTCGGCATCTGCTACGGCATGCAGCTCGCCGTCATCGAAGCCGCGCGCAATCTCGCGGGCATCGAAGGCGCTGGCACGACCGAATTCGGCGACCCGAAATATCCCGCCGTCGGCCTGATGTCCGAATGGGTGCGCGGCAACGAGAAGGAAACCCGCACCGCCGGGGGCGATCTCGGTGGCACCATGCGCCTCGGCGCCTATCCCGCTACGCTGAAGCCCGGCACTCGCGTCGCCGACATCTACGGCTCGACCACGATTTCCGAGCGCCA
Organism: Hyphomonadaceae bacterium; assembly: GCA_030158285.1. GTDB lineage: Bacteria > Pseudomonadota > Alphaproteobacteria > Caulobacterales > Hyphomonadaceae > UBA7672. The sequence continues at coordinate 14,626 of JAOATF010000011.1, forward strand.
CCGCCACCGTTACGAAGTCAACGTCGACGTCATCAACAAGCTCGCGCCCCACGGCGTCGTCTTCTCCGGCATGTCGCCCGACGGCAAGCTCCCCGAGATCATGGAACTCACCGACCACCCCTGGTTCATCGGCGTCCAGTTCCACCCCGAACTCAAATCCCGGCCGTTCGATCCGCATCCGCTGTTCGCCAGCTTCATCGCCGCCGCGCGGGACAAGAGCCGGCTGGTCTGACGCTCTGGACCGCCGGGCCCCCGCCCGGCAGTCGGCGCGCAGCGTCGAGCGGGCATCAAACGCCCACGGGCGTCGGGGCGGGGCCGCCGCCTACTTTTCCCCTTGTCCGCCACCGCCACGCACTAGATTGTTCTCGGCTCGCACACGGGGACGTCCAATTGACGGATTCTGCCAGTTCTGGCGCATCAGGTCTCGACGCCGCGAGCCTTGCCGCGCTGTCCGCGCTGGCCGACAACCTGCCGCAACCCGCCTGGATGGCCGCGCCGGATGGCAGGTCGATCTGGTTCAACAAGCCCTGGTATCACTACACCGGCAGCACCGAGGAGCAGATGCTCAGCGGCGCCTGGCGCAACGCGCAGGACCCCACGCGTGTGGCCGCCATCACGGCCCGCTGGCAGCAAGCCATGGAAACCGGCGAGCCCTATGAGACAACGCTGAGGCTGCGCGGCGCAGACGGACAGGAGCGTCCCTTCCTTGCCCGCGCCACGCCCATCCGCGGCGCCGACGGCGCCATCCTCGCCTGGCTGGGCACGTGTACGGACATCAGCGCGCTCGAAGCCGCCGCGACCGAACTCGCCGAACAGAAACGCCTGCTCGAAATTCTCAACCGCTCCGCCGCCAGCGTCGCCGCCGAACTCAATCTCGAACGCCTCGTCCAGATGGTCACCGATGTCGGCGTCGAACTCACCGGCGCACAGTTCGGCGCCTTCTTCTACAACGTCGTGACGGAGCAGGGCGAAGCCTGGCAGCTCTATACGGTCTCGGGCGTGCCGCGCGAAAACTTCACCAAGTTTCCCTACCCCCGCGAGACCGCCGTCTTCGCGCCAACCTTCAAGGGCGCCGCCATCGTCCGCTCCGACGACATCACGCTCGATCCGCGCTACGGCCGCAACGCGCCTTATAGAGGCATGCCCGAAGGCCACCTGCCTGTGCGCTCCTATCTCGCAGCCCCCGTCATGTCGCGCTCGGGCGAAGCTCTCGGCAGTCTCCTGTTCGGTCACTCCGCCCCCGGTGTCTTCAACGCCAGTGACGAACAGCTCATCGTCGGCATTGCTGCCCAGGCCGCCGTCGGCATCGACAACTCGCGCCTCTATGACAAGGCCCAGCGCGAGATCGAGGAACGCCGACAGGCCGAGGACGCCCGGCTTGTCGTTCTCCGTGAGTTGAATCACCGCGTGAAGAACCTCTTCGCCGTCGCCACCGGCATGGTCACCATGACCGCGCGCACCTCCGGCACCACGATGGAAATGGCCGAGACGCTGACCGGCCGCCTCCACGCGCTGGCCGAAGCGCATGATCTCATCCGCCCCAACGTCTCGTCCGACGACCAGAAAGCCACGCGCACCAGCGTCTCCGCCATGATCGAGCGCATCCTCGCCGCCCACATCACGGATCGCGAAGAGCAGTTGCATCTCGATGGCCCCGAGGTTCTCGTTGGCCCCACTGGCGCCACCAGCCTGGCGCTGATCCTGCACGAAGTCGCCACCAACGCCGCCAAGTATGGCGGCCTCTCCGAGTCAGGCGGCGCTGTTTCCATCGCGTGGCGCGTCGAAGGCCCGAACATGATCCTCACCTGGACCGAGCAGGGTGGTCCCGCCATTGCCGGTCCGCCCCAGCGCAAGGGCTTCGGTTCCGATCTTGCGCGCATGAGCGCCAAGGGACAACTCGGCGGCGAAGTCTCGCACGACTGGCGCCCGGAAGGCGTCCACATCACGCTCCGCGCCTCGCTCGACAGGCTGTCTGCATAATGCCCGCAAGCCCCGCCTCAACAGGCGCCACGCGGCCGCTCTCGGGCGCCCGCATCCTCGTCGTCGAGGACGAGCCCTTCATCGCGTTCGACCTGCAAATGGCCGTCGAGGATTCCGGCGCCATCGTCGTCGGCCCCGCCTCCACCATCGCCGAAGCGCTTGACCTTATCGGCCGCGAAGCCATCGACGGCGCCATTCTCGACGTGAACCTGCCCGACGGCACGATCGGCCCCGTGCTCGATGCGCTGCCAAAACGCGTCAGCGTCGTCGTTCAAACCGGCGTCGGCCTGCCCCCCGAAATCCGCGCCGTCCACCCCGACGTCCCCGTCTTCTCCAAACCCACCGCCGCCGAAACCCTCATCCGCCGCATGGCCAGCGCGCTGAAGCAGTGATGCCCCTCGAAATCTCGGACATCGCGCCTGAGTTCGAATTCCTTGCGGCTAAAGGACTGCAGGTTGTGCAATCGCGCTCCTTCGACAACGCAGGTGGCTTCGCTGAAATGGAGCTGCGCGGAGCGGGGCTGGCTATCAAACTGGAGCGCGATAGAGGCGCTCGGAATGTGTACGTTCTCGGCGGGGCCGATGAATGGGTGTTCCTTCAGCATGCGCTTGAGTACACCACGCCAGGAACGTTCCCCGAGTACGGCAAGATAGATTACACGCTGTCTGAGCAGGCCGCCGCGCTACAAAAGGAATGGCAGCGCGTTGTGTGGAATACGACCGGCGAGGCGAGTGAGCTTTTTTTGAAGTTTGCGAAATCGCGACAGGAAAAATTCGCGCAGGAGTGCGTCGCTCGATGGAAAAGCGGACGGTCTGACGTCTGAAGCGCGAAGAGGCATCTCGCTCGCCAATCGCCGCCGCTGGTCCCCAAACGTCCGCCCGTGCTAGTCCTGCGCCATGCCAGACACCGAGTCCGCGCATCGCTTCGTCCCGCCGCACTGGCCCATCGCCGCCGGCAAGCCGAATTTTGTCGACCTCTGGCGCTCGACCTCCAACACGCTGCTCGGCTGGTCGCACGAGGTCTATTCCGGCGGCGTCTATCAGGCGAAGCTGCCGGGCGCGCCGCTCGTCATCGGTGATGCCGATCTTGCCGCCGCCATTCTTGTCGAACACGCCGACGCTTTCCCGCACGGCGAACAGTTCGACCGGCTGTTCCGGCCGGTGTGGGGCAGGGGCATCTTCGTCTCCGAAGGGCCCGAATGGAAATGGCAACGCCGCGCCGCCATGCCCGCCTTCCGCGCCGACCGCGTGAAAGGCTTCGCGCCGATCATGGTCGCCGCCGCCGAGCGCACGCTGGCCGCATGGCGCACCGCCACGGCGCCGCTCAACCTCCACGATGAAGCCCGCCGTCTCACGCTGCGTGTCCTGCTCGATGCGGCGCTCTCCGGCGGCGAGGACTTCCCCTCCATCGCAGACGTCAGCCGCCACATCGACGAATTCCTCTCCCGCATCGGCCAGTTCACGCTCAGCGACTTCTTCCCGATGCCCGACAGCCTGCGCCCCTCCACCGCAAAGCGTGGCGGCCCCTCCACCGCCTGGCTCCGGGATCACGTCGACAGGATGATCGCTCGCCGCCGCAAACAGGCCGAGCCGCGCGGCGATCTGGTCGATCTCCTGTTTGACGCCGTCGACCCCGACACGGGCCAGCGCATGGACGACGAACTCGTGCGCGATAACCTCATGGGCTTCATCGCCGCCGGCCACGAAACCTCATCCTACGCGCTGTCATGGGCGCTCTGGCTCGTCGCCTCGCACGCGCCCACGCAACAGCGCATCCTCGAGGAAGTCGCGCGTGTCGCCGGCGACGCTCCGCTCACCGCCGAACATCTCGACGATCTCGTCTTCACCAAACAGGTGCTGCAGGAAACCATGCGCCTCTATCCCGGCGCCACCGCCGTCGTGCGCACCGCCGCGCGTGACATCGAGCTCAAGGGCGTCAAAATCCGCAAAGGCACGCTCTGCGTCCTCGCCACCTACGCCTTCCACCGCCGCCCCGATTTCTGGCCAGACCCCCACGTCTTCGATCCGGATCGCTTTGCGCCAGACCGCCAGACACCCGGCCGTCCCCGTCTCGCCTACATGCCGTTCAGCGCCGGTCCACGCGTCTGCATGGGCGCCGCCTTCGCGATGACCGAACTGACGCTTGTCCTCGCCACGCTCGTCCGCGCCGTAAGGCTGGAGCCAGATCCCGCGCGTCCCGTCGAACTTGCGATCCGCCTCGGTGGGTTTGTCGCCAAAGGCGGCATGTGGCTGAAGCCCGTGCCGCGCGCCCTATAGCCGCTCTTCCACCAGTTTCACCGGCGCCGGCATCACATCGAACGCCAGCGACAGCTGCGCCTGCCGCACAGGCTCGCACCCCTGCCAGACATAGGACGGAAACAGCGCCAGCATCCCCGGCTTCAGCGCCACGTCATGCTCGGCCCTCAGCATCGGATGCGTCCGCAGCCCCGGCTGCCCGAACCGCACCGATCCCTCACCCATCTCCACATGAAGAACCGCGCTCAGCCACCCCTGCGGCCGCACATGATCGCGCATGTATCCGCCCGGCCCGAGCAGCGCCGACGTCATGCCCTGCAGCCTGTACGCGCCACGATTGCGCGCCCGCGCCGGATCATCTCCCTCGCCCAGCCGCGCCAGCAGCCGTCGCATCGCGCCATCGATCGCGCGGGGCAGGGCCTGCAGTGCCGGATGCGCCTGCCGCGCAATATCGCCGACATGGCTCCCAAGCCGAACCGGCGACCCAAAGGGCTGCGCCACAAACGGATGCAGCCGCTTCAGCGCCCCCGCCACGTCCGCAAGATACGCCTCCAGCGAAGCCCATCCCGCCGGCGCCTCGAGCATCTCCGTCCCCACCAGCTGCGCGTAGTCGCACAGCAGCCGATGCCGCGGGTCGCCCAGCATCCGCCACGCCGCCGCCTGCAGCGCGATCGCGTGCTGGTTCGTCGACCACGTGCGCCGCATGTCGCCCACCAGGTCCGACGCCTTCTGCGCCTCGCCCGCGCACAGCAACGCCTCCGCCAGTGCGATCAACACGGGTAGCTCATGTGGTGCCACAGTCTGCGCCCGCACCGCCAGCGTCACGGCCTCCACCGGCCGCCCCACCTGCGCCGCCATCCGCGACGCCTCCACGGCCAGCCCCGCTTGCAGCGTCGCCGCCGCCGAAGCCTCCGCCATCAGCGCAAACGCCCGCTCGCCCTCGCCAGCCGCCTCCAGCACCTGCGCCTTCACCACATTCACCGACAGCCCGTCCGCCGGGCCCAAAGCCGCCAGCGCCGCCTTCAGGTCCCCCGTCCGCATCCACGCCAGCTGCACCAGCTCACGTGACCCTGTATGCAGATCCTCCCGCCGCTTCAGCGCTTCCCGGAACGCCACCTCCGCCGCGTCCAGCCGTCCCAGCGCCAGCTCGCACCGCCCCTTCACCAGCCAGGTCTCTGGCGTATCCAGCCCCTTGGCGAACGCCTCGGCGACGTGCCGCTCGGCCTCCGCCCAGCGCCCGTCCTCGCCCAGGCAGGCGGCCAGCGCATGCTCCGCCGCCCCTGATCGGGGATTCGCGGCCACGGCTTCGCCATAGCGGCGAACCGCCTCATCGAGACGTCCAGCCGCCTTCAACGCATGCGCTTCGCGCATGATTGTCGAGGATTCCTGCGATGTCACAGCCTGATTCTGACCCCAGACAGGCCGCCAGACCCTAAGTCTTGCGGCCCTGCATCAGACAGCGTATGAGGCCCGCTCGCAAGAACGACCCGGTCCGAAAAGAACTGGCCGTTCCCCCCGTTTTCCCAGCCTGATCCGAGGCGACTATGGCCGTCCCTAAGCGCAAGACATCCCCCTCCAAGCGTGGCATGCGCCGCGCCCACGACCGTCTGCCCCTGTCCTCCTACGTGGAAGACAAGGAATCCGGCGAACTGCGCCGTCCGCACCATGTTGACCCGAAAACGGGCAAATACCGCGGCAAACAGGTCCTGAAGGCCAAGGACGAAGAATAACCGGGCTGACCGGCAGCGCCGCGAAAGCGGCCGCCCGTGTCCCGTGACGGCCGCTTCGGCGGCCGTTTGCATTTCTGCGCCGTTCAAGGCATTGGCAGGCACGCTTTTAGCCCCCGGGAATCGCCCGGGGCCACCTCCGCCGTTTGCTTTTGCCAGGGGACAGCCCAGTGACCGAGATCGTGGACATTTACGCTAGGGAAATCCTGGACAGCCGGGGCAACCCGACCGTCGAGGCCGAAGTCACCCTCGATGACGGCTCCACCGGCCGCGCCGCCGTCCCCTCGGGCGCCTCCACCGGCGCGCACGAAGCGGTCGAACTCCGCGACGGCGACAAGTCCCGCTATCTCGGCAAGGGCGTCCTCAACGCCGTCGCCGCCGTCAACGACGAGATATTCCCCGAACTCCTCGGCATGGACGCCACCGAACAGCGCGACATCGACGCCGCCCTGATCGCCCTCGACGGCACGCCCAACAAATCCCGCCTCGGCGCCAACGCCATCCTCGGCGTCTCGATGGCCATCGCCAAGGCCGCGGCCAACGCGTCCGGCCTCTCGCTCTATCGTTATATCGGCGGCGCCAACGCGCACGTCCTGCCGACGCCGATGATGAACATCATCAATGGCGGCGCCCA
>JAOATF010000012.1 GCA_030158285.1 Hyphomonadaceae bacterium
CGCGGGACAAGGTCGGACAGGTCGATACCGAGCTGTTCAAGGAGTTCTTCCAGGCGTTCGCGATGAACAGCGGCATCTGCCTGCATCTCGAGCTGCTCTATGGCGAGAACTCGCACCACATCGCCGAAGCCAGCTTCAAGGCGCTGGCGCGGGCGCTGCGGGCGGCCGCGGTGGTCGATGACCGGCTGAAGGGCCAGGTGGCGAGCACCAAGGGCAGCCTCTAGGGCAAAAAAGGGGACGATATGGCCGCCTATCTCATCGGCAGTCTCGATATCACCGACCCGTCAGGCTTCGCGGAGTATGCACGGCAGGTGCCCGCTGTGATCGCCCAGTATGGCGGCCGTTATGTCGTCCGCGCCGGCGCCGCCCAGATGATGGAGGGTGATGGACCGCTGCATCGCCAGGTGGTTCTCGAATTCCCTGACATGGCTGCGCTGAGGACCTGGTATGCTTCGCCTGAGTACGCCCCCCTCCTCGCCCTGCGCCAGCGGACATCGAGCGCGCAGGTTATCTTCGTCGAAGGCGCCTGACAGCGCGGGGCGGAAGCGTTAGATCGGCTACATGACCCGCCTTGCCATCATCGACTACGGTTCGGGCAATGTCCGATCGGTGCAGCGCGCGCTTGAGGCGGCGGCGAACGCGCATGAAATCCGGCTCGATGTGACGCTGACCGACGATCCGGACCGGATCAGGCAGGCGGACCGTATCGTCCTGCCGGGCGTGGGGCACTTTGCCGATTGCGCGGACGGTCTGGCGAACCGGCTCGGCGTCAGCGAAGCGCTGAACGAGGCGGTCTTCCGGAGCAGGCGGCCGTTTCTCGGCGTCTGCGTCGGCATGCAGCTGATGGCGGATGTCGGGCGCGAGGATGCCGAGACGCGTGGGCTCGGGTGGATCCCCGGGGCGGTCGAACGCCTCCAGCCAAACAACCCCGCCCTGCCTGTGCCGCACATGGGATGGAATGTGCTGACCGACATGAAGGCGCACCCGGTGCTGGCCAATCTGGGGCCGGAGCCGCACGTCTATTTCGTGCACTCCTACGCGATGAAGCCGGAGATGCGGGACCATGTCGCGGCGCGCTGTGATTATGGGGGCAGGTTCGTGGCGGCGATCGCGCGCGACAACCTGTTCGGCACGCAATTCCACCCGGAGAAGAGCCAGAAGGCCGGGCAAATGCTGCTGGCAAACTTCCTGCGCTGGAAGCCGTGACGCAGAAACCCTGCGTCGCGCGCGGGAAATTGTCTGTCCAACCGCGTTGACATCGCTAGGTTGCGCGCTTCCAAGGAACCCTTCCCAGACAACGCCCGAGCAAGAGGCGGAGACCCATGAAACTCTATCCGGCGATCGACCTGAAGGACGGTGTGTGCGTCCGCCTGCTGCGCGGCGAGATGACGACCGCGACCTCGTTCAACGATGACCCGGCCGACCAGGCGCTGCGCTTTGCAGCCATGGGGTTCGAGGCGCTGCATGTCGTCGATCTCAACGGCGCCTTCACCGGGCATTCGGTGAACCACAACGCGGTGTCGTCCATCCTCGATGTGATGCGGGCGCCGGTTCAGCTGGGCGGCGGCATTCGCGACATGGCGGGCGTCGAGCGCTGGCTGGATGCGGGGATTGCGCGGGTGATCCTGGGCACGGCGGCGGTGCGCAATCCGGACTTCGTGAAACAAGCGGCGCGTGAATTCCCGAACCATGTGGCGGTGGGCATCGATGCGCGCGACGGGCAAGTCGCCGTGCAGGGCTGGGCTGAGACGACGGACATGCAGGCGGTTGAACTCGCCAAGGCATTCGAGGGATGCGGCGTGGCCGCCATCGTGGTGACGGACATTTCGCGCGATGGCCTCAAGACCGGCGTCAACGTTGCGCTGACGGGGCAGCTGGCGGACGCGGTGTCGATCCCGATCATCGCCTCGGGCGGTGTCGCAAACATCTACGACATCACGGCGCTGAAGAACCGCGTGGGCACGCCGATCGAGGGCGCGATCCTCGGCCGGGCGCTCTACGATGGCGACATCGATCCGACCGAAGCGCTGCTGGCGGCGCGCTAGGCCCCTCACCGCAATTGACCCGCGCGTGCGGAGGGCCAATCCTCCGCTGCAAAGACGCATGGGGAGCGGGACATGATGAAAGCGATTGTTGCGGTGGCAGCTGCCCTGCTTGTGGCTGTGGGCTGCACCCTCGCGCCGGCGGGCGACGTGACGCCGGCGGTTCCGGGCGTGAACTCGTTGTTCCTGCTGTCGGACGCGCAGAGCCGGTCGATCAGCCCGGAGAATCTCACCGGCGAAAAAGGCATGGGCGGACGTACGCCGCTGGAGCAAGGCAGCGCCAAGGCTGCAGCCGTGAATCTTGGCCTTGGCTGGAAGGTGAACCCTTACATCAACATCGCGGCGGGGGAGACTTTCACGCTGGGCGAAGCGCAGGGGTCAGGCGTGATCAACCACATCTGGATGACGCTGGGCGGTGTTCCCGAATACCGTTCGGCCATCCTGCGCTTCTACTGGGACGATGAAGCAACGCCCTCCGTTGAAGTTCCGGTGGGCGACTTCTTCGCGAGCGGCTGGGGCAAGGGCAAGGAGCCGGTGATCGACTCGGCAACCGTCGCCGTGAACACGGGCAGCGGGTTCAACAGTTTCTGGCAGATGCCGTTCCGGAAGAAATTCCGTGTGACGATGGAGAACCGCAGCAAGGCGCAGCTGACGGTCTACTATCAGATCGACTACGCGCTGACCGATGTGCCCGCGAACGCGGCCTACTTCCACGCGCAGTTCCGCATGGCGGACAGGTTGAAGGCGAAAGAGGTCTACACCCTGCTCGATGGCGTGCAGGGACACGGGCATTATGTGGGCACGTATCTGGGACATGGCGCCTTCACGCCGGGCTGGTGGGGCGAAGGCGAGATCAAGTTCTACATCGACGGCGACACGGATTTCCCGACCATCAACGGCACCGGCGAGGAGGACTATTTCCTCGGCTCGTACGGGTATGCGAAACGCGAGAACGGCGGCGCGCCGCGCGAGACGAGCTATTCCTCGGCCTATGCCGGGTTCTACGTGACCGAGCCGGTCGACTGGACGACGCAGTATTTCAAGGAGGGTCATGAGCGGCGATATGGCCAGTATCGCTGGCATGTGATGGACCCGGTCCGTTTCACACGGGACCTGCGCGTGACCATACAGAGCCTTGGCTGGGAAGGCGCAACGCCGGCGAAGATCATCGGCGACCGGACGTACAAGCTGCTGGAGGATTATCTCGCCTCTGTCGCTTACTGGTATCAGGCGGAGCCACACGCGGCCTTCCCTGCGCTGCCGTCCGACGCGGCGATGCAGCTGAAGCCGCCGCAGCGCCCGTGAAAATTGTTGGCTGGATTATCTGGGCGCTGGCTGTCGGCCTTCTCGGCGCAACGGCGCTGGGGCTGCTGTCGCACGCATGGACGGAGGGGCGCGTCGGCTGGGCGCTCGACCTCATGTCACACTGGCCGAAGCATCTGGCGGTGGCGGGGCTGGTCGTCGGCGTGGTTGCGGGCGTACGGCGTATGCAGCTTGCGGCGGGCGTGGCGGCTGTCGTTGTCGCGTGGAATGGGGCGCTGGTTCTGGGGCTCGGCGGATATGCGCTGCCACGGCCTGCCCCGGAGGATGCAAGGCTGGTGCGCGTCGTCAGCGCCAACGTCCACCGATCGATGGCGGCGCTCGAGCGCGTGACAGACCTGGCGCGGAGCTACAACGCTGACATCGTGGCCGTCTACGAGGTCCCGGATGACCTTACCAACGCCCAGTTCGCAGCGATGCTTCCCGATCTGCAGATGCTCTCTACGCCAAGACCCGCGACGCCACCGCCTCCCTGGTATTCCAATGGCGATCCCACCTACGACTCGGCGCTGGCCGTGCGTCGCGCCGCCACCATCGAGACAGGCTTCTATGACGGCAGCCGCGGCGTCCTGATGTCGTCTTTTTTCAGCGGCGTCCGGATCACGACGACGCATCCGCCCTCACCCGGCGATCCCGGCGCGATGTTCGACCGTGATCGCCAATTGTCCGATATCGCCATCGGCATCGACACGGCCAGGCCCTTCATCGTCGCCGGTGATTTCAACGCGACGCCGTGGGGACGCATCTATGGCGTCGTGCCCGGCACACGCGCCGGCGACCCGCGCTTCGAGGGAACGTTTCCGGCTGTGCTGGGGCCGCTAGGCCTGCCGATCGATCATATCCGGTTTGGCGGCGGGCTGGTGCTGACGGACTACCGCACCGGGCCGGATGTCGGCTCGGACCACCTGCCCCTGTTTGCGACCTTTGCATTGCCCGGAGACGATAAGCCGGGTACACGCTGAACCGTTCCGTCCACGCGCCTCGCGCGGACCTGAAGCCCGAAGAGGAGACGTCCCATGACCTTCGCGCGTCTCAACCTCACAGCTTCAGGATCACATGGACATCAGACACTGGCTGGCGCGCTGCGCCGCCCCGCTTCGCTGGCGTAAGGCCGGCAGACAGACTTTCGACAACCAGCAGCTTGAGCGGGCGGTCGCCGCCCGTAGCCTGCGCACGCGCCTGTCCGGTCGCTTGCTGCGGGATATCGGGCTGGACGATGGGTAGGGCCCGCTTGCCATCTGGCCCCCTTCGGGCGATTGGGGAGACATGCTTAAGGTTCGGGTCATCCCCTGTCTTGATGTGAAGGACGGGCGCACCGTGAAGGGCGTCAACTTCGTCGACCTGCGCGATG
>JAOATF010000013.1 GCA_030158285.1 Hyphomonadaceae bacterium
TCCCAGAACAGCCAGCTCATCATCTTGGCCTTCTCGAACGGATCGACCGGGGCCAGCGCCTCGCGCGCATAGACTTCGGTGAGGTAGATGATGATCGCGTTCGACTGCGGCAGCATGCGGCCATCCGGCAGCCGCATCACCGGCACCTGGCCCGAGGGGTTCATCTGCATGAACGAATCCGAGCGCGTGCCGCCCTCGACAACGCTGATCTCGACCCAGTCATAGTCAACGCCCAGATAGTCCGCCGCCCACTTGGTCTTCAGGCAGTTGCCCGAGGTGCTATCGCCATAGAGCGTCAGCTTGTCGATCGGCCTGTTCGGCATCAGTTGTTCCCCGCCTGCTTTCCGAAATTCGGATGTGTCGTGGGTCCCCGCGCGCGGATCGTCTCGCGGATCGTCTCCCGCCCCGCCACTTCACCCTCAGGCGTCACCTGCATGAAGTAGGGATCGGAGACCCGCGTCTGGTCCTGCGCAGCCCACGCGAGAATATCCGCAGCGCCCGCGCCCGTCAGCACCTCGGCGTCCGACAAATCCTCCGACCAGGTCCGATCTTTCGTCAGATAGACCACGCGCCCGGTGGCCGAGAGCCACGATGTGATCACCTTGGGAATGTCAGGTCCGAGCTTGGGCCGTTCCGAACTCACGACAGCATCCTCCAGAGATCGGACAGCGACGGTTTGACCTTCGCCCCACCGCCAGCCTTCTGCACCGGCGCATCCTTGGCCAACGCCGCCACCTCGCCGATGATCAACAGCGCAGGACCCTGAATGCCCGCGCGCTGGATGATCTCGCTCAATTCGCCGAGCATGCCAAACGCCCGGATCTCGTCCTCACGCGTTCCGTTCTCGATCACCGCCACCGGCGTCGATGCCTCGCGCCCTGCCGCCACCAGCCGCGCCGCAATCGTGCCCGCCGTGCCGACACCCATGTAGACCACAACCGTCTGGTTGCCGCGCGCCAGCGCGTGCCAGTCGAGATCAGGCTCATCGCCCAGCTTGGCGTGGCCGGTGACGAACGTCACAGCCTGCGCCATGTCGCGATGCGTCAGCGGAATCTGCGCATTCGCCGCCACGCCCAGCGCCGCCGAAATCCCCGGCACAACCTCGACGTCGACATTGGCCGCGCGCAGCGCTTCCACTTCCTCGCCGCCGCGCCCGAAGATGAACGGGTCGCCGCCCTTCAGCCGCACCACGCGCTTGCCGTCCCGCGCCGCAGCAATCATGCGCGCGTGAATCTCGTCCTGCGGAACCGAATGCTCGCCCTTGCTCTTGCCGACCGGGACGATCTGCGCCGCCGGGTTCGCCAGCGCCAGGATGCCCTTGCCGACCAGCCGGTCCGCAAAGATCACCTCGGCCTCGCCGATCAGGCGCGCCGCTTTCACTGTGAGCAGGTCAGGGTCGCCCGGTCCCGCACCCACGAGCACGACCTTTCCGGTCGCTCGGGGCTGCGTCCCGCGCCCAAAACCTTCAAGTAACAAGGGTGGCGTCCGAGAGGCTGACACGTCCGCCATCGATTTGGCCCTTTAGTTTTTCTTACGCATGCGCGTATAAGGGAGCGCCGCGAGTATCCACCCGCGCCGCCCTAACGGCAAATGGCCGGAAGGACGTAGAGACGCAAGAAACGAATACTAAGCCGAACCATTAGACGCCCTTACCCGCCTCCAGATGCAGAAAACCTCAAGTAAAATGGCCCAGGAAGACCGCCTCCCAGCCCTGAATGCCCTGCGCGCCTTCGAGGCGGCTGCCCGGCACCTGTCCTTCACCCGGGCGGCCGAGGAGCTGAACGTCACGCCGGGGGCCATTTCCCAGCAGATCCGCCAGCTCGAAGAGTTCGCCGGCGCCCCCCTGTTCCGCCGCACCGGCCGCACCGTCCTGCTCACCGACGCCGGCCAGGCCGCCCTGCCGTTGCTGACCAACGCCTTCGAAATGATGGCCGAGGCCGTCCACCACATGCGCGCGCCGGCCCGCCGGGACCGGCTGATGATCTCGTCCGCGCCGTCCTTCGCCGCCAAATGGCTGGCCCCCCGCCTTGAACAGTTCCAGCAGCTGAATCCCGAAGCCGAAGTCTGGGTCTCCGCCGACACGGCCATGACCGACTTCAACCACTCCGACATCGACCTCGCCCTGCGCTACGGGAAGGGCACGTATGAGGGCCTGCGCTCCGAAAAGATCATGTCGGAGTCCATCCTGCCGGTGTGCTCACCCGACTTGATGAGCGGGCCGCATCCGCTGCGCTCCCCCGCCGACCTCGTCCATCACACGCTGCTTCACGACGAAAGCCCGGAGAACGATCCCTCGCGCCCGGACTGGAACTCGTGGCTGAAAGCCCGCGGCGTCACCACCGTCGACGGCAATCGCGGCCCGCGCCTCACGCAGAGCTCGCTTGTTGTGGAAGCAGCAGCCGCTGGCCGTGGCGTCGCCCTCGCCAAATTCGCCATCGCCTCAGGCGACCTCGAACGCGGCCGCCTCATCGCGCCGTTCGCAGATGGCGCATCCGACATCGATTTCGCCTACTGGATCGTCTATCCCAAATGGCGCACCCCCTCCAAACTCGCCCGCACCTTCATGGCGTGGCTGAAGTCCGAAGCACAGGCGGCCGAGGTGACGGGGGTCTAACTCTGGACCGCCGGGCCCCTGCCCGGCAGTTGCCGCGCAAGCGGCAAGTCTACCTCGCCGCTTGCATCCATACCCACTCCGCGCTCCACTCCCCCCAAGGCCGACCACAGGCCACGGGAGAGACATATGCGCTTCATCCGCACGCTTGGCGTGGCCCTCGCCCTTGGCGCAGCCATCTCTTGCAGCACGGCGCCAGCCGTCGCGCCCAACCCAGCCAACGTGCTGGACGCCTACGTCGCGCGCCCCGATCCCTCCTTCGCATGGAAGGTCGCCAACACATTCAGCGGCGATGGCTACCATGGCGTCGTGATCGACCTCACGTCGCAGACCTGGCTCACCGCAGACCAGACGGATCGCTCCGTCTGGAAGCACTACCTCACCCTCACCATCCCGAACCAGCTGACCAGCGACAAGGCGTTCCTCTATATCGGCGGCGGCAACAATCTCGGCGGCGCGCCCGCGAGCCCCACGCCGCGCTTCGCCCAGATGGCGGTCGATACCGGCTCCGTCATCGCCGAGCTTGGCCAGGTTCCGAACCAGCCGATGCGCTTCACCGAAACCTCGGACGTCGCCCGCAACGAGGACGACATCATCTCGTATCTGCAGGCCCGCTACGACGCCTCGAAAAATCCCGAAGCCCTGCTCCGCCTGCCCATGGTGAAAAGCGGCACAGCTGCGATGACCGCCATCCAGCAGTTCATGGCCAGCAGCGAGGGCGGCAAGAAATCCATCGACGGCTTCGTCGTCGCTGGCGGCTCCAAGCGCGGCTGGACCGCCTGGCTCGTCGGCCTCGAAGACCCGCGCGTCATCGGCATGATCCCCATCGTCATCAACGTGCTCGATGTCGACGCCACCACGCGCCATCACTGGGAAACGATGGGCTATTTCTCGCCCGCGCTGGGCGACTATGTAAAAGCCGGCCTCATCCCAGATCACACCGGCACGAAGATGGCCGCCGTCAACACGATCGAGGATCCGCTCAACTATCGCGGCCGTCCGCGCATGCTGATCCCGAAATTCATCGTCAACGCGGTGGGCGATGAATATTTCCCGCCCGACAACACGAAATTCTCCTACCACCTGCTGCCCGGCGCCAAGCAGCTCCGCATGCTGCCCAACTCGCGCCATTCCACCGCCGGCACCGATCTCAATGAGAGCATGACCGCGTGGTACGACAGTCTCATCCACAATCGCCCCGCGCCCGATTACAGCTGGACCGTCCGGGCTGACGGCGCGCTGGTCGTCAACGCCGGCACGGCGAAGCCCACACAGGTCCTGCTGTGGCAAGGCACGAACCCGAAGGCCCGCGACTTCCGCGTCGACTCCATCGGCGCCAAGGCCTTCACATCGACAGAGCTGAAACCCGAATCCGACGGAAGCTATGTCGGCCAGGTTCCGAAACCCGCCGAAGGCTTCACCGCGTATTTCGTCGAGCTCACCTATCCGAGCGGCATGAAGTTCCCGCTCAAGGTCACCACCGAGGTCTATGTGAACCCGGACACCTATCCCTATCGCTGGGAAGACGCTCGCTCGATCACCGCGCCCGACGGCAAATAGCGACGAAGATTATTCGCCGCCGAGATCGTGCAGCCGCTGCTGATAGCGGCGCACGGCCTTGTACGATTCCTGGATCGCCTCCATCACATCCGGCGCGGTGATATCCAGAACCGCCCGTACATGCCCGTGCTGCTCTTCAGCGACCAGTCCGGCCTCCAGCAGCGCATTGATCTTCCGCCGCACCGTCTCCCGTGGCAGCCCTGTGCGATCTGCAATCAGGATGCGGGAGATCGTGCCGAGGTCCGCCGAAGGCGGCTTCTTCACATGCTTCCGCACTGCCGGAACCTCACTCCCCAGCATCAGCGGACGTAACGTCGCCTCGGTGATCGAAAACCAGATCAGCACCGTCTCGAGATCGCCTGCGATCATCGAGCGCGCCACGTGATTGAGATCCAGAAACAGCTCGATCGCGGCAAACGCACGCGGACGGGTTTCCTTTTCCAGCATTCCGGACCTCTCGCTGACCCTCCGAGTGAACACGGAACACCCCGCCAAACAACCCGCCGCCGAACCATTCGGACCGC
>JAOATF010000014.1 GCA_030158285.1 Hyphomonadaceae bacterium
GGCTGGCCGAGAAGGCGAGGATCTGGTCGCGATACCATTCGAGTTCGCGGAGACCGTGCCAGTGGTCCTTCCAGTTGGGTGGGAAGACTTTGCGGCGTTTCAGGCCGGCGATGGTGCGGAGGAAGCTGGCGAGCCACGTGACAAATGCTTCGAGCGGCGAAAGCCGTGGGGCTTCGCCTTCGTCGCGTTTGAGGTGGGTCGTTACGTGATCCATCCCCGCAGTATCTGTTCAGGATGGGTGGGTGTGGGACGCACGTTTCCAAAAACACGCGGAAAAAATTGTAGAGCCTTGGTGTTGTTGGGAAGTTTCTGAAAACCTGAAACGCCAATTCCCGGGAATTGCGGGGTCTTGGCGCGCGCCTTCAACCGATGTTCGACGTGGAGGAGGCATCTGGCTGTGCGCCGGCAGGTCTGCTACAGCCGCGCCATGCACACGACGCTGAACAACCAGCAGCAGCAAGGCCAGACGGGTCATATCCCGGCTTGCGCCCGTGTGCGTGTGGGAAGCGGTTTCTAGCTCCCTGCCCTGCTGGCCTCGCCGACGCGGCGGGGCTGTCCTTTTGCGGGTCCGCCGGATTTCACAAAGGACATGACCATGACTTCCCTGACTGACAGAGACATCGAGAGCATCGCGCATGGCGTGATGGAGCGGACGCTGCCCAAAGCAGCATGGACGCATGAGGCGCATTTCGCGGCGGCGATCTGGATGATAGCGCGGCATGGCGACGAGGCATTCGCGATGATGCCGGGACTGATCCGCGCGTACAACGAAGCGACCAACACGCCGAACACCGACACGGGCGGATACCACGAGACGATCACGCAGGCCTCGTTGCGGGCGGCGCGCGCAGTGTTGCGCGAGATGGAGGGGGCGGCGCTTTCGGCCGTGCTGGACGCGCTGATGCGGCGGGAGTTCGGCAGGTCCGGCTGGCTGCTGGCCTACTGGTGCAAGGAGACGCTGTTCTCCGTAACTGCGCGGCGAGCCTGGGTGGAACCCGACGTGCAGGCGATGCCGTTCGCGTAAGGCATTTGCGCACTTCTGTCGCGGTTCCGGGGGCTGGTGCGGTCGATTCACCGCATTGGTTTCAGGGTTTGTTGAGCGTTCGCTGGCATGCAGGTCGCGGGGGATTTCCATGTTCCAGGCGAAGTATCACCAGCTTGCGCGGAGCGGCATGTCCGTCGCTGACGTGCATGCTGTGATGCGCGCGGATGGCGAGCGGCTTGCGGGCAAGCTGGGCGAGCTGGGGCAGCGCTCGCTGGTCTATCATCAGGTGTATCGCGACAGCGGGGGGCTGTTTCATTTTCCGCTGGTGGCCTCGCACGGCGCACTGTGGGCGACGTGGTATCTGCGCGCCGCCTGGATGGCGGCGCAGGTTTTCTCCGTGGCCGATGTGACGTGCGCGCTGAAGCGGCGCGAGCGGATGGCGGCGTTCGATGCCTATGTCGATGCGATCAAGGAGATCAACCGGCAGGTGATGATCGAGGCGTTCGCGAGCCTCTATCTCTACAAGGTGTTTGGCGAGCGGGCATGTGCGGAGCTGCGCTTTTCGGAAGCGCTGGCGGGGCAGTTTCGCGAGCGCTTCGGCGCCGGCGCGCTGACGTTCGTGCGGACGCATGAGAGCGATCGCGTATTCTACGAGACATTCTTCCGCTGGGAGCAGGAGACCGTTGTCGGCCCGGCAGTGGACACGGCGCTGGAGGCGTTCGCGTGGCCCTTCATGCGCACGCTGAGCCGCAGGCCGTGGGTGTGGTTCTCCTACTTCGCTGTCGGGCGCGCGCTGGTGTTCCGCGATTTCGCGGACAAGGAAGAGCGCGTGCGCAAGGGTCTGGCGGCGTTCGATTGGGCCGCGGCGAAAGGCTGGGACGCGATCGAGCGGAATGCGTATCGCAATCCGTTCCTGCCAAGGCGGATGAAGGGGTGGGACGCAAGCGTGCCGGTACGCGAGGCAGAGCGGAAGCGGGCGTAACGCCGGAGATCACACCGGGGTTTGGATCATCTGATCGATACCGGGCGACGCATCCTCCGGCCGGCCCCTGAATATCTCATCGACGTATGCCTTGAGGCCGTCCTTGACCTTCCTTTGCGCAGCAGCCCGATTGCGGGCGGCAGCGGCGTCGTCTGGCGCCACTTGGCCCGCCTCCTGATCGTAGGCGTTATTCACGATCTTGCGGACGACTTCCTTGTCGAGCATCGTCGCAGTGGGCTTGCTGACGAACGTATCGACTAGTTCCGGCGAGAATGTGCGGATCTGCTCGAGCACGCGCTCGGACTCGTCCTTGATTTCGTACAAGGTGTAGAGATCCGACGAACGATCCTTGCGACCAGAGAGCTTTTCCGAAAACGTGAGTTCCACACCGAACTCGCGCTTGACGGTCTCGCGATGCGGCGTTCCGGTGTAGATGATCTTTCCTGGCTCAACATCAAAAGCGTTCATCCAGAGCGCCAGTGAAGCCAGACTTATGCGACGCGTCGTGATGACGTCATAGCCATACGATGTCGAGACGCAGGTGCCGCCCGTCAGCATGTAGCGGCCCGGCTCAGCGGGAATGACTGCGGCGAACCTGCCGGGCGCGATTGGCCCGGTTACCTCGCTGCTGCTGGGCGACATGACCTTGGAGAGAGTTGTGTCGGTCGTCAGATTCTTGACCTGGACAACCAGCAAATTGCAGTAATCCAGCATGTTCAGATCGATGACGATGCCGCCGAGTTCGCCGCTCTTGATCTTCAGAATCGCTTCGGATGACGTCGCATATATCTCTTCGGCGCGTGCGCCTCCGCCGGCTACGGTAGCGCAACCGGCCAAAGGCAGCGCCAGCAACGCAGCCGCAGCCATCCGTGATTTCAGCATGATCCCCTGCCCCCGGCTTTCCCACGCTCAGCGACGCGCTGATTCACCTCTTGGCCGGAGAGTAGTCTTCGGCCCGGGATGAAAGCAAGGATCAGGCCGCAGCCCCCGTTGCCTTTGCGCGGCGGACATCGAGCTTGTTCAGCGCGTGGACATAGGCGCGGGCGGAGGCGACCAGCGTGTCGGGGTCACTGGCCTTGCCGGTGGCGACGAGGCCTTGTTCGGCCAAGCGGACGGAGACGGTGGCCTGTGCGTCGGTGCCTTCGGTGACGGCGCTGACCTGGTAGAGCTCCAGCACGGCGGTGTGCGGGACGAGCTGGCGAATGCCGTTGAAGACGGCGTCGACGGGGCCATTGCCTGTGGACGTGGTGGCGCGGACTTCGCCGTCGATGACGAGTTCGATCTCGGCGGTCTGCGGGCCATCCGTGCCGGCGACGACTTTCAGGCGCTTGACGGTGATGCGCTCCTGCTTGCCGGACATCTGTTCGTCGACCAGCGCGATGATGTCTTCGTCGAAGACGTGCTTCTTCTTGTCGGCGAGATCCTTGAAGCGCTTGAAGGCGTCGTTCAGCGGCGCGGCTTCGAGCACGTAGCCCAGCGATTCCAGCTTGTCGCGGAAGGCGTTTCGGCCGGAGAGCTTGCCCATGATCAGCGAGGTGGAGGGCACGCCCACGTCCTCGGGCTGCATGATCTCATACGTTTCGCGGTTCTTCAGCATGCCATCCTGGTGGATGCCGGACTCATGCGCGAAGGCGTTCTTGCCGACGATGGCTTTATTGTATTGCACCGGGAAGCCGGTGATCGACGACACCATCTTGGAGGCGCGGCTGAGCTTCGGCGTGACGACTTCAGTGTAGAACGGCATCGAGTCGCCGCGCACTTTCAGGGCCATGACGCACTCCTCCAGCGCGGCGTTGCCGGCGCGCTCGCCCATGCCGTTGATGGCGCACTCGATCTGGCGCGCACCATTGATGACGCCGGCCAGCGAGTTGGCGACGGCGAGGCCGAGGTCGTTGTGGCAGTGGGTCGACCAGATGACTTTGTCCGAGTTCGGGATGTTCTCGATCAGGCGGCGGATCAGCGCACCGTATTCGGCGGGGTGCGAATAGCCGACCGTGTCGGGCACGTTGATGACGGTGGCGCCCGACGAGATCGCGACGTCGATCGCCTTGCAGAGGAAGTCGAACTCGGTGCGGGTTGCGTCTTCGGCGGACCATTCCACATCGGCGGCGTATTTGCGGCTGTGCGTGACGGAGGCGCCGATGGCTTCGAGCACGGCGTTCGGGCCCATCTTCAGCTTGTGCTTCATGTGCACGGGGCTGGTGGAGATGAAGGTGTGGATGCGGGGGTTCTTCGCCTTGCGCAGCGCCTCGCCGGCCTTGTCGATGTCGGTCAGCGTGGAGCGGGCGAGCGTGCAGATCGCCATGTCCTTCGCCAGCTCGGCGATCTGGCTGACGCACTGGAAGTCGCCTTCGGAGGAAGCGGCGAAGCCGGCCTCGCAGATGTCGACCTTCATCTCCTGCAGCAGCTCGGCGAGTTCGAGCTTTTCGCGCAGCGTCATCGAGGCGCCGGGCGACTGTTCGCCATCGCGCATCGTGGTGTCGAAGATGAATACGCGGTCTTTGCCAGCGTTGGTGGTCGAGGGGGTGGTCATCTGGGGCGTCCTGTAGGGCTTCTGTCGGAGGGCGGTTGGTTCACCCCTGGACGCGCGACCCGCGGACCTATGCCCGGATCACGAACGCGCCCAGGGGCTGCTAAGCAGCCCCGGCAGGGAAAGAAGAAGGG
>JAOATF010000015.1 GCA_030158285.1 Hyphomonadaceae bacterium
GGAAAGCGTGATTGGCACACGCACTCCGCTCCGTCCGCTCTGCCCCAGACGAAGCTCGACATTCATCAAAAGGCATCACACCACCAACTGAGGTCATTCTCGGGTAAGCAAAGCGCATCCCGAGAATCTCGGTTGGAACACCCGAAGGGACAGGCGACCATTCCCCTCGAAACCATCAACCGAGATTCTCGGGACAAGCCCGAGAATGACCCCGTTGATGTTGCACCACTGGAAGCGTGCCCCTCGGCACGCGTTCCCGGCATTGGCCGGGATCCAGTCAGCGCGCAACGCGCCCGAACGTCAGCACGTTCCGCCCCTGGCTTCCGGCTCGCGCTCTCGCGCGTCCGGAATGACAGCACCTGTGTGCGTCTGAAACCCGCCTGACCTAACCGTCAGGCCACACCCACCCACCCCCGCCTCCCACGGCAGGGATCGCATCCGCACGCCTACACCCCAGCCTCCAAACCGGCTAACATCCGCGCGACATGCGCGACCCGATCCTCTTTCCCTTCTACAACGACCTCTCGAGCCTCCCCGGCGTCGGCCCGAAAGCGCGTCCGCATCTGGCGAAGCTGATCGGCGGCGAGACCTGGCTTGACCTGCTTTTCCACCTGCCCGCCAGCTGGATCGACCGCCGCAACCGCGCCTCCATCGACACCGTCGAAATCGGCGAGATCGCCACCGTCACCGGCTATGTCGACAAGGTCGATCACGCCCGCGCCAAACTCCCCGCCCGCGTGCGCCTGCGCGACGACACCGGCTTCATCACGCTCACCTATTTCCACGCCAACCGTCAGTGGCTCGAAAAGACGTTCGAGATCGGCAAGACCATCATCGCCTCCGGCAAGGTCGGCGACTATCAGGGCGGCCGCCAGATCGTTCACCCCGATCACATCGCTGATCCGGAAAAGGACGACGACCTCCCAGAGGTCGAGCCCGTCTATCCGATGACGGCCAGCCTGACGCCCAAGCAGATCCGCAAATTCGTCGCCGCAGCGCTGGAAGGCATTCCCGATCTCGACGAGTGGATCGATCCCCACCTGATGAAGCGCAACGCATGGCCCGGCTTCAAGCAGGCGCTGCTCCGCCTGCACCAGCCGAAGGTCTACGATCTCGAAGGCTTCGAAGTCGCCCGCAACCGCCTCGCCTACGATGAAGCCCTCGCCCGCGAGATGGCGATGGGCCAGGCCCGCCTCGCCCGCGAACGCCGCCACGCCCGCCCGATCCCCCGCGCCGTCGGCCAGGAAAAACAGATCGTCGACGCCCTTCCCTTCAAGCCCACGCGCGCCCAGATGAATGCCTATCAGGACGTCGTCACCGACATGAACCGCCCCATCCCCATGCGCCGCATGATCCAGGGCGATGTCGGCTCCGGCAAGACGCTGGTTGCTGCCTTGGCCGCAGCGCAGGTCGCGGCCGACGGCGGCATCACCGCGCTGATGTCGCCCACCGAAGTCCTCGCCCGGCAACAGGCCGAAGCCATCGGCCGCTTCCTCGCCCCCGTCGGCCTCCGCGTCGCCGCCCTCACCGGCCGCGACAAGGGCGCCGCCCGCGAAGCCATCCTCAGCGATGTTCGCGCCGGAAAAATCCAGGTCCTCTCCGGAACGCAAGCGCTCTATCAGTCCGATGTCGACCTGCCCGAACTCTCCCTCGTCGTCATCGACGAACAGCATCGCTTCGGCGTCGCCGATCGCCTGAAGCTCACCTCCAAAGGCGTCTCACCCCACACGCTGGTGATGAGCGCGACCCCGATCCCGCGCACGATGGCGCTCGCCGTCCACGGCGATCTCGACATTTCCGTCATCGGCGAAAAGCCCGCCAACCGGCAGGATGTCGTCACTGCCGCCGTCCCTGACAGCCGCATCGACGAAGTCGTGCAGGCCGTCTCCCGCGCCGTCGATCGCGGCGAACGCGCCTTCTGGATCTGCCCCGCCGTCGATAGCGAAGACGCGGGCGACGCCTCCGCCAACCAGCGCCGCGATGTCCTCGCCGGTTACATCAACGCCCCCGTCGCCCTCGTTCACGGCCGCATGCCGCCACAGGATCGCGATAGCGCGCTGGAAAAGCTCCGCAGCGGCGAAGCCCGCGTCCTCGTCGCCACCACCGTGATCGAAGTCGGCGTCGATGTGCCCGAAGCGACCATCATGGTGATCGAACACGCCGAGAAGTTCGGCCTCGCCCAGCTGCACCAGCTGCGTGGCCGCGTCGGCCGGGGCGACAAGGCTTCAAGCTGCCTGCTGCTCTACCAGACGCCGCTGACCGAGAACGGCAAGGAACGCCTCGACATCCTGCGCAAGACTACTGACGGCTTCGAGATCGCCGAAGCCGATTTCCGCCTGCGCGGCCCCGGCGATGTTCTCGGCCTGCGCCAGTCCGGCCTCGCCGACTTCCGCGTGCTCGACATGGTGCGCGACACCAACCTCGTCGAAACCGCCCG
Organism: Hyphomonadaceae bacterium; assembly: GCA_030158285.1. Lineage (GTDB taxonomy): Bacteria > Pseudomonadota > Alphaproteobacteria > Caulobacterales > Hyphomonadaceae > UBA7672. The sequence continues at coordinate 2,438 of JAOATF010000015.1, forward strand.
CACAGACGCCAAGTCCATCCTGATGGCAGACCCCACACTCGCCGGCCCGCGCGGCGTCGCCGTTCGCCGCGCCCGCGATCTCTTTGCCCCGCGCATCGCCGAGATGGTCGCCGAGGAACCCTGAACGCATGCCCGCCAAGCCCATCTCTCTCCGCATCGACGCCGACACGCAAGTCTCCGCCCTGTGGGACAAACCGCGTGGCGCTACCGCCGCCCTCGTGCTGGCCCATGGCGCCGGGGCAGGCATGACGCACAAGCATATGGAAGCGACCTCCGATGGCCTCGCCGCGCGCGGCATCGCAGTGTTCCGCTACAACTTCGCCTACATGGACCGTGGTTCAAAACGCCCCGACAATCCGCCCGTCGCCCACGCCGCCGTCCGCGCCGCTGTCGCTCACGCAAAGAAACTCGCCGGCGACCTGCCCCTCTTCGCCGGCGGCCGCTCCTTCGGCGCTCGCATGACATCGCAAGCCCAAGCGCTCGAAGCGCTGCCCGGCGTGAAAGGCCTCGTCTATTTCGCCTGGCCCCTGCACCCCGCCGGCAAGCCCGGCACAGACCGCGCCGAGCACCTCGCCGCCGTCAAACTGCCGATGCTCTTCCTGCAGGGCTCAGCCGACGACCTCGCCGAAACGGACCTGCTGAAGCCCGTCGTCGCCAGCCTCGGCAAACGCGCGAAGCTGCATCTCGTCGACCACGCCGATCATTCCTTCCACGTGCCCGCCAGGAGCGGACGGAAGGATCCCGAAGTGCTGGATGAGATTCTGGATGTCGCGGCGGCATGGATGGGGAAGAACGGCTGAAGACAGGGTCGACGAGAAGCGGCCCTAACCCTACTTCCCGTACCCACCCTTGCCGCTCTCCACCTGCTCGGCCGACCTGATCCCGAACGAGATCACCAGCTTCGCGGCCTTCTCCACCGGCATGTCGAGCTGGCGAATGCGCTCCGGCGTCACGAACACCAGCTGCCCCATCGCGGGGTTGGGAGAGCTGGGCACGAACACGCCGATGACGCCTTCCAGCGGTCCGGCGATCTCTACATCTGGCGTCCGGCTGGTGACAAAGCCGATCACCCACATCCCCTTGCCGGGATACTCGACCAGCACCGCTTCCTTGAACGACGAGGCATCGTTCGAGGCGATGGTCTCCACCACCTGCTTCAGGATCGAATAGATCGACCGCACCAGCGGCACGCGCGCCAGCACCAGCTCGCCCCAGCGCACCATCTGGCGCCCGAAGAAGTTCGTCGCCAGCGCGCCGAGCACCGTCAGCGCCACCACAGCCGTGATGATGCCAAGCCCCGGCAGTTCGAACGAGAGATAGGTTTCCGGATTCCACGCTTTCGGGATCAGCGGCACGATCTGCGTGTCGATCAGCACGACCACGCTCCAGACCAGCCAGATCGTGATCGCCACCGGCGCCGCCACGACGACGCCCGCAAAGAACCAGTTGCGGAGACGCGTCAGCGCGCCGTCCTGTTTCGGAGCCGCAGGCGGGATTGGCGCAGGCACGGTCATCGCAAACCTCCGCGTCCATGGTCGCGCGATTCGATCCGTCCGTGCGGACCATCAGCCCTGCCGCTAACGCCGCAGGGCCTATTGCCGGTATTTCTGGCGGAAATCAGACGTCCGCGGCCACGCGGGCCGTGACGATCTTGCCCGGCTTGCGCGGCGGCTCGCCCTTCGGCAGCGCGTCTACGGCTTCCATGCCGCTGACGACCGTGCCCCACACGGTGTATTTCTTGTCGAGGAACGACGCGTCATCGAGGCAGATGAAGAACTGGCTGTTGGCCGAATTCGGGCTGCTGGAACGCGCCATCGAGCAGACACCGCGCTGGTGGCTGACGTCGTTGAACTCGGCGCGCAGATCGTCCTTCTCGGAACCGCCCATGCCGGAGCCGGTCGGATCGCCGCCCTGCGCCATGAAGCCGTCGATCACGCGGTGGAACACCACGTCGTCATAGAAGCCTTCGCGCGCCAGTTCCTTGATGCGCTCGACATGGCCCGGGGCCTTCTCCGGCAGCAGCTGGATCGTCACCACGCCCGTATCGAGCGTGAGGATCAGCGTGTTCTCTTTATCCGAAGCGGTCACGGGGCAGGCCTTTCAACGACTGTTTCAACGGGCGGCAGGTAGCATGCTTCGTTGGGATCCGTAACCTTGATCTCCGCAAGCTTCGCCGCGAACTCCGGACCGTCCGTCCTCCGCACGTACACGACGGGTTGTTTCGCGGCCGGAAGGTCCGCCACGATCAGGGCCTTGGTCATGATGTCCGCCGTGCCATCGGGTAGCACGCCGTTCTCGTCGTCCTTGCCGGCCTTCACGCCGCGGATCACCTCAAGGCCTGAAACCGTCCAGCCCCATGGCGTATACTTCTGGTCGAGCCCGTCCGGGCCGACGCGCGGATGGCGCATCAGGAAGTACTGCGTGTCGGCGCTGTTGGGATCATTCGTCCGCGCCATCGAGGTGACGCCCGAACAGTGCAGCATCCACGTGCGCGCCACCGCGGGCCACGAGATCATCGCCACTGCGTCCGGCTGGCCCTGAACCAGGAAGCCGTCGAGATAGCCGATGCTGTCGCCCTCGGGCGTCGCGCCGATCCACTGCACTTTCTGCTTGCCGGGATCACGCCCCCAGGTGAACTCCGCCAACAGGTTCGGATACTTCGCCTTGGGATGGGCCAGCTCCACATCGCCGCCCTGCACCATGAAATCGTCGATCACGCGATGGAACGGCACCTTGTCGTAGTCGCCCGCCCGCGCCACTTTCCGGATCTGCGCCACGTGCGCTGGCGACACATCCGGCCGCAGCTCCACCAGCACGTCCTTGCCGTTCATCGTCAGCTGCAGCAGGTTTTCGGGATCGACCTTGCGCCAGTTGGCCGGATCGTCCGCCGGGCCCGCAAATGCCGCGCCGGCAGCCGCCAGCGAGGCCGCGATCGCAGCCACGGTCAGCAGGTGTCGCTTCATTCTACTTGCCCTTCTTGACGCCGTACTTCGCCATCAGCCGCGTATGCACCGCCGCCGGGACGAATAGTTCGGCGCTTCCGCCGAGCCGCGCAATCTCTTTTACCAGTCGCGAGGACACGGCCTGATGGTGGGGGTCCGCCATCAAAAAGACAGTCTCGATCTCGTCATTCATCTGCTGGTTCATCGCAACCATCTGGAATTCGTACTCGAAATCCGAAACGGCCCGCAGTCCGCGAATGATCACCTGGGCCCCGCACTCTTCGGCAAAATGCATCAGCAGGTTGTCAAAAGGCCGCGCCTCGATCTCGGTCGTGCCGGCCAGCTTGCGCGCCTCGGCCATCACCATGTCGGTGCGCTCGTCCAGCGTGAACAGCGGCCCTTTGCCCTCGTTGATGGCAACGCCGATGATCAGCTTGTCGACCAGCTTCACAGCCCGGCCGATGATGTCCAGGTGCCCATTGGTGATCGGATCAAACGTCCCGGGATAGAGCCCGATCCGCTTGGTCGGCCGCCGGGTCAGCGACGCTCTTGCCGCCGCCGCACCACGCACCGGACGGGGTTCACCCGCCGCCCGTCTTTCCGGCCGTCTCGTCACCGCCCTGATCCTCCAGCCTCTCCACGGAGACGACTCGCTCCCCAGCCGCCACACGCAGCACGCGAACGCCCTGTGTTGCACGACCCGCAATGCGGATCTGATCGACAGCGCAACGTATCAATTGCCCCGCGTCTGTCACCACCATGATTTCGTCTTCGCCCGCAATCGGGAAGGACGCGACAAGCTTCTGACCCTTCGACAGCTTGTGCGCGATCAGGCCTTTGCCGCCCCGGCCCGTACGCCGGTAGTCGAACGCGGAGGCGCGCTTGCCCATGCCCTCGTCGGTGATGGTCAGGATGAACTGCTCGGCGAGCTGCAGCTGACCATAACGCTCATCCGACAGCTCGACCTCGCCATTGGCGTCAGCAGCCGGCGTGGCTTCGCCATCGTCCGCGCCCGTATCGTCTTCAACCTCTTCGATCGCCTCGTCGCCTTCACGGCGCGCAGCGTTCGCGCGCTTGATGTAGGCGCGCGCCTCTGGCGGCGTGACATCGATCTGGCCCAGCACGCTCATCGCGATCAGCGCATCGCCCGCGCCAAGCTTGATGCCGCGAACGCCCGTCGACGTCCGGCCCGAGAACACGCGCACATCGTCAACCGAGAAGCGGATGCACTGACCCAGCGCCGTCGTCAGCAGCACGTCGTCTTCCGGCGCACACAGCTGCACATCAACGATCGCATCGCTGTCATCTTCCAGCTTCATGGCGATCTTGCCGGCGCGGTTCACCGACAGGAAGTCCGTCAGCAGGTTACGCCGCACGCCGCCCGACTTGGTGGCGAACAGGATGTTCATCCGCGCGCGTTCTTCCTCGTCATGCGGCAGCGGCATGACGGAGGTGATCCGCTCGCCCGTCTTGAGCGGCAGGATGTTGACCAGCGCCTTGCCCTTCGATTGCGGAGCGCCCAGCGGCAGGCGCCAGACCTTCTGCTTGTAGGCCATGCCTGTCGAGGAGAAGAACAACAGCTCGGTATGTGTGTCGGCAGAGAAGAGGCGGATGACGAAATCGTCTTCCTTCGTCTCCATCCCGCCCCGGCCTTTGCCGCCACGGTTCTGCGTGCGGTAAGCCGACAGCGCCGTGCGCTTCACATAGCCGCCATGGGTGACCATGACGACCATGTCTTCCTTCTCGATGAAGGCCTCGTCTTCGAGGTCGAGATCGGCCTCGACGAATTCCGAACGACGCGGCACGGCGAAGCGATCACGGAAGTCCTTGAGCTCGCCCTTGATGATGTCCAGCACGCGCGCACGCGAGCCAAGGATATCGAGATAGTCCTTGATGGCATCGGCCAGCGCGTTGGCTTCCTTGCCGATCTCGTCCCGGCCAAGGTTGGTGAGGCGCGAGAGCTGCAGCGCCAGGATCGCCCGCGCCTGCTCGTCCGAAAGCTTGATCTCGCCCTTGTCGCTGAAGACAGTACGACGATCGGCAATGAGCCCGATCAGCGGCGCCATGTCCATCGCCGGCCATGCTCGCTCGAGCAGCGCCACGCGCGCCGCGTCGGGGTCGGTCGAATACCGGATGATCCGGATGATCTCGTCGATGTTGGCGACAGCAAGCGCGAGACCGATCAACACGTGCGCGCGGTTGCGCGCCTTGTTCAGCTCGAACTTGGTGCGCCGCGCCACCACTTCCTCGCGGAAACGGACGAACGCCTGCAGCATGGACCGCAGCGTCATCAGCTCCGGCCGGCCACCATTCAGCGCCAGCATGTTGACGCCGAACGAGGTCTGCATCGGCGTCAGGCGGTAAAGATTGTTCAGGACGATATCGGCCGACGCATCGCGCTTGATCTCGATCACAACGCGAATACCGTTGCGGTCGGATTCATCGCGCAGGTCGGCAATGCCCTCGACCTTCTTCTCGCGCACCAGCTCGGCGATCTTCTCGACCATGCCGGCCTTGTTCACCTGATACGGCACCTCTGTGACGATGATGGCCTCGCGGCCGCCCTTCATCGTCTCGATGTCCGTCTTCGCCCGCATGATGACAGAGCCACGCCCCGTCATCAGGCCGTTGCGCGATCCCGCGCGGCCGATGATCTGTCCGCCCGTCGGGAAGTCCGGCCCTGGCACGATGTCCAGCAGCGCCATGTCCTCGATCGCCGGGTTCTCGATCAGCGCCAGCGTCGCGTCGATGATCTCGCCCAGGTTGTGTGACGGGATGTTGGTCGCCATGCCGACCGCGATGCCGCCTGCGCCGTTTACCAGCAGGTTCGGGAACACTGCCGGTAGAACCGTCGGCTCCAGTTCCTTGCCGTCATAGTTGTCGATGAAATCGACCGCGTCCTGACGGATGTCCTGCACCAGGCCCATCGCGGCCTTGGTCATGCGGCATTCGGTGTAGCGCATGGCCGCGGCCGGATCGTTATCGATCGAGCCGAAGTTACCCTGGCCATCGATCAGGGGCAGGCTCATCGAGAAGGGCTGCGCCATGCGCACGAGGGCGTCATAGACCGACTGGTCGCCGTGCGGGTGGAAACGCGCCAGCACGTCGCCCACGGGTCGCGCCGACTTCGAATACGACTTGTCCGACGTCATCCCGATGTCGAACATCGAATAGAGGATGCGGCGGTGAACCGGCTTCAGGCCGTCGCGCACGTCCGGCAGCGCACGGCTGACGATCACGCTCATCGCGTAATCGAGGTAGGACTTCTTCAGCTCCGTGGTGATGGAGATCGGCGCGATATGGCCTGCGCCATTGGCGTCGCCGGGGCCACCTTGCGGGGCGGTCTGGTCAGGGGTGTCGGTCAAGCAGGAAACGTCCGGACAGAGGGCGGCGAAGCCGCCGGGATTTGATCCCGTCTTCTAGCCTATTTGTGCACCGCCACACAATGATTGCGGCAGTTGATCCACAGGCCGCACGCTTTGAAATCCTGCCGGTTTTTGGTCTTTTTCGTCGCAGAGCCCGCTTAAGCCCCTAAAGCATCCCTCCAGACGCGATTCCGGCCCGCGAATCCTTCAATTCGCGGACCGGAATTTGGCTGTCACAGAGCCTCTAGTTGAACGTCCAGCGGGCGCTGATCATGCCTAGCATCTGCGAGTTGCGCCGTTCGGTTTCAATCCGCTGCAGCGGGTCCTGATCGCGGCGGCCAGGGTCGATACACTGCGATGTCGGGCAATAGATCCGACGCTCGATGTTGAACTTGAACGGATCGAGGTTGTTGAGTTCAGCCCGCAGCGTGAAGCCCTTGTCCGGCTTCCACTCGACAAAGGAGTGGTAGAAATTGCGCAGCTTCAAGTGCTCAACCACGTCGATCTGGTAGTAGGTCTCTTCCCACCCCTGGAACCAGCCAATGCCATAGGAGAGATTCAATTCGGGCAGGTCCTGCCGGAAGTTGAAATTGATCTCCTGCGGACGCTGGCCCGAGATGCGACGCTTCTCGCCGGTCAGCGGGTCGGTGACCTCGCTGTTGTCCCATTGGGCATTCACCTTCACTTCTGCGCCTTTGAGCCCGACGCTCACCAGCGGCAGGGTGAGGTTGAACGAGATCTGGTCGTTCTTGCCGTCGCCGATATTGCCCGGACCGACGACAAGTTCGGTCGTATCCGGAATGCCGTCATTGTCGGTGTCGACGTCGACATCGCGCGGGAACAGATCGATCACGTCCGAGATATCCTGATGCCGGAAAGTCAGGACCGCCACAGCGCCCTGCCAGAAGCGCTTCTCGTAAGCAGCCTCGTAAACCCAGGTCTTGTTCGGCTCGAGGTCTGAGTTGCCCGTGCTCTGCTGACCGGAGTTGAGGTTCACTTGCGAGGCAAAGTCCTGGAAGTTCAGCTGGCCGACTTCACGCTCGACGCGGACACGCAACTGGTCGTCTTCTGTCGGCGACCAGGTCGCAACCAGGCGCGGCTTCGGATAGGTAAAGGAGCGCTCCTTGCTGGTGTCGCCCGACTGCGTGATCGTGGAGCGTTCCACGCGGATTCCGCCTTCCAGGGACCATTGCGGCGCAAAGCGCCACGAGCTTTGAACAAAAGCCTCACCGCGCGTTTCCTCGACTTTCACATCGGATGCCGGCAAAGGGACCGGCGTGCCGTTGACCGCCAGCGCCACTTGCTGGTTGCGGTAGTTGTAGGCGATCTCGCCACCGCCTTCGAACGAGAGTTCGGGCGAGTACTTGTAACGCATTACCGAACGGCCAATTCGCTCGCCCGCCTCGGCGTCGATCTGGAATAGCTGTGTGTCATCCGGCTGCACGCCGGTGAGATCCTCCTTGAGTCCGGTGGCGTCCAGCGAACCGACCGCCAGCTTGAACAGGCCCAGCGTTTCCCATTCAAGCTCCGGCGCGAGCTTGGTCGTGTAGTTGATGCCAACCTCGCCACGATCGTTCGCCGAGCGCGACACGAAGGTCTTGCTGTTCGTGGCAGTCGAAAAAGTCTGTTCGTTCTTGAACTCGTCCGTCGATACAACGCCGTTGAGGCTCAGCGTGCCGCCAAACTGCGGGCCCTTGTAGTTGCCGCGCATGCTGTGAACCGGACCGTCGCCTTCCGTACGCGAGTTCTCGAACAGGAGGAGGTTACCAGATGGGTCCGTTGTCGTGCGCCAGCCCGTTCCAACCGAATCGTCCATCGAGATGCCGCGGCTGAGGCTGAAATCGAACTGATGCTCGCCCACCCGGCGCGTCGCCTGGTAGTTCCAGCCGGGGATCGTCTTGCCCGTCTCGGAGAAAATGAAGCTGCGCACCCCCAGCACCTGCTGGAACGTATCCGCCTTCTTGCGGATCACGTTGGCGACAACCGTCTGCCCCTGCATGTCGATGCCGGGCACCGAGCCCCGGATCACGTCGATGCGCTCGACCTGGTCGATGGTGATGCGCTGCAGGGTGTCGCCCAGCCCGTCCGTCTTGCTGGTCGGCCGCGCGCCGTCGATCAACACGTTGCCCGCCGCGCCGGCAAAGCCGCGCACGCTGTCGCCGCCGTTGAAGCTGAAGCCCGGCAGGCGGTTGATCATGTCGAGCGCCGTGTTCGGGCGCGCCGCCGCAAAGTCCGCCGGCGTGTAGGAGATCACGCCCTGCTGCGCTGCGGCCTGCTCGGGCGCGGGCGCCTGTGGCGTCTCCTGCGCGAACGCCGGCGCAGCGAGCACCATGGCGAGAATTGACGCTAAACTAAAAGAATAGTAGTTGGACATTCGTGGCTCCGCTTGGCGGACTCACGCCGCCTGACCCGGATTTATCGATAATCGATAAGGCACATGTCGGCAAGCACTCAATCAGGGCATTTTCGCCGCATTTGAGCCCGCCGGGAGGTCGCCCGGACCCTAATCCAGGTCCTCCACCGTCGATTCCGGCCCCAGCTTGTGGCTCAGCGATGCCTGCAGGAACGCCTCGATATCGCCATCCAGCACGCCGCCCGTGTCAGACGTTTCGACGCCCGTCCGCAGGTCTTTGACCATCTGGTAGGGCTGCAGCACGTAGGAGCGGATCTGGCGGCCCCAGCCAATCTCGGTCTTGGAATCGGCTTCGGCCTGCGCTGCCGCCTCGCGCTTCTTCAACTCCATCTCGTAGATTCGGGCGCGCAGCATGTCCCACGCCTTTGCGCGGTTCTTGTGCTGGGAGCGCTCGGCCTGCACGGCGACCACAATGCCGGTTGGCGCGTGCGTCAGGCGGACGGCTGAGTCCGTCTTGTTGATGTGCTGACCGCCCGAGCCAGAGGCCCGATAGGTGTCGGTGCGCACGTCGCTCTCCTTGATGTCGACCACGATCGTGTCGTCGATCACCGGATAGACCCACACAGAGGCAAAGCTGGTGTGCCGGCGCGCGTTGGAGTCATACGGCGAGATGCGCACGAGGCGATGCACGCCGCTTTCGCTCTTCAGCCAGCCATAGGCGTATTCGCCCTTGATCAGCATGGTGGCCGACTTGATTCCCGCCGTTTCGCCGCCGTGCTCGTCGATCTCCTCGATCTTGTAGCCGCGCGCATTGGCATAGCGCACATACATGCGCCGCAGCATCGAGGCCCAGTCCTGGCTCTCCGTGCCGCCCGCGCCGGCGTTGATCTCGATATAGCAGTCGTTGGCGTCCACCTCGCCCGACAGCAGCGCCTTCAGCTCGGCCTCTTTCGCCTTCTCGACAGCTGCGCGCACGCTGGCCGCCACTTCGGCCAAGGCGCCCTTGTCGCCTTCGGCTTCGGCCATTTCCCAGAGTTCGACCGCGTCGCTGGCTTCACGCTCAAGCTCGCGGATGTCGTTCATGCCCGACTCAAGCCGGGTGCGCTCGCGCATCAGCGGCTGGGCTTTTTGCGGGTCGTTCCAGAAGTCCGGGCGCTCGGAAAGCGCGTTCAGCTCCGCCAGGCGTTTCTCGGCGAAACCCCAGTCAAAGACGCCTCCGGAGCAGGCTCACCGACTGCCGGATCGTCTCGATCATGTTTTCGACTTCGGGCGTCATCGTGTGCTCTGTTCTGTTACTTCCAGCGGACCTGATCTCTCGATCTGCGGTGCGTCCTCTAGAAGGTGCCGTCCTCAAAAGTCAATTCTTCCGGCGGCTTGTTCGGATCGACCTGCGGCTGCGGGTTGTTCGGATCGACCGGCACATTGGGGTCGGGAGCGATAACCTGCCCATCCCGCGTCGCCGCCGCCGTCTCGTCGCCCGCCGCCATCTTGCTGAAGTCCACGCGATAGCCATCGGCGCCAACCGGCGCGTCGCAACGATCGGTCGGGGCAGAGCCCGGACGGAACGCTTCGGTGATGATCAGGCGCGTATCCGGCCCCGGCTGGCATCCGGTGTCGGCATCGACCTCGACATGCTCCACGCCGTTCGGCACGCGGAACGCCACCGCCGGACGATCTTTCAGCGCTGCAAGCATGAAGTCGCGGAAGACCGGCGCAGCCACACGGCCACCGCTCTCGCCATTGCCCATGTCGCGCGGCTGGTCGAAGCCGATCCACACGCCGGCCACGAGGTCGGGGCTGAAGCCCATCGTCCACGCATCGAACTGGTCGTTGGTCGTGCCCGTCTTGGCCGCAACCGGCTTGCCAACCGACCGGATGGTCGTGCCGGTGCCGCGCTGAACCACGCCCTCGAGGATCGAGACGACCTGATAGGCCGTGATTGGATCAAGCACTTGCGCACGCTCGTCGGCCAGCATCGGCGGCTCCGTACCGCGCTTCCATTCGGCCATGCAGTTCGTGCAGGCGCGCTGGTCGGTGCGATAAACGGTCTTGCCGTAACGGTTCTGGATACGGTCGAACATCACCGGGTGAACCTGGCGGCCGCCGTTCACCACTTCCGCATACGCAACCGCCATGCGCATCAGCGTCGTGTCGCCCGCGCCCAGCGCCATCGATTCATACGCCGGCAGCTTGTCATACATGCCCAGCCGCTCGCCAATGGCTGATACCTTGTCGAGGCCGATCTCCGAGGCGAGGCGCACTGTCATCGCGTTCCGCGATTTCTCGACGCCGACCCGGAGGGTGGTGAGGCCGTAGAACTGTTCGGAATAGTTCGTCGGCTTGTAGCAGACTTCCTTGCCTTCCTCGCGGATCTGGCACGACACGTACGGCGTATCGAGCACGCGATAGGACGGGGTCCACCTGTAGAGGCCGGTCGCCGGATCAGGCGTCTCCATCGCGGCCGCATAGACGAACGGCTTGAACGACGAGCCCGGCTGGCGCTTGGCCTGGATGGCGCGGTTGAACTTGCTCGACACGAACGAATAGCCGCCCGACATCGCAAGCACGCGGCCCGTGTGCGGGTCCATCGCGACGAGCGCGCCCTGAATCGCAGGCACCTGGCGCAAGCGCCACGGCGCGTTCGCGGCGCGCTGCTTCGGCGCGGCATATTCGGTGATCAGCTGGACGGTGATGTCCGGCGTCGGCGAGCCGGCGATGAAGATCACGTCGCCCGCCTTGAGGCCCGTGCCGCCACCTTCCTTGCGTTTGTGCGCAGACGCCCACTTCACATCGTCGGCGTGCAGCGTGCCCGTCTCGCCGCCATCAAGGCCGAGGCGCACGCTTTCACGCGACACCGAACGCACAACGGCGATCTGCCAGTCGTTACCTGCGCCGCCGATCGTGGCCTTGTTCTTTTCTTCGTTGGCAAACTTCTTGAGCGACGCGGCAAAGTCATCGTCCACCGTGATCGTGCCGATCGGCCCACGCCAGCCATGGCGACGGTCATAGCTCTCAAGACCCGCACGCAGCGCCGTCTGCGCAATCAGCTGCAGGTTGGAGTCGAGCGTCGAGCGGATCGACAGGCCGCCGCCAAGCAGCGCCTTGCTGGCGTCCTCGCGGCTGTTGATGTCCGCCAGCTTCTTCTGCTCGCCGAGCGACATGATCTCCTTGCGGAGCTCTTCCACATAATACGCCGACGCCTGGTTCTCGTCCGAGTTCAGGCGATCAACCACCTTCAGCGGCTCGACCAGCGCGGCATCCGCCGCAGCCTTGTCGATATAGCCGTTCTCCAGCATCCGGTTGATGACGTAGTTGCGGCGCTTGATCGCCGCTTCCGGATTGAGGATCGGGTTCACGCGTCCCGGCGCCTGCGGCAGGCCGCCCAGCATCGCGCACTCGGCCAGCGTGAGATCGCTCAGCGACTTGCCGAAATAGTTCAGCGACGCAGCGCCCACGCCATACGAGCGTCCGCCAAGGTAGATCTCGTTCATGTAGAGTTCGAGGATCTGGTCCTTGGTCAGCATCTTCTCGATGCGCATGGCCAGCACGGCCTCGCGCACTTTCCGCTCAACCGACTTGGTGCTGTCGAGCAGCATGTTCTTCACGACCTGCTGCGTGATGGTCGAACCACCCGCCTGGTCCTTGCCCATCAGCGGGTTCAGGATGGCGCCGCGGAACATGCCCCACAGGTCGATGCCCGAGTGTTCGAAGAAGGTCTTGTCCTCGGCCGAAATGAACGCCTGCACCAGCTGGTCCGGCAATTCCTCGCTCGGCACGTAGACGCGATGCTCGGTCGCGAACTCTGCCACCAGCTTGCCGTCGCCGGCATGCACGCGGCTCATGATCGGCGGCTCGTAGTTACGCAGCTGCTCCTCGGACGGCAGGTTCTGCGTCACGATGAAGAACCAGGTGAGCGCGAGCAGCACCACGATCCCGATCACGGAAGCGATCGAGATCAGGATCGTCTTCAGGTTCATACGCGGCATCGTCAGTTGCATGTCTCACCGGCTGGGCGTCAGTGTCCGTCCCATCGCACAGACCCGCCCCCAAGGCAGTCATGGGAAGCAGCCCGACGCTGGAAAGTTCGGAATCACCGAGGTTTGCGGTCACTTTAAGGCGTCAAAACGCCCTGCGACAGGCCCGGAACAGGTTAAACTCAGCACAGGGTTGCCGCGCCGCTGCGACATTCCGGCTCTCAACTCCTCCCCTGCGAAGCGGGGACAAGGGTTAAGCCACGCTCCGCTCCGCCGCCGGCGCTTCCCCGATCAGCGAGATATCGAACGGCGTTGTCTGGTAAATCTCGTTGATCCAGTTGCCGAACAGCAGGTGGGCGTGCCCGCGCCAGCGGTTCTGCGGCGGGCGGTTGGGGTCACCCGCCGGGAAGTAGTTCTCCGGCAACGCCCCGCCATCCCGCGTGAACTCGCCCTGCAACGTTTCGGTGTCGTATTCGACATGGTTGAACATGTGGATCGACCGCCGCTGCGGATCGTTGAGCAGGCACAGCCCCGTCTCCTCGCTGTCGGCAAGGATCTGCAGCCCGGCGCTGGCCGGAAGGTCGTCCGCGCGCACCTCGGTCCAGCGCGAGACCGGAATCGCAAAATCATCCGAGAACCCGCGCAGGAAGGGCGAGGACGGTGCGCGGTTGGTCTGGTTGTAGACACCGAACGCCTTGCCCGGCAGCTCGTGCTTCGGAACGTCATAGAAATGATGCACCGCCGCCTGCGCCGCCCAGCAGATGTTGAACGTCGAATGCACATGCGTCTGCGTCCAGTCGAAGATGCGCTGCATCTCCGTCCAGTAACGCACTTCCTCGAACGGCATCCGCTCCACCGGCGCGCCGGTGATGATGAAGCCGTCGAACTTCTCGTGACTTACCTCCGACCACGGACGATAGAACGCCGCCATATGGTCTGGCGAGGCATTGCGCGCGACGTGGTCCGTCATCCGCACCAGCGTCAGCTCGATCTGCAGCGGTGTGGCGCCGAGCAGGCGGGCCAACTGCGTCTCCGTCGAGATCTTGTTCGGCATCAGGTTCAACAGCCCGATACGCAGCGGCCGGATGTCCTGCCGGATGGCGTCCGTCTCGCGCATCACCGCAACGCCCTCGGTGACGAGGGTCTGTCTGGCGGGCAGGTGATCGGGAATCTTGATCGGCACGTCGCGTCCGTCCTCTGACTCTTGGGATGACGCTGTGGCTTGATCCGTATCGTTGCCGGCTCGGCCACATCCTCCTTTCGGAGCGCCACCTTGCCCGGTTCCGGCAGGTTGGCGTTGGGCGTCGCCCCAACTCTTGATGCTGCCCCCTTTTAGAATATCGATATGCTGTTTGGCAATAAGGCCCGGAGGACCCCGCAATGGACGCGTATTCCAGCCATGATGGCGTCGGCCTCGCCGACCTGGTCCGCAAGGGCGAGGTCTCCCCCGCCGAACTCACCGAAGCCGCCATCGCCCGGATCGAGAAACACAATCCGAAACTGAACGCCGTCGTCTTCAAGGGCTATGACGACGCCCGGAAAGCAGCAGCCGGCAAGCTGCCCGATGGCCCCTTCAGGGGTGTGCCTTTCCTGATCAAGGACCTCGGCATGCCCGTCGCCGGCTGGCCGCGCAGCTCCGGCAGCCGCTACACCCGCGACTTCACCGACACGGCAGACGGCGGCCTCACCGCCCGCTACCGCGCCTCCGGTGTCGTCCTGCTCGGCAAGTCCAACACGCCCGAATACGGCATCACCGGCACGACCGAGAGCGCCGCCCTCGGCCCCTGCCGCAACCCGTGGAACCCCAACCACATCTCCGGCGGCTCATCCGGCGGCGCAGCCTCAGCCGTGGCGGCAGGCATTGTCCCGCTGGCCCACGCCTCCGATGGCCTCGGCTCGATCCGCATCCCGGCCGCCTGCTGCGGCCTCGTCGGCCTGAAAGTCACGCGCGACCGCAACCCCAACCTGCCCGATGGCTATGACTACGCCTTCGGCAATGTCGTCGATCACGTGGTGAGCCGCACCGTCCGCGACAGCGCCGTCATGCTAGACGCCACGGGCTATGCCGACCCGAACGCGCCCTATCCCGCGCCCCGCAAGGACCGCCCCTACGCGCAGGAAGTGCAGGCCAGCCCCGGCAAGCTGCGCATCGCCTTCTCATCGGAAACACCCAACGGCCGCCCGATCGATCCGGAAATCCAGTCCGCGCTGGAGCGCACCGCCGCCCTCCTCAAAGCCCTCGGCCACGATGTCATCGAACGCGGCCTCGGCATCGACTATCGCGCGCTCTACGCCTCGCGCGGCGCGGCAGCCGCAGGCAATTTCGCCGCCGGCATGGCGCGCCTCGCCGACGAACTCGGCCGCGAGCCCGAACAGCACGAACTCGAACCGCTCACCTGGGCCATCCTGAAAGCGGGCCAGCGCCAGACCGGGGCCGACGTCATGCGCTCGCTGCAGGAAACGCGCATCCTCAACTACAAGACGCTCGCCGCCTTCAACGACATCGACGTCTATCTCTGCCCCGTCATGGGCCAGCCCGTCCCCGAGATCGGCTATGTCGATCCGGTGAAGGTCGAACCGCGCGAGGTCAACAAGCGCCAGGGCCGCCTCTATCCCTTCACGCCGCCGTTCAACTTCTCCGGCCAGCCCTCGATGAGCCTGCCCCTCGAAATGGACGCCAAGGGCCTGCCCATCGGCATGATGTTCACCGCGAAATATGCCGACGAAGCCACGCTATTCAGGCTCGCAGCCCAGCTGGAGAAGGAAGCCCCGTGGAGCGGCCGCAAACCGCAGGTGTGGGGCTAGCGCGGGATCAACCAACACATCCTTCGAGACGATCGCTGCGCGATCCCTCAGGATGAGGCCGGCGGTTGCTGTTCGACTGCCACACTCACCGCCCTCATCCTGAGGGATCGCAGGCACGCAGTCTCGGCAATGGCATTCTATCGGTGCGATCGTCTCGAAGGATGCGCGTTCAACACCGCTGCTGACACGCGCTCTAACGCGCCGCCAGTACCTGCGCCTGCCCATCGAAGAACGCATCGATCGCGTCCGCAACCGTCCGCACCAGCTTCTTCCGCTTGGCCTCCGACGTCAGCGCCGTGACGTCGCTGTCATTGGTCATGAAGCCCATTTCCAGCAGCGCCGCAGGCACATCCGGGCTCAGCAGCACGAAGAGGCTCTTCTTGCGGTGCGTGTTCTCGAGGATCGGCCAGCCCGACTTCGTAAGGCCATCGGCAACCATCGCCGCAAACTTCGCCGACTGGTTCTTGGTCTCCCGCTGAACGAGGTCTGCCAGGATCTGCTTCACTTCCTCGGGACGTTTTGAATCCACCTCGACATCGAGGATCCAATCATTCTTCTTCCGTGCGCCGTCGATGCGCTTCTCGCCCTCCGGCGACAGCGTGTAGACCGACGCGCCGCTCGTCGCCGGCTTCGGCCCCGCGTCCGCATGCAGGGCGATGAACAGGTCTGCGCCCAGATTGCGCGCCTTGGTCACGCGATCTTCCAACTCGATGAACACGTCGGTCGAGCGCGTCAGCGCAACGTCATACCGCTCCGTCGCCAACAACTGGTCGCGCAGCGCCAGCGCCGCAGCAAGCGTGATGTCCTTCTCGTGCAGTCCGCCCTTCGAACTCGCGCCGGGGTCTTTCCCACCATGGCCGGGATCGATCACGATCAGCGGCTTGCGCGAGGTCTGGTGCGTCACCGGCTTTGGCCCGCTCATGTCGCCAATCGCGGCCTGCGCAAACTGCTCGGCGGTGGCTGGCTCAAGGTCGAACACCAGCTGGTGTTTGCCCCCGCCATCCTTCGGCGCCAGCGCATAGTCGCGCGCGACCAGCGCAGGCTTCGAAAGATCGAGAACCAGCCGCGAGGTCGTCGCGGTGTTCTGCGCATAGCGATAGCCGGAAATGACGCCCTTGCCCTTGCCGGAGCCGGCTTCACTCGTCAGCCCGGCAATACTCCAGCGCACGCGCGGCAGGTCGATCACCACGCGATGCGATCCGGCGGCCAGCAGGAAGACGTGATAGCTGAGCGGCGCATCGGACTCGACGACCACGCGCGTGGCCTTGCCGTCGCCGCCAATCCTCACATCAACGATACGGGCAACAGGCGGCGCAGCTTGCGCGGCCACGCTCGCCAGCATGGCAACGCCAATGATCGATAGGACTGTGAGGAGCCACGTCCGCACGCCAGCCGCACCCTTCAGGAAGCGTTTCAGGGCCTTCTGGCCCAAGGTTTGAGGAATAGCGGGCCGTCCTTAACTGTTCGTTTGGATCGCTGGCGCCGCTCGACAGGCGATGGTTTATCGGGTGTTCTAGGGAACCTGCGGGGGCGCACGGGACAGGTTCCTGCCTATGAAGCCTCTGCGTCTGACCTTCCTGGCGTGTGCGCTTGCGGCCGCTGGCTGCGCGTCCACGCCCCCCAACCTCAACGACGACCTGATCGTCCGCGGCAAGCGGATCGGCGATATCGAGCTGGGCATGCCCCTCTCGACCCTGCTGACGGTCAAAGGCGCCCCCATCCGGACCGCCCCCATCACCTCCACCTCCGCCACCACCTACACCTTCCCGAACGGCCTGACGGTCGGGGCAGACGACAAGGTCTACTGGATCATCGCCGAAGACGCCCGTTTCCATACCCAGGAGGGTGTCCGGCCAGGCGTCGAGCAGATCTTCGCCCGCGCCAGCATGGGCAAGCCCCGTTGCGTCGAAACACGTGTCGAAACAACGGTCTACGACTATGGCGACGTGTATTTCGAGGTCGACAATGTGGATGGCCGGGTCGAGCGCGTGGGGGTGATTTCCCAGCAGCGGGCGTGTTCGGGGCAGGGATAGAGAGCAGGAGTAGAGAAAACTTAAGCCAATTCAGGTATATAACCCCTCCATTGGCTGTCGCGCTTGTGGATGACAGGTCGGGTAGACGTCATCGCCCTTCCCCTTCCGTCCCAATGCGTGCATAGCTGAGTCCCAAGGCGGTCCTTGCGACAGTCTTGCCGCGCCCTGCTTCGGTTTTTTCCAACAAAAACCAACCAGATACAGGGCGTAACGGCTTCGAGCGTAGCGAAGGCCGACGGTCCCGTCGCCTTCATGGTCAAGGCAATTATGAACGCGTTCTCGCGAGATTCAGTCAGCCCGACCGGACGCCGAGCCTCCTCGTCAACCGACTATGCCATTTCGCGGGCTGTAGCCGCGCATTCGCGCGCCGCCCGCATTTTCAAAGAGGTTCCCCTACATGAGCAAGCTCATGCTTATCGACGCGACCCACCCGGAGGAGACCCGGGTGGCCGTCGTTTCGAACGGTCAGATCGAAGACTTTGACTTCGAAAGCAGGAACAAGCGCCAGCTCCGCGGCAATATCTATCTCGCCAAGGTCACGCGCGTAGAACCCTCGCTCCAGGCGGCGTTCGTCGATTACGGCGGCAACCGCCATGGCTTCCTGGCGTTCGCGGAAATCCACCCGGACTACTACCAGATCCCCAAAGAGGATCGTGAAGCCCTCATCGCGGAAGCGGATGGCGAAGACGGCGACGATGAGGACGACGGCGAAGAGTCCGAGGATGAAGAGTCCGACGAAGAAGCCGAGCGCAAGCAGAACCGCCGCAACGCTCTCTTCCAGCGCAAGTACAAGATCCAGGAAGTGATCCGCCGCCGGCAGGTGATGCTGGTGCAGGTCGTCAAGGAAGAGCGCGGCAACAAGGGCGC
>JAOATF010000016.1 GCA_030158285.1 Hyphomonadaceae bacterium
CGATCCTGTCGGGCGTGGCGCCGGCGGTGACGACGCGGTTCGATGCGCCGAGCTTTGACACAAAGGTTGCGGACGCGATCGGGACATCGACGCGGTTCAAGTCGCTGGACCTCGACGCCTCGATGTCGCGCAAGGGCGTGAGCTATTCGACGCGGACGGGGACGGCGTTCTCCACGCCGGAGACGACGCCGCTGACGCTGTATGAGCGCATCTTCGGAGAAGGCTTCCAGGACCCGAACAGCGACAACTGGAAGCCCGATCCCAACATCATGCTGAAGCAGAGCGTGCTGTCGTCGATCACCGAGCAACGGCAGGCGCTGATGGCGAATGTCGGCAAGGCGGACCAGGTGAAGCTGGACCAGTATTTCACGTCGCTGCGGGAGATGGAGAACCAGCTGGCGGTGCAGCTGCAGAAGCCGGAGAAGTGCGAATCCTGCGTGATCCCGCCAGCGCCGAAGGAGCCGAAGCGGGCGGCCTCGGTCGACGTGGTGAACACCAACACGAAGCAGATGGCGAAGCTGCTGGCCATGGCGATGGCGTGCAACCAGACGCGGGTGTTCAACTTCATGCACACGCAGGGCGCGTCCGAAACCTACCTACCGGGCGAGAGCAAGATCTATCACCAGATCACCCATGATGAGCCGACGGATGCGCAGCTCGGCTACCAGCCGATGACCAGCAAGATCGCCAGCGTGGTGATGCAGGGGCTTGGCGAGTTCGTGAACGAGCTGGAGGCGATCAAGGAAGGCCCTGGCACACTGCTCGACAACACGCTGATGATGGCGTTCAGCGACACGGGCTATGCCAAGATCCACTCGATCGAGAACATTCCGATGCTGCTGATCGGCGGCGCGGGCGGGCGACACAAGGCGGGACAACATGTGGCCTCGAAGGGCGATTCCGTGACGCGTGTGTCGCTGACGGCGATGCAGCTGGCCGGTGCGCCGGTGGGCGAGTTCGGCACAGGCACGATGAAGACGGCGCGCCCGATTTCCGAAGTGATGGCGTAGGGGGCGCGAATGAAAAAGCGCGCGATTGGTGGGCTCCTGCTGGCGGCTGTGGCGTTTCCGGCCACGGCCTTTGCGGACTGGAGCCGCAGCTATGTGGTCGAGTGGAATGAGCCCGCGATGTATTACGGCGCCAAGAGTGGCGTGACGGAGCCGGGGACGGACTGCCCGAAAGGCACCAATCCCGAGATCGACTGGATCAAGGTGCTCGGCGAGAGCGGCTATACCGCGACCGAGGCCAAGTGGCTGCGTGACCCGGCCAATCCGACGCGCAGCCCGGTGCACGGGCAGAACCAGATGGCGTTCCGCGGCAAGGACCGCGCGAACGTCTACATCCATCCGGAGACCATCGCAGACCCGGGGCTGACCGGCGTGACAGGCACGATCGCCGAAGGCGTCGATCTCGATGGCAATGCGAAGACCGGCTTTGTGAGCCCCACGGGCGACAAGGGCGTGGACAACGTCTTCTATCGCACGCTGGGCTGCTGGAAGACCTACCGGGCGCCCCCTCGCCTCTCCAGCGGCGCGCTGCAGTTCAATGACGCGATGCGCAATGGCGGCTGGACGACGGTGATCGTCGTGTCGGGCAAGGGCAAGAACCCGATGAACGACGCCAACGCGAAGGTCGGCATCTATGCCAGCGCCGACAAGATGGTGAAGGACGGCAATGGCGAGATCGCCCGCGACTATACCTTCCGCATCCAGCCGCATCCGAAATACGAGGGCGTGTTCAGCGCGAAGGTGAAGAATGGCGTGATCACCTCGACCGCCGCATCCGACATGACGATGCGAGACGCGAGCTATACGCAGGACCTTGAGCTGCTGCGGGCGCAGGTGAAGCTGACCATGCAAGCGGATGGCTCGCTGAAGGGATATCTCGGCGGCTATCGGCCGTGGTTCCCGGTCTACAAGGGCTGGATCAATGCGCGGGGGCCGGTGATCGAGGCGCTGACCTGGGTGCAGCTGCCGGGAGTCTACTACGCGCTGAAGCGCAATGCGGACTTCAGCCCGGTGGGCGCATCGGGCGAGAAGACGCACATCTCCTACGCCATGCGGATCGACGCCCTGCCCGCTTTCGTGATGACGCCGGATGCGTCGAAGGAAGCGACCGAGATTGTCTCCTACAAGGCGCAGGCATTGGCCGACACGGACAAGCCGCAGAAATGGACCGTATGGGATGATGGCGGCGTGATCCCGGACAAGGTGGCCAAGATGCAGGCCGGGCCTGTAACGCCGCTCAACGTGCCCGCAGGCTATGGCGGCGCAGGCGGCCAGTAGACGGAGAGAGATGATGAAACTGCGTATCCTCGGCGCTGTGATCGCGGCGGCATCGCTGGGCGCGGCTGCGATGGCGCAGACGCCTGCCCTGCAGGACGCCGAGAAGCCGATCCGCGTGTCGGGTCTCGGCATCAAGGTGAGCGATCTTGAGCGCTCGAAAAAGTTCTACACCGAGGTGCTGGGCCTCAAGGTTGGCGCGCGCGTGCCGGCGCAGGGCGAGGCGGTGGAGTACCTGCTTGGCCTCACGGGTGACATTCGCGCCGATACGCTGATCGTGATCCGCAAGGGCGAGGTGAAGCCGGGCATGACGGAGTTCGGCAACATCGTGATCGTCGTGCCGAACGGACGCGCGATGGCGGAGCGGGTTGCGGCGGCGGGCTATGCCCCGGCGAAGATCGTCGATGGAACAAACTTCGTGAAGGATCCCGACGGCTACACGATCGAACTCTACCAGCGCCCGGTGCCAAAGCCTGCGCCGTAGTCCTCTTCAATGAGCGGCGAACGAAAAACGGCGCCGACGGGTTCCGTCAGCGCCGCTATTTCAAAACAAGCAGCTGGTCGACTGCGTGTTTCCGGTTTCAACAGTCGCCACCTGAGTGATGGGGATCACCAGCGGCCTCCTGCTTATCCGAAAACATTAGCAGGGCCGTCTGATGTATGCCTGACCGCGCAGTTAACGAAGAGATACGCTGCCGACGCGCGATCAAAGCCCCGGACCGGCTGCAGAGTTTTGGTGATCTCACCGGCCCACGTGGGGGATCGCCTGGCGACAGCGGGCCACATCACGTTCCTGTACGCGCACGCCAAAGGCGCGCCTATGAAGTCTCTGATGCAGAGTACGGCATGTTGATCGCGTCGCGATGCACACATGCGGCCAGGCATGATCGCGCCGTACAGTGCGCACGAATGGTATTAGATATTATTTATTTCGCCGCTCATGGAGCGGCATGTCGCGACATTCCCGCATCCGGCGCGGGGCGATATCTTAATGTTTGGATGCTATGAATTGACCGGATGCTCCAAACACTCCGACACGCGAAATTCGCCCCCGCACCCAATCCGGCGCCCAGCGCACGCGCTGCGTTTGCCGCGTTGCCCGCGAAATGTTTTACTACACCGGCCTTACGCCAGACTGATGAAGTGAGGATCGCGCAGTGAAAGTTCTCGTTGTCGAAGACACGCCCAAGCTCGGCGCTGCAATTCGTGAAGCGATGACGCGCGCGCAGTACGTTTGCGATCTCGCGCCCACGATTGAAGAGGCGCAATCTCTGGTTGCCACCTCGAGTTTCGACCTGATCTTGCTGGATCTGAGCCTGCCCGATGGCGACGGGATCGATTTCCTGCGCGAGCTTCGCGCCGCGAAAATACATACGCCGGTAATCGTTCTTACGGCGCGCGGCGGTCTCAACGATCGCATTGCGGGCCTCGACGATGGCGCGGATGACTATCTTGTGAAGCCGTTCGAGCTCAGCGAGATGATCTCGCGCTGCCGCGCCGTGCTGCGCCGTCCAGATCGGCTTAACGTGGAACCGATCCGCGTTGGCCGCCTGCTGTACGATCAACGCTCGGGCCTCGTCACGGCCGAGAACTACAGCACGCCCCTGCCCCGCCGCGAGAGCCAGCTGCTTGCCACGCTGATGCGCCGGCCGGGCAAGGTCTGCACACGTACGCACCTGGAAGACTCCGTCTACGAGTCCTCGGCCGAGGTGACGCCCAATGCGCTCGAAGCCAGCATCTATCGCCTGCGCACCTTCCTGACGGCGGCCGATGCAGGCGTGGAAGTGAGGACGGTACGGGGGGTCGGTTATGTTCTGGTCGCGTCGGAACACGCCTGAAACAGAGGAATGGTCGCTCGCCGGCCGCCTCAAGTCGCGGGTCATCGTGATCTCGCTGATCATTCTCGTGTTCGTCACGGGGGCGGTCGGCGTGCACTACGGCTACGACATCCCCGAACTGCAACAGCGCACGGTCTTTGACGTAACCAAGGAAATCGCGGCCGACCTTCCAGTCGACAAGGACGGCGAGGATCTGCGTACGTGGATCAATCAACGCCACTCGCTGTTCCTCCGCTTTCCCGATGCGTACGAGTGGTACGTGATGGATGGCGACGGCGCGCTCATCGTGTCTTCGGTTGACGGGCCAATCGATCGCGAGACATTCCCTCCCGGCCTGCCACCCGCCGAATGGGACGCGCCCAGCAGCGGCGGCGGCGGCTGGATGGCTGGCAAGACCTTCCGCATCAAGGGCGAGACGCGTCACATCATCGCCGTCGCCCACACCGACCCCGGCGGCCTGTTGATCGGCCTGGCCCTGGGCGAGGCGTTCATGCACATCCTGCTGCCGGTGGTGCCTTTTGCATTGCTGATCGCGGTCTTCCTGTCCCGCACGGTCCGTCGCACGCTTGAGCCGCTGCAGTCGCTCGGCGAGCAGGCGAAGCGCGTCCGGCGAATGGAGGATATTCATCCGCTGGACCCGAAGGACGCGCCGCTCGAGGTCGTCGAACTCGTGAAGTCGCTGAATTTCTCGCTGGAGAAACTGCGCGCTTCCATCGAAGCCGAGAAGCAATTCCTGCAAGACGCAGCGCACGCCCTGCGTACCCCGTTGGCCATCGTCAAGGCGCGGCTGGAGCTGGACGGCGACAAGATCGATACAGCCAGTCTGCTGGAAGAGGTCGAGGGCCTCTCTCGCCTCGCGACGCAGCTGCTGGCGTCGGCGAACGCCGAGCGTCTGGTGCTGAAGTCCGACGTGCGCGCAGACCTTGCCACGCTGGCGCAGGACGTGGTGTCGAACATGACGCCGCTGGCCATCCGCGCCGGCGTCGATCTCGGCTTCGCCGATGCGGACGGTAAGTCCATTGTGCGCGGCGATACCGATGCGATCAGCCACGCGCTGAAGAACCTGATCGAGAACGCGCTGAAATTCACCCCGCGCGGGCGCTCGGTGACGGTCCATGTCTCGCACAACCCGCCGGCGATCCTGGTCAGCGACGAAGGCCCGGGCGTCCCCGAGGGCAAGGACGAGGCGATCTTCAGCCGCCATTCGCGCGGCAAGTTCGGTGATGGCAGGGGCGCAGGCCTCGGCCTCTCCATCGTGCGCCGCATCATGCATGCGCATGGTGGGAAGGCAGACCTGGTTCGCACGGAAACCCCAGGCGCCACCTTCCGGCTCAGCTTCCCGACGCCGGAAAATGAAGCAGCCAAGACTGCCGCCCCGCCCCCGACCGCCAACGATCAGGGCCCCGCCGGGAAACGCGCTGCCGCCTAGCCGCCCGCCGCGTAGACGCCGCGCGCCACGGCACGTGCGAGACATGTAGCCGCCAGCTCGCCGATGCGGGCGATCATGAACGGGCGATGCTCGGGCCGTTCCACCTGTGCGGTGGACAGGCAGAATACCACGTCGCCATCGAACGGCGCGAACACGGGCCGCACGGCGCGCGCCAGCCCGGCCATCGCCATCTTGGCCACCCGCTGCGCCTCCGGCGGCGTCAGGGCAACATTGGTGGCGACGCAGCACAGCGTGGTGTTCGTGCGCCCTGCCATCGGCGGCGGCGGCGTAACGCCGGGATTGCTCTTGGCCGTGCCCCAGTCGTCCGGATCGAAGCTGTAGCCCGGCGCGGGACGCGCGCCGCCGAACTCGCCAGCCTGTTCATAGGGCCACGCCCAGAAAGCATCCGAGCCGGGCATCTTCACTGCGCCATGCGAGTTCACAGCCGCCAGCGCGCCGACCACCACGCCATCATGCGTGGCGATGCTCGCTGAGCCGAGGCCGCCGGGGCCGCCGCCTGCGCGTGCGCCATAGCCGGCGCCGGTGCGTCCGAGGTCGAATGTGGTCGCAGCGGCTTTCAGCGCTGTGATGCCTAGCGCGCGATAGGGCGGCGTCTCGCCCCACGCCTTGTCGCCGCCATTGGCGAGGTCATAGAGAATGGCTGACGGCACGATGGGCGATGTCGGGATGGTGCTGTTCGGAAACAGTGCGAAGCCCTGCCCCGCCGCGCCCAGCGCGGCGCACACGCCATCCGCCGCCGCCAGTCCGTAGACAGAGCCGCCGGATAACACGACGGCATCCAGCGCATCCACCAGCGTGTCGGCGCCCAGCGCGTCGGTCTCGCGCGTGCCGGGGCCGCCACCGGCCACCGCCACCGCCGCGACGGCCCGGCCCGGCGTGCGGATCACCGTCACACCTGTTGCCACGCCCGCGTCGTGGGCGGAGCCGACCAGCAGGCCGCCGACGTCGGTAATGAGGTTCAGGGGGCCGGGGCGTGCTGTCACGTGGCGGAATTCCTCATTTCGCTGGCCTCAAGGCAGGGTTCAGTTGCCGTAAGCGCAAGACCGTATAAGGGGGCAGGTATGAAGACAGCTTTCTCCCCGCGCAACCTGGAGCGCCAAGGCATGCGTCATTCCCTGCTGGCAGGCCTTGCCGCCCTTGCCCTGCTTTCGGCTGCAAGCTGCACCAGCCCGCCACCGGCAGAGACCGCCGCCGCAGCGAAAGGCGAATGGCGCCTCTCGCAGCGCGCCATGGCCACGGCGGCCGACAAGCGCGCCGTCGAAGCCGCCATCGCTGCGATGGACCGTGGCGGCAGCGCGGTCGATGCCGCTATCGCTGCCCACGCCGTGCTTGGCCTCGTCGAGCCGCAGAGCTCCGGCCTTGGCGGCGGCGGCTACATGGTCGTCTATGATCGCAAGTCCAACACCACGACCGTGTTCGATGGCCGCGAGACGGCGCCCGCCACGGCGACGGCAGACTATTTCACGGTCAATGGTCAGAACCTTGGCTTCGTGCAGGCAATCCTGTCGGGCAAGTCGGTGGGGACGCCGGGCGCAGTCGCGCTCTATGAAGCGGCGCATAGGAAATTCGGCAAACTGCGGTGGGCCGATAACTTCGATGCAGCGATCAAGCTGGCGGATGACGGTTTCATCGTGTCACCGCGCCTCGCCAACTCGCTGAGCCCGCGCTATCAGGCCGGCCCGCTTGGCAAAAACCCGGAAACGGCTGCCTACTTCTTTCCGAATGGCAAGGCGTTGGCAGTCGGCGACCGCCGCACCAATCCCGAGTACGCCGAGACGCTTCGCTACATCGCCAAGGACGGCGCGTCGGCGATGTATTCCGGCCCCATCGCGCAGGATATCGTCAACGCAGTTCACTCCGGCGATATCCAGGGCGAGCTTTCGCTGGCCGACCTTGCCGCCTATCGCGTGCTCGAGAAGCCGGCCGTGTGCGGACCGTTCCGCGACTACAAGATCTGCTCGGCCCCGCCCTCGTCTTCCGGCGGCGTGGCGATGAACCAGATCCTCGGCCTCTACGATCTCATCGCGGCCGGCAGCCCCGACGCGACGCCGGAAGCGAACCTGCGCGACTTCGTGCTGGCCCAGCAGCTCGGCTATGCCGACCGCGATCACTACGTCGCCGACCCGGCCGTCGTGACCGTCCCGGTCGCGGACCTGCTGAACCCCGCCTACCTGAAATCCCGCGCCGCCGGCGGATTCAAGCCGGGCGATGCGCCGCAACCGGGCGATCCGGGCGCGGTGCTGTACAACAAACCGATCATCGACATGTGGGGCCGCGACACCAACACGGCCTCGCCGGGCACCACGCACATGTCGTTCATCGACCGCGAGGGTAACGCCGTCTCCTTCACCGCCACCGTGGAAAGCGGCTTCGGTTCGCAGCGCTGGACCAATGGCTTCCTGCTCAACAACCAGCTGACCGACTTCACGCGCCCGCCGACGCTGGGCGGCAAGCCCATCGCCAACGCGCCGGGCCCGGGCAAGCGGCCGCGCTCGTCCATGTCGCCCACTATCGTGTTCGACAAGGCGGGCGAGCCCTTCATGATCACCGGATCGCCAGGCGGGAACTCTATCGTAGGTTATGTTTCGAAGACGCTGGTCGCCGTACTCGACTGGGGTGCGACGGCGCAGGAAGCCTCCGCCCTGCCGAACGTCATCGCGCGCGGACAGACGGTGCGCGTTGAAACGTCCGACCCTACAGCGGGCGCCAACGCGACCGGCAAGCAATGGTCGGGCGTGCTTAGCTCGCAGGGCTTCAAGGTGCAGGAAGTGACGGGCGAGGTCTCCGGCCTCAACCTGATCGTCGTGCGCAATGATCGCCTCGAAGGCGGCGCTGATCCACGCCGCGAAGGCGTTGCGATCGAGTCGGTGAAGTAGGGAACCTGACTGTATCGTCATCTCGTTGGGCGGGTTCCATCGGAACTCGCATAGCGACCTCACGTTGTTGCCGCAGTGTGGCGCCCTGTCGGGCAGCCACGGCACTCATGAGGAGAAATGAATGACCCGCGCAAAGATGCCGATGCTGCTCGCAGCCTCTGCCATTGCCTTGGGCCTGGCCGCCTGCGGTGGCCCTGAACCGGCCGCCAGCAATGCCGTGCCGACCGAAACGGCGGCTGATGCAACGCCCGCGATTGACCAGGCGACGGTCGACTTCGTGCAGAAGGCCTCGCTGTCCAACATGTTCGAGATCGAATCCAGCAAGCTGGCGCTCGAGCGTTCGAAGGTGCAGGCCGTGAAGGACTTCGCCCAGATGCTGGTCGATGGCCACACCGCCTCGCTGGCCGAACTGACCTCGCTCTCGACCTCCGCGCAGGTGACGCCGCCGACCACGCTCGACAACCACTTCACGGAAGAGCTGACCAAGCTGCGTGATGCGAAGGTCGAGGACTTCGACGACGTCTACATCGACCAGCAGACCGAGGTTCACGAGAATTCGCGCGACAACCTGAAGGGCTATTCGGAAAACGGCATCGACGCCGGGCTCCGCGCCTTCGCCGCCAAGACGGTGCCGACGGTGGAAACCCACCTCGAGACGGTTCGCGCGCTCGACAAATCGCCCGCCGACGACATCACGAAGCCGGCCAGCGAGAGCTGATCCATCGCCCAGACGCTATCCGCCCGACACGGAAGCGTCACTTCGAGGACCCGGCCCGCGCCGTGGTCCTCGATTTCTTTTGGGGGCTAGGCGACCGCTGGAACGCGCAGGCGGAAGACCGCGCCGCTCGGACCGTTGGCTGACAGCTCCAGCTCGCCCTTCATGCCGCGCGCCAGTTCGCGCGCGATGGCGAGGCCAAGCCCTGCCCCGCCGCGCGAGGCGGACCCCGCGAAGGGCTGGAACAGGCGGCCGACCACGGCATTGGGAATGCCCGGGCCGTTGTCCGCAATCTCGATGATCGCGCACGGCCCGTCGCGGAAGACGCGGGCGGAGATGCGACCGGGCTCGGTGCGGTCTTTCTGCTCGCCGATGGCGCGGCCGGCATTGCGCACCAGATTGGCGACGATGCGGTGGACGTGATCCGCATCCGCCATGGCGTTGACCGCGAGCGGCGCATCCAGCTTCCATGTCACCTCGTTGCAGCCTGCCAGGCCTTCGGTCGCCGCTTCGTCCAGCGCCGCAACAAGGTTCACGGGCGCGAGGTTTGGCGCGGACGGCTCGGCGCGCGCATGGCTCAGCGTGGCTTCGGCGAGGTTCACGGCGCGCTGGATGGCGCGCTCCAGCCGCGGCGCTGCACGTTTCACGCGCGGGTCTTCCGATTGGGCGAGGCCCTCGGACACGATCTGCGCCGCTGACAGCGAGTTGCGCAGGTCGTGGTTGATCTTGGCCACCGCCTCGCCCAGCTCCGCCAGTCGCTTGCGCTGACGGAACGCCGCCGAGACTGTCTTTTGCATCGCTTGCAGCGCCGCATTGGCGCGATGCATTTCATAGGCGCCGCCGGGCATGGGCTCGATCTCTGCCGCCTCAGGCTCATTGGCGAACTTGACGATGCTGTAGGTCATCCGCCGCATCGGCCGCACGACAAGCCGATAGATCGCGAAGTACACAAGTCCGCCAACCACCAGCGCGATCGCCAGCGAGAAGATCAGCAGCACGCGCGAGAAGGTCACCAGCCCGCGCCGCAACGCGATCTCGGGCACGATGACTTCGAGCACTTCATCCTGCGTCAGCTGTGGCGCGAGGCTGATGCGCAGGAAGCGTCCCTCCGGCGCGAAGAACAATCCCATCGCCCCGCCGATGCCATCGAAGAACGACTCGGTGCGCAGGTCGATCGACACGAGGTCGCCATGGATCGGAATGGCCGGCGGCAGGATCTCGCCGCGAAAGTCTTTCCCCTGCACAGCCACGGAGACGACCTGCGCCTCTTCCAGCAGCCGGCGCGACAACTCCTCGCTCACCCGGCCGTCGGGCGCGGCTTCCACGGCCAGCGCCGCGATCTGCGCCGCCTGCCCGCGCTGGTTAAGCCAGGTGGTGCGATAGCTTGCCGCCAGCACGGGATAGGCCAGCGTGACGGCGAACAGCACGAAAGCCGTGGTCAGGATGATCAGGCGGCCACGCAGGCCCGACAGGAATCGCCCCTTGGACCCTGTCGGCGCACTCGCCGGGGTCTGGCCCGTGTCCTGGTCTTGCGTCTCGCTCAGTTGGAGTCCCCTGGGCGTTTCCTGTCCGGCGGTTCCTCAACCTCTCCCCTATCCAGAGGGCAGGGACCGCTTCTTGTTATCGCAGTGTAATATAGCCGTTGTGGTTCCGCAGCGGCAGAACCGACACTTTCCAGATGCTTCTGCAATGGCATAGCTGCAATCCGGTCGCAGGGGGCGGGTTTTTCGAGGGCAGGACATGCGCTTGACTCGCCCCGGTCGAGCATGTAGTTCCCCCGCCTCCTAAAGGAATAAGGGGCAGTGACCCGTGGCCACCAAACGGACCTATCAGCCGAGCAACCTGAAGCGCAAACGGCGCCACGGCTTCCGCTCGCGCATGGCGACGAAGAACGGCCAGAAAATCCTGGCTTCGCGTCGCGCCAAGGGCCGCAAGCGCCTCAGCGCCTAAGCTCTTCAGGGCCCAAGCGGGCCCTCCCGACCGACATCAACACGCCGCCACTTGAGGTTGAACGCCTCCGGGTGCGGCGTGAATTTCTTTTTGTTGCAGAGGGTTACAGCGAGCGCAAGCGAATCGTTGTTGTCCAGGGCCGCCGCCGCGCCCTTCCCCGCCCCCCTGCCGGCGAGGGCTTCACCACCACCAAGAAGGTCGGCAACTCCGTGGTTCGCAACCGCGCGCGCCGCCGCCTGCGCGAAGCTGCTCGGGCGCTCCTGCCCCAGCTTGGCGTCTCCGGGGCCGATTACGTGTTCATAGCGCGTCAGGAGACCGCAACGGCCCCCTGGCCGCGTTTGCTTGACGATATGGAAACGGCGTTGATAAGCCTCCGCCGCCGTCTTCTCCCCGCTGGCGATGGCCATCCGGCCCCCGGCGCCGACACCTCCTCTGACAGGACCTGATCCCCATGGAAAAGGAAGACACCCGCAATCTGTTGCTGGCGATTGTGCTGTGTGCGGCCCTGTACTTCGGCTTCATGAATTCGCCTTGGGGGCCGCGGCCGGTCGCAAACACGCAAGTGACCGAGCAGCAGACTACAGTTGCCGCTCCTGCCGTCCGCACCCGAGATGAAGTCGTCACCGCTGGCCTCGCCGATGGCTCGCGCGTGGCCGTGCAGGGTCCGTCGATCGAAGGCTCGATCTCGCTGCTCGGCGCGCGTATCGATGATGTGTCGCTGAAGAACTACTACGAGACGGTGCAGGACAAGGAAGCGAAGAACCCGAAAGGCGAGATCAAGCTGCTGGCCCCCGCCAGCACCGACCGCGCCTTCTACGCGACTGTCGCCTGGACCACGCCGACCACCACCACCGACGATGTGGTGTGGGCGCAGACCAGCACCGGCCCGCTCACGCTGGAAAATCCGCTGACGCTGACCTTCACCGCCGCGTCGGTCCGCATTGATCGCACCATCACGATCGACAAGGACTACATGTTCTCGATCAGCGATGTCGTGACCAACACGGGCACGACGCCGATCACGCTGACCCAGAAGGCCCAGCTGCGTCAGGCGCTGACCAACGATCTCGTCAACACGCCCCACTCTGAGACCGGCGCCCACCGCGGTGCGCTAGGCGTCTACGGCACCGACAAGAATCAGCAGATCAACTATCACGACCTCAACCAGGGCAAAGCCGTCACGCGCTCGGTCACCGGCGGCTGGAACTCGCTGACCACCAAATACTGGATGGCCGCGGCGATCCCGGAACAGGCTGAAGAAGTGCAGATGATCGCCGGCTCGGAGAAGCTGAACGGCCTCACCACCTTCACGGCCGGCTATGCGCTCTCGCCGTATTCAATCGAGCCGGGCAAGTCGATCACCAAGACATCGCGCATCTTCGCCGGTGCCAAGCGCGCCAACGTGCTGGAGCGCTATGAGAACGTCGACAAGATCCCGGCGTTCACGGATGCGATCGACTGGAGCTTCATGTTCTTCATCACGAAGCCGTTCTTCTGGTTCCTGAAACTGCTCGACAGCACGTTCGGCGCTTTCGGCCTCGCCATCCTTGCGCTGACTGTCGTGGTGAAGACGGTGTTCTTCCCGCTGCAGTACAACATGTACAAATCCATGTCGAAGATGCGCCTGCTGCAGCCCGAGATGAAATCCATCCAGGAACGCTTTGCAGCCGACCCGCAACGCATGCGCACCGAACAGGCCAAGCTGTTCCAGCGCGAAAAGGTCAATCCGGTCGCCGGCTGCCTTCCGCTGATCCCGACCATGTTCGTGTTCTGGTCGCTGTTCCACGTGCTGAACGTCACCATCGAGATGCGCCACACGCCGTTCATCGGCTGGATCCGCGACATGTCGGCGGCTGATCCGACCTCGATCTTCAACCTGTTTGGCCTCATCCCGTGGGAGCCGCGCTCGGTGCCGCTGATCGGCGGCCTGCTCGGCCTCGGCTTCTGGCCGATCCTCTATGGCATCACCATGGTGGGCCTGCAGAGCCTCTCTGCCCCGCCGACCGATCCGATGCAGCGCCAGATCATGCGCTGGATCCCGCTGGTCTTCATGGTGCTGTTCGCCGGCTTCGCTTCGGGCCTCGTGATCTACTATGTGTGGTCGAACATCATCTCGATCATCCAGCAGTACATCATCATGCGCCGCACGGGCGTCGAGACCGAGTTCGACAAGTTGCTCAAGAAGCTGACGACGAAGAAGACCGCGTAGCGGGCTGACAGACTGGCGACGACCATGTCCGACTTCACACCTGAGCAGATCGAGGCCGCCCGCAAGGTGTTTGCCGGGCCGGTGGATTTCGCCAAGGGCGTCGTGAGGCTCGATGGCCTGCCCGACGCCGACCGGTCCGAGATCGCCTTCGCCGGCCGCTCCAATGTGGGCAAGTCCAGCCTCATCAACGGGCTGTGCAACCGCAAGAGCCTCGCGCGCGCCTCCAACACGCCGGGCCGCACGCAGGAGATCAACTTCTTCGATCTCGGCCCCGGCCGCCTCTACATCGTTGACCTGCCCGGCTATGGCTTCGCCGAGGCGCCGAAGAAGAACGTCGATGTCTGGAGCCGCCTCAACCTCAACTACCTGCGCAGCCGCTCGAACGTGAAGCGCGTCTTCGTGCTGATCGACAGCCGCCGCGGCATCGGCCAGGTCGATCTCGGCGTGATGGAACAGCTCGACAGCTCAGCGGTGCAATACCAGGTCGTCCTCACCAAGGCCGACAAGATCAAGAAGTCTGAACTGGCGCCGCTCATCGAAGCCACCAAGGCGGCGCTCATGAAGCAACCCGCGGCCCACCCGCACGTCATCGCCACGTCCAGCGAAAAAGGCGAAGGCCTGCCGGAACTGCGCGCGACGATTCTCTCGCTCCTC
Organism: Hyphomonadaceae bacterium; assembly: GCA_030158285.1. Lineage (GTDB taxonomy): Bacteria > Pseudomonadota > Alphaproteobacteria > Caulobacterales > Hyphomonadaceae > UBA7672. Next base: position 13,975 of record JAOATF010000016.1, read on the forward strand.
TGATCCCCTCCCGCCCTCGCTGGCGTCAGTTGAGGTCCCTCATGGTGAGCAGCGACCAAAGGGAGCGCCCGTCGAACCACGAGGGGCCGGGCTCAGACTTCCTGCCACCGTAATGGCAGCTACGAGCGTTCCGCCGGCGCAAAATGACTGCCAGCGCCTGTCGGGTTTGATATTCCTCGTGCGTCCTCTGGACAGTCGTCGCCACCGGCCCCACATCGCCGGAGGCCGCCTCAAGAGCCAGAACACAGATAAACGCCGGGGGTCTCCCACAGCATGAAGCCCGTTCTCTCGATCCGGGGTCTCAGCAAGTCCTACAAGGGCGGGCTGCAGGCGCTGAAGACAGTCGATCTCGACATCGCCAAGGGCGAGATCTTCGCCCTGCTAGGCCCCAATGGCGCGGGCAAGACCACGCTGATCAACGCCGTCTGCGGGATCATCACCCCGACCACAGGCGAGATCACCGCCGCGGGCTATGACACGCGGAAGGATTATCGCGCCGCACGCTCCCTGATCGGCCTCGTGCCGCAGGAGATGCACATCGACATCTTCGAGACGGTCTGGGCCGTCACCACCTACTCGCGCGGCCTGTTCGGCCTGCCGCCCAATCCCGCCTATATCGAGCAGATCCTCCGCGACCTCTCGCTCTGGGAAAAGAAGGACGAGAAGCTGCAGGCGCTCTCCGGCGGCATGAAGCGCCGCGTGCTGATCGCCAAGGCGCTGAGCCACGAGCCGCAGATCCTGTTCCTCGACGAGCCCACCGCCGGCGTCGACGTCGAACTCCGCCGCGACATGTGGAACCTCGTGCGCAAGCTGCGCGATCGCGGCGTCACCGTGATCCTCACCACCCACTATATCGAGGAAGCCGAGGAGATGGCGGACCGCGTCGGCGTCATCGCCAAGGGTGAGCTGATCCTGGTGGAAGACAAATCCACGCTGATGAAGAAGCTCGGCAAGAAGCAGGTCGCGTTCGAACTCGCCGATCCGCTCAAGGCCCTGCCCGACGGCCTCGGCGACTGGAGCCTCGAACTCAAGAATGATGGCAGCCGTCTCGAATACACGTTCGACACGACGGCCGAGCGCACCGGCGTCTCCTCCCTGATCCGCCGCATGAGCGAGCTGAACATCCAGTTCAAGGATCTCGACACGCGCACCTCCTCGCTGGAGGAGATCTTTGTCGGCCTCGTGCACACGCCGAAGGCCGAAGCCGCAGCCCAGCTGAAGGCGTAATCCAATGAACGATGTAACCTCCGCCACGGCAGCCAAGCCCGCCATCGCCGTCCATCGCGGCCCCACCGGCGGCGTCCTCGCCTTCAACGGCAACAGTGTCTGGTCGATGTACCGCTTCCAGATGGTGCGCTTCTTCCGCACCATCGGCGAAAGCCTCGCCACGCCGGTGATCACCACCGCGCTCTATTTCGTCGTCTTCGGCTCCGCCATCGGCAGCCGCATGGCGCCGATCGTGCCGGGCCTCGAATACGGCTCCTTCCTGGTGCCGGGCCTGATCATGCTGTCGATCTTCACCAACTCGATCTTCAACGCGAGCTTCGGCATCTACTTCCCGAAATTCACCGGCACGATCTACGAGCTGCTCTCCGCGCCTGTGTCTTACCTCGAGATCGTCATCGCCTTCGTCGGCGCTGCCGCCACCAAGTCCGTCATCCTCGGCCTCGTGATACTCGCGACCGCCTATCTCTTCGTGCCCGTGCAGATCCTGCATCCGGTCGAGATGGTGCTGTTCCTGATACTGGTCTCATTTGCCTTCAGCCTGTTCGGCTTCATCATCGGCATCTGGGCGCAGAGTTTTGAGCAGCTGAACTTCATTCCGATGCTGATCGTCACGCCACTGACCTTCCTTGGCGGCGCCTTCTACACCGTCGACATGCTGCCGCCCGCCTGGCAGGGCGTCGCCCAGCTCAACCCGGTGGTCCACCTGATCGCGGGCTATCGCTGGGCCTTCTTCGGCCTCGAGGGCGACAATGTCTTTGTCAGCCTCGGCGTCACGGCGGCCTTCACGCTTGTCCTGCTCGGCATCGTTAGCTGGATGTTCAAGACCGGCTACCGGCTCAAGAACTGATGCGCTAAGGAGAGCCTTCCATTCGGGAGGCCCTCATGCTTCGCAAGCTCGTCCTCGCCGCCAGCGTCGCCACGCTCACGGCCCTTTCCGCCATCGCCCTTGCTCAGCCTCCTGTCGTCACGCCCCCCGCCGTCACGCCAATGACGCCGGACATGAACCCCACCTACAGCTACACGCGCCCGGATGCCGACTTCATCCGCCGCGAAGTCGCGATCCCGATGCGCGACGGCGCCAAGCTGTTCACCGTCATCGCGATGTACAAGGGCACGACAAACGCGCCGATCCTGCTCACGCGCACGCCCTACAACGCCGGCGGCGCAACCGCGCGCATGGGCAGCCAGCGCCTCGTCGATATCCTGCCCGTGATGGACTCCGAGTTCGTCAACGAGGGTTATATCCGCGTCTACCAGGACATTCGCGGACGCGGAAAATCCGAGGGCGAGTTCGTGATGAACCGCCCGATCCGCGGCGTGCTCAACAAGACAAGCGTGGATGAAGCCACCGACGCCTACGACACCATCGACTGGCTGGTGAAGAACGTCCCCGAGAGCAATGGCAAGGTCGGCACCACCGGCTCGTCCTATCCCGGCTTCACCTCGCTCGTGTCCACCATTGATCCGCATCCCGCGCTCAAGGCCGCCGTGCCGCAGAGCCCGATGGTCGATGGCTGGATGGGCGACGACTGGTTTCACAACGGCGCCTTCCGCCAGCCCAATTTCGACTTTCTCACGGGGCTCACGATCAACGCAGGCGACAACCGCACCGTCGCCAACGGCATGGGCGACGACTACGCCACCTTCCTGAATGCGGGCTCGGCCGGCGACTACGCCAAGGCCTACGGCCTCGACAGCTTCCCCTTCATCCAGAAGATGTTCCAGAACCCCGCGTATACCGCCTTCTGGTCCGAGCAGGCGGTCGATCGCTGGCTCAAGGACCGGCCGCTCACCGTGCCGACCATGCTCGTCGTCGGCCAGTGGGATCAGGAAGACAGTTATGGCGCGCCCAAGGTCTACCACACGCTGGAGCCGAAGGACGTCAACAACGACAAGCTCTTCCTCGTCATCGGGCCGTGGCGCCATTCGGGCGTGAACTACATCGGCACGGAGCTGGGGCCGTTCAAATTCCCGGGCGACACCGCGCTGCATTTCCGCACGCACTACATGAAGCCCTTCCTCGATCACTACCTGAAGGGCACGCCCGATCCGAAAATCCCGCCCGTCGCCACCTTCGCAACCGGCGTCAACACATGGGATGAATCGAAAGCGTGGCCGCTGGGCACACCCACGCCGCTCTACCTGCAGGCCAACGGCGCGCTCGGCTGGACGAAGCCCGGCGACAAGGATGCGCACGACGACTACGTCTCCGATCCCGCCAAGCCCGTCCCGTTCGTGCCGCGCCCGGTCAACATGCGCGATGCAACAGCGTGGCGGACATGGCTCGTCAACGACCAGCGCTTCGTCTCCGGCCGTCCCGACGTGCTGGAATACGTGACAGCGCCGCTGACGGAGGACGTCCACATCATGGGCGCGCCGCAGGTCAACCTGTTCGCCGCCACCTCGGGCACGGATAGCGACTGGGTCGTGAAGCTGATCGACGTCAATCCGGAGAACGACACCTACCATCCCGAAACCGCCGGCATGCAGACCGGCATCGGCTTCGAGATCTTCCGCGGCCGCTATGTGAAGGATTTCGCCAAGCCGCAGGCCCTGAAAGCCGGCAAGGCCGAAAACTACAAGTTCGGCCTGCCCAACGTCGACCACGTGTTCCTGAAGGGCCACCGCATCATGGTCCAGGTGCAATCCACCCTCTTCCCCCTCTACGACCGCAACCCGCAGACCTACGTCCCCAACATCTTCTTCGCGAAACCGGGCGATTACAAAAAGGCGACGCAGAGCATCTATCGCTCGGCCACACAGGCCAGTGCGGTGGTGCTGCCGGTGGTGAAATAGACAGGCTGGAAAATGGATTTCATATCTGTTATGAACAGGTATGAACGGAGCAATCCTATGATCCGCAAGACATTCTCGATGCCGGATGAGCTCGGTGAGCATATCGACGAACGCGTCAAGACTGGCGGCTACGGCAACGACAGCGAGTTCATTCGCGACCTGCTGCGACGCGACATGCAACGCGAGTCCGGCCGGGCGAAGTTTCAAAAGCTGATCGACGAAGGCCTCGCATCCGGCATCAGCAACCGCACGGTTGAAGAGATCTTCCAGGAGGCGCTGAAGAAACACGAGCAGCGCAAGAAGCGCGCTTGAGCAGGTATGTTCTCAGCGAGCCCGCCGACGCGGACCTGCTTGAGATGTTTGACTTTGGTTTCGAAACCTTCGGCCGGGCGCAGGCCGAACGCTATCTGGCGGATATGCTGAAGACGCTCGCCATTCTGGCGACCTTCCCGCAGATGGCGCCGGAGAAGGAAGGCGCTTCGCAGATGGTGCGGGTTCACCATCATGGCCGGCATTATATCGCCTACGTCCCAAAGGACGATCACATTGTGATTGTCCGTGTTTTGCGCGACGAGGCCGACCTTGCAGCCTTCCTTCGCGGCGTGTTTTGAGCGTAACATCACGCCCCCTTCTACCCGCCCCCGAAACCCGCTAAAGGGCGCGCATGACGAAGATACCCGCCCAGATCGCCGATCCCAATTCCGGCGCGTTTTTCACCGCGCGGATGCTGTCCGAGGCGCTGCCGTACATCCAGCGATACGACAAGCAGACGATCGTCATCAAATACGGCGGCCACGCCATGGAAAACCAGGAGCTGGCGGAAAACTTCGCCCGCGACGTGGTTCTCCTGAAGCTCATGGGCATCAACCCGGTCGTGGTCCACGGCGGCGGGCCGCAGATCGGCCGCATGCTCGACAAGCTCGGCATCACCTCCACGTTCGAAGATGGCCTGCGCGTCACCGACGCCGCAGCGATGGAGATCGTGGAGATGGTGCTGGCGGGCGCGATCAACGGCGCCATCGTTCGCGCCATCAACGCCGCCGGCAACGCTGCCTTCCAGATCGACGGCGCGGACCCGGATCGCGTGACCAAGGTGAAGGCGGTGGGCCTGTCGGGCGTGGACGCCAACCTCGTCACCGCAACGAAAGTCACCCGCACCAAGCGCGACCCTGATTCGAATATCGAGCGCGTGGTCGACCTCGGCTATGTCGGCGAACCCGACAAGGTGGACATTTCGGTCCTGGAAGCATTGGCCGCGCAGGCCGATGACGACTTCGTTCCCGTGGTCGCCCCCGTGGGCGTCGGCCCCGACGGCAGGAGCTTCAACATCAACGCCGATACGGCTGCGGGCGCCATCGCCGGCGCGCTCAAGGCCGAACGGGTGCTTTTCCTCACGGATATCGTTGGCGTTCTCGACAAGAACGGCAAGCTGATCGAGAAACTCTCGGTCGATGAGGCGCGCGGTCTTATCGCAGACGGAACTGCTAAAGGGGGGATGATTCCCAAGCTTGAAACCGCCATTCAGGCGGTGGAAAAGGGAGTCGGCGCCGCTGTCATTCTGGACGGTCGGCAGCGCCACGCCCTTCTGATGGAGCTGTTCACCGAGCATGGTGCGGGTACGCTGGTTCACAATGGCAAGCCGCGGGCCTGAAAAGCTGAGGTCTGATTGGTTCGTTCGATTGCTCTGCCTGCTCGCGCTCGCGGGCATGCTGGTCGTGCCGTCTTCCGCCCCCGCCTCCGCCCAGGGCGGCGGCAAGAGCGGCTGGGAGCTGTGCAACCGCACGTCCTACGTGATCGAAGCCGCCACCGGCCGTCCCGATGGCTCGGACGTCATCGTCGAAGGCTGGACGCGCATCCGCCCCGGCCAGTGCGAGATCGCCCTTCCCGGCCCGCTGAAGCCCGGCATCTATTTCGTCTTCTCGCGCTCGTCCAAGGCCCACCGCGGCGGCCAGCGTGACTGGAGCGGACAGACCCCGCTCTGCGTCGACACCAACGGCTCCTTCGCCGTCGAGAACCCGTCCTCCTGCCAGTCCATGGGCCTTGAGTCTCGCGGCTTCTCCGCCGTCCGCCTCGATGGCAAGGGCGGCGCGATGACGTTCAACGAGACCGAGCTCTACGACAAATCCAACCAGTCGCCCCAGAACGCCGGCATCCAGCGCCTGCTCAACGACGCCGGCATCTTCCAGGACGTGGTCGATGGCTATCTCGGCCGCGAAAGCCGCGCCGCCATCAACGCCTTCCTCGCCGAGCGCAAGATGCCGCCAACCACCACGCAGGCCGAGCTGATCGACGTGCTGGAAGACGTCGCCAACCGCCGCGCCCGCCAGGTCGGCATGGAGCTGTGCAACCGCACCAGCAACCGCATCCTCGCCGCCATCGCCCGCTCGCGCCCCGATGGCCTTGAATCACGCGGCTGGTGGCTGATCGACGCCAACATGTGCGTCCGCGCCGTCGACGAAAGCCTGATCACCGCCCCGCACTATGTGTTCGCCGAAATGGCCACCGACGCCGGCACGCGCCGCATGAAGAACGCCTCCACCGTGTTCTGCACCTCGCGCGCCCAGTTCGCGGTCATCGGCAACCAGAACTGCGAACAGCGCCGCTATCGCCCGCAGAAATTCATCGAGACGGCCCCGCCCGAGGAAGGCAAGCTGGTCTACGAATTCTTCGATAGCGCTTTCGGCCCGCCGCAGCTCGACTAGGACCAATCGACATTCAGGGTTCAATTCGGTGAGCTGATGTGATTCATG